>NZ_DAOUBI010000236.1:0-15918 GCF_034432675.1 Chloroflexus sp. | reverse complement strand
GGGCCGTCCTCCGTGTCATCGCCGGAGCGATTGACGGGTGAAAGTATAGCAAGAGCTGCCGGTTTTGTCAAGCGGACACAGCGCAATAAGATTTATCTCATCAGAATGAGGTAATATCGCGAACTCCCTGGACTATGTGCTGAGAGTGATTTTGAGATTTTTCTCCCTCTTCATCCAGCAAGATCGTTCGCTCCCGGAAAAGATCTTACTGCAGGCAGTACCAGTTACCCTCTTCAGCGAACCGTAAAGCCAACGACATCTGATACAGAAGTATCAAAAAAGCAAACCCTCGTTTCTACCTCAATCCCCCTTTACGGCTCATGCTATAATAGATACCAATGAACTCACTGTGAATAAAATCACCAGCAGACGCGCATATACGCGCCAAGTGAAAGTGCAGGGAACCGTGAAAGAATTCTTCCGCCTAAGTCGAAAAGGGTTTACCGGGCGTGAGGATCAAGACAGCACCCAAATCCCCGATGATCTGTGGGTGAAGTGCAGTTCCTGTCGTGAGCTTATCTACAAAAAACAGCTCAACGATAACCTGAAGGTCTGCCCCAAATGCGGTCATCACATGCGCCTGAGTGCCCACGAGTGGCTCGGTCTCCTTGATGTTGGTTCGTTCCGCGAAATGGATGCCAATTTATTACCGACTGATCCCCTGGGGTTCGTCGCCAGCGAGGAGAGTTACGCAGCCAAGCTGACGAAAACTCAACAACGCACCGGAATGGCTGATGCAGTGATTGCCGGCATTGGAGCTATCAGCAATATCCAAATTTGCATTGCAGTGGCTGATTTCTCCTTTATGGGCGCTTCAATGGGCAGTGTCTATGGCGAAAAGATGGCCCGCTCTGCCGAACGAGCTGCTGAACTGGGCGTCCCATTACTCACCATCAACACCTCTGGCGGTGCTCGTCAGCAAGAGGGGGTGATCGGGCTGATGCAGATGGCTAAGGTTACAATGGCTCTCACCCGATTGGCGGCTGCTGGCCAACCCCATATTGCGCTGCTGGTTGATCCCTGTTACGGCGGTGTGACAGCTTCGTATCCTTCGGTAGCCGATATTATCATCGCCGAACCGGGTTCCAACATTGGTTTTGCCGGCAAGCGTTTAATCGAGCAGATCATGCGCCAGAAACTACCAGCCGGTTTCCAAACCGCCGAGTTTATGCTCGAACATGGCATGATCGATATGGTGGTGCCGCGAAGCGAGATGCGTGACACACTGGCCCGTATTCTGCGTCTCTACCGCCAGCGCTCGACATCACCTGCCAAAGCCGATCTTGCCGGTCGACGAGCAACATTACCACAAGCGATTATGTAATTGCGTGTGAGGCATACAATGGAAGAAACGACTGTCCCGCAATCACTGACACCCTGGGATCGCGTACAGCTGGCTCGCCATCCACAACGGCCACACACGCTGGATTACATTACTACTCTGTGTGAGGATTTTGTCGAATTGCACGGTGATCGCCGCTTTGGCGATGACCCGGCGATGGTCGGTGGAATGGCAACCTTTGCCGGTCAAACGGTGATGGTTATCGGGCATCAGAAGGGCAACGATACCCGCGAAAATATGCGACGCAACTTCGGTATGCCCCATCCCGAAGGCTATCGCAAAGCTCAACGTTTGATGCGCCACGCCGAGAAGTTTGGCCTGCCGGTCATCTGTTTTGTCGATACACCGGCTGCCGACCCCACCAAGAGTTCAGAAGAGCGTGGCCAGGCGAATGCGATTGCTGAAAGCATTATGTTGATGACAACGCTGCGTGTTCCGAGCATCGCTGTTGTGATCGGTGAAGGTGGTAGTGGTGGCGCATTGGCTATCAGTGTCGCCGACCGTATTTTGATGCAAGAGAACGCCATTTATTCAGTGGCCCCGCCAGAAGCAGCTGCCTCGATCCTGTGGCGCGATGCTGCGAAAGCACCCGAAGCAGCGCGGGCATTAAAACTAACTGCCGCCGATCTCTATGATTTACAGATCATCGACGAGGTCATTCCTGAACCGCCAGGTGGCGCCCACGCAGATCGTTTAACCGCCATTACTACCGTCGGCGAACGTCTGCGTGTGCATCTGGCCGATCTGCAACAACGCGATATTGACACGCTGTTGCGCGAACGCTATCGAAAGTATCGCTCGATGGGTCAGTACCAGGAACAACAAATGGATTTCTTTGGTCGAATGTAGTGATGTACAAGTGATGGATGTCTGGCGCGTGGGCTGAACGTTCGACTACCACGCGCCTTTTGTTGCGAGAGGATGCAACAGTGAACAGGTTCAATTTCGATCAGATCATTCCTCGCCGGGGAACCGGGAGTATTAAGTGGGAACAGTATCCGGCTGATGTCTTGCCGATGTGGGTCGCCGACATGGATTTTGCCTCGCCACCGGCCGTGGTCGCTGCACTTCACGAACGGGCTGCGCACGCAGTGTTTGGGTATCCCGCTCATCCTGAACGCCTGGCTGAGGTTATTTGTGAGCGCATGGCTCATCTGTACCGGTGGCATATTCAACCTGAACACATCCTTTTCATGCCCGGATTGGTTTCGGCGATTAATGTCCTCTGCCGGGCTTTCGGGGAACCTGGTGATAGCGTACTGACCCTCACTCCAGCCTATCCACCCTTCCTGAGCGCACCCCGTAATCAACAACGACAGATCGACACCTGTGAATTGTCACTCAGCATTTCTGGTTCTATTCTTTCCTATACTATCGATTTCGATGCCTTGCGAGCGGCAATTCATGAACGAACCCGACTTTTGTTGCTCAGCCATCCACACAATCCGGTCGGTCTCGAATACAATCCGCCAACCTTGCGCCGGTTGGCCGAGATGTGTCTCGACCATAACATTATCATCTGTTCCGATGAGATTCACTGCGATTTGTTGCTCGGTGAAACATGCCACACCCCACTGGCAGCGCTCGATCCAGCCATCGCCGACCGCACTATTACTCTCATAGCACCCAGTAAGACGTTCAATTTACCCGGCCTTGGTTGCAGTATGGCGATCATTCCCAATCATGAATTGCGCCGTCAGGTGAGTCGGGCCGCAGCCGGAATTGTGCCCCACGTAAATGTGTTTGGCTTTGCCGGCGCACTGGCTGCCTACGAGCACGGGGCTGAATGGCTGGCTGCGTTGTTGGAGTATCTGACAGCGAATCGCGATCACTATGTCAGGCGCGTTACCTCCGAACTCGCTCCGCTTCGCTGCACTATCCCCCAGGCCACTTATCTCGGCTGGATTGACTGCCGTGAATTGCCTCTGTCAACTAGCCCATATCGCTTCTTCCTCAACGAAGCGCGGGTAGCTTTCTCTGATGGCGCGGCATTCGGCCCTGGTGGTGAAGGCTTTGTTCGCATCAACTTTGGCTGCCCACGTGCCCAACTCGATGAGGCGTTGGATCGAGTTGCTGCCGTTTTACAGCGACTGACCGACACTCATGCAAACACATGAGCGATGTTTTTAGGACTATATACCTAGTCGCAACATAATGACATTTTATTCATCTAGTGCTAACCTGACTGCGGGCATACAGATGAGTGTGACTCAAGCATCGCAGGAAAGGCTCATATGGCCCGCATACTCCGATTAGCACTTTGCACCTTCTTTATCTTGAGTGTCTTGTCGCATATCCCAACAACTACTGCCACACCAGCTAACTGTCCGTTTGATCGTTCCCACCTGATTCCGCGTTTTGGCGGTCGCTGGTTTTTACTGGGGGCAAATGTCCCATGGCTCAACGGTGGTTTCAGTGCTGATTTCGGCACTGTAGAAGAATGGGGTCAGCACACCTACGACGCCAACGCCACCCGTACCATGTTCCGTGCCCTCCGGCAACAGGGGGCAAACACAGTCCGCTGGTGGCTCTTTGCCGATGGCCGTGGCGCACCTGAGTTTGACTCCACGAGCGGTGGTGCCGTCACCGGTTTTGATGCTACCTTTCTTCCTAGCCTAGCTAGCGCGATACAAATTGCGGCTGAAGAGAATATCTATCTTGTGTTCAATCTCTGGAGCTTTGATATGCTCTTCGCCGACTCAACGGCTACGGCACGCGGCGATCACGCGGGTGGTCATCGCGATCTGATCGTGGACAGCGCCAAACGTGCCTCTTTTATCAACAACGCGCTCTTGCCGATGCTGCGCTACCCGGTTGGCAACAGTGGTTATACGATAGGCACCCATCCGAACGTGCTAGCGTGGGATATTTTCAATGAGCCGGAATTTGGCATTAACGAACCGCCGCATTTCACACCGCCCGGCACGATTGCGCAACCGGTGACGCTGGCCCAAATGCAGCGATTTATCGCCGAGATTTCCGGCGCTATTCACCGCAATTCAAACCAGTTAACAACTGTCGGTAGTGCATCGATGAAATGGAACAGTAGCACAGTCCTCGGCGCCAGCGGTAATTTCTGGCGTGATGCAGAGCTGACCGCATACGACCCGCAAGGGTATCTCGACTTTTACCAGATTCATTACTACGGCTGGATGAACGGCGATGAGCAGTATTGGAGTTACTCGCCTCTCTTCAACGACTGGTACGAGGCGGGCTTCGACAAACCGGTTGTGGTTGGTGAACTACCGGCCAATGCAGTCGGCACGAATCGTACTCCTGCCCAACTCCTGACCGAACTCCATGCGAATTGCTATGCCGGCGCATGGGTATGGCCGTATTTCAACGTGAACGATGGCACCGGACAATGGTCGGATGCACAGGCAGCAGTGCGTAGCCTGAGCAATGCCGTACCACACGAGGTGCAGATTCTACGTTCGATAGTCTACATTCCCTTAACGACACGATGATCAAGGATTGTTCGGATACATTTCGGTTATGGCCGTTACTTATAATCATTAGCCGCGACATAAAGATTGGTAGTGATGCACCAGTATCATCCACCCTCCCCCTCTGATATTGGACATCACTACCGATCACCACCACAATGCAGGTCTTGCCGAAACACCGATAGAGCATTGTTGGTGATGCAGACGGAGATTTTTGATGCAACGAAGATACTGGCTAATTGTTTCAACCATCTGCCTGCTGAGTGGGATACTCTGGTTAACCTGGCAGCCTTCACTAACCGTTGTTGCAAACAGAGGCTATCGTCAATTTATCCCTATTATCGTAAAGCCATCGATATTTACCGAAACATTTACCGGTGAGCCGGTGAAACCACAAAGCTGGGACCCCGATCACTGGGATGTCGCTGTCCACTCACGCGATGTGAATACCTGGTATCAGCTTGAAGAAATGTCCGCTGAACACGGTCCTGATTGTACACCAGCCCCGGCAACCCATACGATCAATCGTTACGAAGATGCTGTTTACCAGTGCCGCAACCACATTATGACGGCGATCAAAGCCAGCGGCTATGGCATGATCTATCTCACCCCTAACCATCTGGTTGATTTCAGTGGTGGCACCGCAACCATCCGTTTCGATGTCTCCACGCTGCGCACCAGTCTGCGCGACTGGATCGATCTCTGGATCAGTCCGTATAGCGATCACCTGCAACTGCCCTTTGATATGGAAGTTGATTTGAGTGGGCCGCCACGTAATGGTGTACAGGTGCGGATGGACCTCAGTGGAAACTTCTTCGATGTAATCGTCTACCGCAATTTCCAGCCCACGGTTATCCAGGGGGTTGCTATTCCGTATGAGCGCTTCCTGGAACCAAGCGCCACCCGCCGCGACACCTTTGAGCTTCAGATTTCGCGTACCAGGATCAGGTTTGGGATGCCGGCCTACAATTTCTACTGGGTGGAAACCAGCATTGCCGATCTGGGATGGGATCAGGGGGTCGTACAGTTTGGTCATCACTCATACAATCCACTCAAAGATTGTAAATCTCCCTGTCGACCGGGCACCTGGCACTGGGACAATGTCACCATCAGCCCGAGTCGTCCATTTACGATGATCGCTGCCAATCGTCGCTACGCTGATCGCGCCAATCCATCAGTCACGCTAGCGGCACCGGCCCCTGCCAATGCCTACCTGCGCTTCAGTGGCATTGGTCCTAATCTTCAGATTCGATTTAATGGCGGTGCCTGGCAACCGGCGCACTTACAGGCTCAAGACAGCCGTTATTTCAAAGACGAACACTTCCGCAACTTCTGGATGCCCATTCCAGCCGGGGTTACACAGATCGAATTTCGTGGTGATCGCTGGTGGGGTGCAGACTGGCACGTGCGCGGGATCAGTGTATGGGCATTGCCGTAGTGCTGAGTTTTGGCACGCGGATGGACGCGGATATGGCGGAGGCACGCGGATTCTGTCGGAAGTACCGGTGATCGGCTGCTGCGATACAGTGCCTTATGAAAAGGCAGTAGCGATGGTGCAATCCGCGAATATCCGCTCCATCCGCGAGTATCTGTGGTGAACACCTGCGGCACACGGATGGACGCGGATATGGCGGATACTCGCGGATGATGTTGTAAGCGCTGGTGATCTGCTACTAACGGTACACGTTGTGCGAGACACGGTTAGACAAGTACGCAGTGGAAGCATAGGGTAACGATCCTGGCTCAATACCGACTTCATCTACCAGGATGGGTGGCCCAAACTCTCCTGGCCTGCGCTACTGCCTGCACCATCAATTCGGCAATTTGGGCTGCATTCTTGATCGCATCGAAATAGATTTCGGCGTGACGCCGTGCTGCTGCTGCCATCTGCAAGCGTAGTTCTGTCTGATCGATCAGCAACTGCAAACGTGCTGACAGCATTTCTGGTTCGTCAGGTGGTACCAGAAAACCATTGACCCCATCCCGCACAATATCGGGCAGGCCACCAACCGGCGTTGTGATCACCGGTACCCCAGACGCTATTGCCTCCACTGCCGCAATCCCGAACGCTTCAGCCCGTGTCGGAAAAACAAACAAGGCAGCCTGTTGGTATAACTCTATCAAACGTGGTGAATTTGGCGTTACATCGTGATACACAAAGACACCCTCTGCTGGTTCGAGCAGGCTGCGCGTCACGATGTGCAGCTCCACCGGAGTCGTTAACCGCCTGACCGCATCCAGCAATGTCGGCCCACCCTTACGCACGAAGTCACCACCTACGAAAAGGATTCGCAGAGGTCCAGCCGCTCGCTCGCGGCGAGGCTGCCAGCGCGTCAGATCAATACCAGGTGGAATCACTCGAATACGTTCTGGAGCTACGTGATAATCGCGAATAAGTGAATCGCGTACCCATTGCGACCAGGGCAGAACCCACGCTGCTCGTTGAAATACCTGGACATTCAGATGATGTTTCATGGCAGCAATGAGACCTGGGTGATCAGCACGATGGTGATAGAACGATGCCATCGCATCATATTGCCGTGGCGTAATATCGGTTGCGATCACATAGGGTCGTTGCGTTATCATCTTCCCGGCCAGAACTGCCGGTACCTGGGTATTGAACAGGGCGACGTCATAGCGGGTGGAGCGGAGCATATGCCGAACCTGTTGTCGCCCACGTAGTGTCCCTCGTAAATGTTGTGGCAGCGGCAGACGCTCAAGCCAGCCATCCCCTACATACGTTATTGTCGCCCAGCAGGGATCAATTTCCTCCTGATAAGCTAGACCAAAACGTAGGTTCTCGGCATATGTTTGATGACCAAGATGCTGTTCCAGAACAAAGAGGCCACGTATCATCAAACCAATCCTACGGCGTTGACTGTGACTGAAGAGGCATCTGATCAGACACCGTACCATTCGCCAATTCAGCCCCACTCTTCACCACTCGTGCCGGAATTCCAACGACGGTTACGCCGGCCGGCACATCACGAATCACGACGGCATTTGCCCCAATTTGCGCCCTATCGCCGACTGTTATTCCACCCAGCACCCGGGCACCGGCACCGATAAAGACCTCATCGCCAATAACAGGAAACTTCCATTCATTACGCATCCCAATTGTTACAGCAGCGATGACCGAACAATTACGCCCTATCCGCTGCGGTGCAATAACGGTGCCTACCGGGTGAGCAATGTATAAACCACCCCCAATGTCGGCCCCAACCACAATCTCCAATCCGTATCGTCGATAGATGCGACGCTGAACGTAACCGGGAATGAACGGAATTCCACGCTGCTTACACCAGGAACCGAAGCGAAACCAGAGCATCGCCCGTAGAGGAAGATGACAAAGCAACAGACGCAAAATCTGGTGTAGGCGCAGCGGCTCCGTGCTGATCTGTCCAGGGATCACCCAACGTCGTGCATCTTGCAAAAAGAGATCGATCATCGGTCGCTCCTTCAGGTTCGAGCCGTTTTCAGCACCTGTTGCACTGTCAACAAATGATCACGTCCACCTAATTCATCGGCTACGCCCTGGTAGTAACGAAGGTTGAATATGGCACTGTAGATTGGACGACTACCTCGTTCCCCTAGCAGACGGTGTGCCAAGAGTGCCACCTGCGGCATCACAGCTAATGCCACGGCACTGGCCTGTGGACGATCAAGCAGTGCCTGCACCAGCCAGCGGGTAAGCCGATTACGCTGCGCAAATTCACGGCGCACGAAATCAATCAGATCAACCTGCTGCTCGCGACCAAAAATAATGTCGTTACGTCCATAGGTGTACGGTGTGGTCAGCCACGAAGCAAAACTACGCTCGGCGTAGTGATAGCCGGTTGCCTGCGGCGCAAAGACAAACTCAATCCCTAACTTCGCTAGACGGTATGCCAGCTCGATATCTTCAGCACGCCGAAAGCGCTCATCAAACCCGCCCGCATCCAGAATCAATTGACGGGCCAATGATGTATTGCCCGTGTAAAATTGTCGTGCCGTTGCCGGCCAGATACCACTGGTCATCGCCCGATACTGTTTCTCTAGCATTGCCTGCTCCCATGCCACCCAGGGCAATAGTTTAGCGTCAGGAGGAGTGAGCATCGTGCCAATGACAACGCGATTGGGATGTCCGGCATGCCAACGAAGGTGTTCGTTGATTAAATCCGGTACCGGCACGACATCATCATCCAGAAACAGCACCAGAGGGCTGCTGGCCGCTGCGACACCGCGATTCCGTGCCGCTGCCGGACCTGCATTGTCTTGTTGAATGAAGGTGAACTTGAACGGAAAGTGCGATCGCTGCGCATACTCAGCCGTCCCATCAGTGGATCCATCCGAGACAACAATCACTTCAAACTGATCGTGCGGATAACGCTGACTGCCAACAGCCGCCAGCACCCGTTGCAAGTGAGCTAACCGATTGTAGGTCGGAATAACAATGCTGACACTGAGTGAAGGCTTCAGATTCATACGCTTATAACTGTCTAATCACACGTGCCGGGACTCCTGCTGCCAATGAACGCGGCGGAATGCTTTTGGTCACCACACTACCGGCACCGACTACACTACCGGCACCAATTGTCACACCGCTCAATACCGTTACCCGCCCACCGAGCCAAACGTTCTCTTCCAGAATAATTGGAGCTGATGGCGGACGTTCCTGGCGTCGCTCTGGCTCCAGGCGGTGGAAGTCGTTGTCCATAATCATAGCGTAGGTACCGATATTACAACACGGCCCGATACGTACTAGTTCAGTTGCTGCAATTGAACAACCGTAGTTGATAAACGTCCCCTGACCAATCTCCAATCGCGCTCCATAAGCCACAGCCAGTTCAAGTGGTACAATCGTTGAAACCAATCGCGCTCGCTCACCGATAATAAGCTGGCCATAATTACTGATTGCCGGCCGCCCCCATAACCGTACTCGTGGCCCTAGTGTCGCGTTGCGGAGATACCAGCGTGCCCGCAACACCGCCAGAATATCGCTTGCAATGTCGGTTGGCCGACGTGATGGCATATCTGTTCCTCCCTATTCTGCCATACGTACATTACCTGACTGAGATGAATGGATTCTAAACAAACTGTTCTTGCAAGCTGACAGTTTCGTTGCTGATTTCTTATCCAAATCTCAGCTTTCAATGATATGGTGAAATTGAACATCTATGCAGTTACGGAGTACGTATGCCGCTATTTCGCTTTCCTGCTCTCCTTTGGCTCATCATCATAACCAGCGGGTATGGCTGGTCTCGCCGACCCAATCAGAGTGATTTTGGGCAACCAATTCCTACACCAACCTTATCCGATACCATTTTGGTGTCTATTAATACTACCGATTTCGACCAACCGATCACCGGCATTGGTGTCGATAGCATGGCGCATACTAGCACGATGGAGGTAACACTGACCCAGACTACCAGCTCTCTCATTCCCTCCAGCACAGCGACAACCACGAGCAAGATACCTATGGCTGCTGATGCAGTCTTTGTAGTGACATTCATTGCGTCTGATGAATGAGATAACGCTCTGATTACACAGACTAATCGACCAGATAATCGACAGTCTCAATTATTTCAGTTTTAGCTATAGATAAACCAATCTTTTTCGATCTATATGATGAAGCAATCCACGCAGACACCCTCTCATAAAGGCGACAAAGCGCCCTAAACCGTGAGGCCACTGCAAATGCGAGAGAGATAACAGCGGCTCAAACAATACCGGCTGCAACTCATACCAGAGCAATATACCGGCCTCGAAGTAACCGGCCTTTACAGGCTTGATAAATGCCGCACCTAAACCTTCCCAATTGCGCACTGTCAGACGGCGGCCCTCTTGCCAGGTACGAAACCCGTAGTGAATGACCGATGTCGCCGGTGTTCCCACCACCGACCAGCCGGCCAGGATGGCGCGAATGGCAATATCGACATCCGCTGCCGACTTAAACGTGCCACCTGGCCCCAGACTCTCGTCGAAACCGCCTATCGCCAGAATTCGTTCTCGATGAATGGCCATCCCGGCACCAATGCCCCGTACATACCATTTCTCGCGCAGGGTATTGACGACGACACGTCTGGTGCATTGAAAGCCAGGGACAAACCCGGCGCTGGGGTCGTGGGGACCTGGCAAAACGTTACAGTAGAGCACGGCTGTGCGCGGCTCAGCTCCCATCTCGGTTTCCAGTATTCGCAACCAATCTGGTGGTACCACACAATCATCATCGGTAATTGCGAGCAGGGGTGAACGTGCGATACGCAGACCGAGATTGTGACCTTTCGCCCAACCCTTGAAGCGTACAGGCAGGTAGTGAAAGCGTCGATCATGATGAAACTGTTGTAATGTTTGAGCGGTCCCTGCATCACTGCTCTGATCGATCACGAACACCTCAAAGGCCGGATGATCATTTGCGAGAATACTTGCGACGGTGTCCGCAACAGTCCCACCACGATCACTCGTACAGATGACCACGCTTATAGTAGGGAGCGACATAGTTGAGTCTTCTGCACTGAATCTGAGAGCATTGACTAGCACAAAGATCGGATAGTAACTGCTCTATTTCCATCATGAGCGTATTATACAGAGGCAGTATCAAAGAAGGGTACTATCATTTGACACAATTTTTCAGTATGCGGACAAATCTTGTAGCGAGCGCCACTCCGCACAATCCACCAACACAAATCGGTATCATCTGATGCCTGCAGACGGCTCCCAGGGCCACAAAACTCATCGTAGCCACCAACTCGATCAAACAGGCGTCGTCGCATGCTAAAGTTAGCACCTGAAACGTGCAGCGGAAAGTGCCAGCGTGACAGGTACGGCCATGCCTCAAATTCCGGCGTATAACCAGCCGTCTGGTCATATGGCGGTGCACTGAGCCGCCGGCAATAAAATCAAATTCTGGATCCGCGCTGAATTCGGCAACAATCTAGGCCAGCCAATTGGGTTTCACAACCGCATCATCATCAATCAGCGCGACAATCCCGCCATGACTCGCCGCAATCCCCAGATTCCGTGAACTTGCAGCCCCGAAGCCGGGACGCCGATTGAGCAGATAATGGAAGCGCGGATCACTGTGGAATGGCAAGAGAATCACCTCACTGGCATTATCAGGACTTTGATCAATCACGAACAACTCAAACTCCTGATACGTGCTCTGAAAAACACTCTGCACCGCATCGTATAACGGCTGTGGGCGCTGCTTCGTTGCGATAATGACTGAAACCAGCATATGTTTCTCTCCACACTACAACGAACAGTCAATAATTACCGGTACTAAGGAGGACAGGGTGACGGTGGTTGAGACAATGATCACTCCACACTACAGCGATCGATCAACAATTGCCGGCACCCCTGTTATCCCTTGATAGACAAGGAGCTCGCGGTTCATTGGATAGGCCAGGCCCCGCAGACAACCACGAACTAGAGCCACGAATCGCCCTAATCCACGCGGTCGTTGCAAGCGGAGAACCGGCAATAGCGGCTCGATCAGCGCGGGTCTCAATGCGTACAGAAGCATGATGCCGGCCTGCCACCGACCAGCTTTCAACAGCTTAATATGCGAAGCACCCCAGCCCTCCCAATCGCGCGCAGCGAGTTCCCTGCCTTCCCGCCAGGTACGAAAGCCATCGTGAATAACAAAAGTCGCAGGGGTTTCAAGGACATACCAGCCGTGATCAACGGCCCGTACCGCAATATCGTCATCTTCTGCAGATGGAAACCGTCCACCGGCACCCAACGCCTCATCAAAACCACCCATGGCCAACACCGGCTCACGACGCACCGCCATCCCGGCACCCAGCCCATGGGCACGGCATTTTTGCCAGAGCGTCTTCACTACAACACGTTGACGAAGCTTATAGCAGGGGATAAAACCGGCACTGGTATCGTGTGGCCCCTCAAATACATTACAGAACAGTACTGCCGCCTGCGGTTCACGCCGAAATTCGTCTTCAATGATACGTAGCCAGTCTGATGGCACCCGGCAATCATCATCGGTAAACGCCACCAGCGGTGCACGAGCCAGTTGTAAACCAATATTGCGGGCCAGCCCCAATCCCTTGGTCGGCGTGGTAATGTAACGTAAACGCCGGTCATGGTAGAAGCGCCGTAACGAATTCCCCGTCACCTCATCGGTGCTTTGATCAACAACAATCAGTTCAAAAGCGGGATGATCGTTAGCCAGAATACTTTCGACTGCGGCCAGAATACGCTCACCCCGGTTGCGGGTACAGATAACAGCACTCATCGTCGGCAAACTCATCCCCTCCTCCTTGCTAGATACCTTCTCATCTTCTGGTATCAGGCTTACCTTCATACCAGAACACGACACGTTACCAGCCGCTGTTCTGATATAGAAGCTAACTACTATATCATGTGGCTTGGCATACGCCGGTAGACCCAGCAAATCTGGATCTCTACAATCTCATGTCCCCTCATCACAGAGCCATGAGGTCGATACATGCACGGCCCGTGCTGCCTCTGTCTGCTCCCAACGAACTCTGATGCGAGACCACGTCGTGCATCAAGATAATCGAGCCGGGTCTGATCAATGGCTTGATCTGCGCAACCAAACGTTCTGCCGGCACTTCCGGCACCTTCCAATCTCCAGGATAAATATCCCAACCGATCACCGCATAGCCACACTGACGCAAACGCTGCCCTTTCCAGGATGTCAGCTATCCCCAGGCGGACGGTGGAGGCAAGGTGTGATCAACCATCAGTATCAATCCACGGCGCTTAGCCTCCTCAACCAATCGCTCGGCTTGAACGATAGTAGCGGTAAATGGTTTCTCAACCAACACGTGCTTACCGGCCTGTAAAGCCATCAGGGCTAATTCAAAATGTGAGGAGACCGGCGTGGCGATAACCACCGCATCGACCGCCGGATTACGCAATAGATCAGCGATCAGCATAGGTTTGGATCGACGGGTATATCTGTTCGATCAGCGCCCGTCGTTCGGCACGCTGATCACACACCGCGGTAACCCGTGCGCCGGCGACCTGAGCAAAATTGCGGACGAGATTGGGGCCCCAGGAGCCATACCCAATGACGCCAATGCCAACCATGATGACACCTGCCTGTGTAAGATTCATGCTGGATATGAACAGCAGCGAACTGCTAACACCTGCAATAATACGTTCACAAGATTATGAACTGGTAAAAGAAGCAACCGGAGGTATGAGAGATCCGTTATAATTGCTGAGAAATCGATCAATGTCCGATCATATGTTCAGTATTCGTAGATCATGCTGAAATGATAACTACACGAAACAGACATCAATGATCTGACCAATCCATGCCGCATGATGCCTACGTCACATCCTACTCAACGCCATCCATCAGCTCTTGAGCAGCAGCTAACAATTGAGTAATCCGCTGCGGTGGCACCTGTTTACTTTTGAGGTAGAGGTCTAACGCTTTGAGTGGTGTCAGTCCTTCACCCAGAGCTTCGGCAACGCCGGCGAAACGTTGCCGGGCCGGTCGCTCAACATTGAACACAATTGCTGCAATGACCGCAGCATCTGCTGCCCGTAGCCACTCGCGTACCTGTTCTTCGCGCAACAGGGCCGCCTGCTCGCGCGTCAATTCGACCTCTACCCGCACCACGGCATCGCGCAGGTTATGGCGCTCAATGGCGGTTTGCAGTGCCTGCACTGGATCACTACTCCGTCGCAGATCACGTTCGATGCTGACAAAGGGGCGCGCCGCTAACGGTACAAATCGCCAGTCCGCCTGGCCGGGTGCTAGTTCGACCAGCACACACCCCTTTGGTTCGTCACGTTCACCAAAATCAACTCGCTCGATACTACCAGGGTAAACCATTGGTGGCTGTCGGGTTAGCACCTGATGGCGATGGATATGCCCCAGTGCAACGTAATCAATCCCCGGTTGCGCCAGGACTGAACTAGGAAGACTCAGATCATGGCCGAGAATCATCGTGCGCTCGGCACCCAGTTGTGCGCCTTCAACAGTGCCATGAAACGCCAGCACCGTGGGAAGGGAGAGATCACGTTGTTCAACCGAGTGTTCGATGAATTGTTCAAGTCGGCGCCGTATCTCATATTCGATAGTCGCAAACGATGCCCCAACCATCTCTTCGCGTGTTAACAGCATCTGGCGCGTAACCCAGGGTACTGCAATCAGTTGGAGCGGACCGCTGCGCGTCTCGATGCGATGCATCCGTGGCCGATCGGCCACCGTTACCCCTTCTAACGCTAGGGTGGCAAAGATCTCGACCGAATGCGCACGACCCTGCGCCGGTGAAGTATCGTGGTTACCGGTTAGAATCACGACAGCTACCCCTGCTTCGCGCAAACGACGAATCCGGGTGGCAAATTCACGCTGCACGGTTGGATTCGGTGAGCGGTTTTTGTACACATCGCCGGCGATCAGACAAAGATCTATGTGATGATCGAGACCGATAGTAATCGCCTCATCGAGCCGGTCGAGATAATCAATCAATCGTGAATGCAATCCACGTCGTGGATCAAGAGCACCGTAATTTTCAACCCCAAGATGAAGATCGGCCAGGTGCAACATGCGGATCATAGCAACCTCGTGTATCAGTCATGACAAAGCAACAGCGCAGATGACAAACGAAGCGTATCTGCTCATGCGGAGAGTATTGTATCTGAAAAGTGCTCTGTTGCAACGATCGGATACATCGAGACGCAGGTACCGATAGATGGTGGAGACCAATCCGTTGCTCATCGGCTCACGCCGCGGCAGACTGCGCTTGCGCGAACGGAGCCTGTCGCCAACCGTGCGCTTCATCACCGCGTGCACCGTTGCGCTCTGCCAACGTTACCCGAACAAGCCATCCAGGCGAGCGTGAGCGACGCGATCAGCGCACGCTCGGCGGTCAGGATGCACCAGCGTCCCGCCACGTCGCACGGGTGGAACAAGAGCATCCGCACGAACGGTGTGACCATCACCGCCCGCAGCGGCGCTCATCACCCACGCCGTCTGTCTGCCCCGGTCCCGGCCAGCGCGGCGGACAGCTCGCCGCAGGCCGGGCACATACGTCCCATTGCTGCCAGGACCCCACCCCGAACGCCAGGCCAGGATGACCTGCGACCGCGTACCGACCGCGTATACCCCCTGAAAACCTATCCGAAACATCGCTGCTGCGGCACGTTTCG
>NZ_DAOUBI010000235.1:0-15053 GCF_034432675.1 Chloroflexus sp. | reverse complement strand
TCCCTGCGATTTCAACATCAATGTTGCTGCTACGAAATTCGGCAGCGGGTTTGTGCCCACCAGCAAAAACAAATGATCGCTCTTATAACGATCCTGAATGGTAGGTTGAGTTGTCACTATACTCTCCTTGTAGAAAACGGCATCTGATGCGATTTCCCCTCACCCTCCATACTACCCCTTCCACCCTGCATCCACCTCACCACTACTACTGAAAAACAATCATCACCCCTTGTGATTATTCATCGCACACGCTCTGCTATACTCGTTCCACAAAGCCGGCAAAGTGATCGCGGAGAAACCGGTAGTCGAGGGATTCTGCAGCGGAGATATTCCAGGCAATGCGGCATTCTGCCAGGATGGTGGTTTTGTGGGAATTCACGGTGCTCAATGAGATCGAGAGCTGATCGGCAACCTGATCCGGACGTAATCCCTTCGCAAACGCCTGCAAGACATCGCGCTGGCGGGTTGTGAGACGATCCCAGACCTGCTGACAGCGTGGATCGTCACTAAGGAAGCGTTGTAGCTGATCTTGGATCGAGCGAGAGTCGAGTTGGGCCAGCAGGCGGAGGCCGGGGAAGTAGGCTCCCCAGGGTGTGAGCGGAATCTGAATCAGTGATACCCCATCTGCGGGCTGAACGTGCATCTGGGCACCGTCTTTGACACGCTGTAAGGTGGTTTCGGGGGTGTGCATATGCCAGAGTCGATCCTGGTGGTCACAGTAGAGTGCTGCAATGGAGGTTGCCAGGAGCGCCATCATACGCCGACCACCACTCAGGCAGAGATGGAGCCGTCGTCCGTTCGTTTTCAGATCAACGATGAGTTGGCGAATGGCCTGAAAGGCGATTTCGACATCGGTTGTGGTACGAATGTCGGTTAATTCGCTACCGTTTGCACCAATAGGTACTTGCCGCAGCCGACAACGTCGACCAGCGTAGTAATCATCGACAAATTCTCGTTGTAGCCGCTGCCAAGCCTGACGGGTGCGTTCGTTGGTGAGTGCAAGATGAAGAATGTAGACTTCCTGAATGGGTTCACCACGGGCGAGGAGCGCATCCAAAGCAAAGGTAACAACTTGCGGTTGTCCACCGAGGGTGGCTACAAGCACAGCCGATGGTTCTGTTGGTAAAACAATGTCTGGCATATCTATTAAATATCGGCAATAATGATAATTATTGTAGCATCATTCTCTGGAGTTTGGATGGAGAGATGAACACATTTCCCGCAGTGCTGATCGGCGGCCCTCCTCACAGTGGTAAATCCGTTTTGACGTACCTGCTCACGCAGTACCTTCGTCAGCGGGGCATCGAACATTATGTTTTGCGTGCATGTCCTGATGGTGAAGGCGACTGGAGCCAGGAGTCAACACCCGATCAGGTGCGTTTGTTACGGCAGAAAGGGGCATTTGATCGGACGTTTGTTGATCGGGTTTGTCGCGATATAGAACAGCGCCACTTGCCGCTGCTGGTGGATGCAGGAGGACGGCCTACGCTCGATCAGGAACGGATTATTCAGAGGTGTACACACGCGATTGTACTTTCAGCCAACTCGCAGGGAATGGACGAATGGCGTAACCGTGTTGAGCAATATGGATTGATTATTGTTGCAGAATTGCACTCAGAATTGCACGGGAGCGATCAGATTGAGGTTGAAAAACCGGTGCTGCGTGGGGTGATTAGTGGTCTTGAAAGGAATGTCCTGACCGGTGGGATGGTAGTAGAGGCATTGGCCAACCGGCTTGCCCGCCTGATGCATTATGAAAAGGCTGAACTGGTACAGCAGCATTTGCAACGGGCGCCTGCGGAACTCGTGGTTGATCTCGACCGGCTTGCCAGGCAGAGGTGGGCAGAGGCTACGCAGCGGAGATGGATACCACCCGATCTTCGACAGATTCTGGACAGCATTCCGGCAAAAACGCCCCTTGCTATTTATGGACGTGGCCCAAACTGGCTCTATGCAGCACTGGCAGGCCACACTGCCCCCGCGCCATTCTCCCTCTTCGATCCCCGGCTCGGTTGGGCGCAGGCCCTATCCCTGCAGCGTGTGCCACAACCCGTGGCTGATGTTATTCGCTGGCAGACCAGAGAAGAGCGGGATTATACCCTGCTAAAAGCGCACCTGTTAGAACCGTATCTCGATTACGATGATTTGTCAGACCTGACGGTACCGCGGCTTGATCCACAACGGGGAGTAGTAGTGAGCGGTAAATTGCCTTTCTGGCTACTCACCAGCCTGATCGTAACCTACCATGAACATCCGTGGCTGGCAGTTATTCAGCCACAACTCAATCCTAACAGTGTCATCATCTTTAGTCGATGCGAGGATTATCGCCCCGGCAATAGTATCCAGGTTGTGCTTGATTAGAAGGTGGATCATACGCCGTGTAAAGCCGTGTGATGACAGGTATGTCCTATCCACCAACAGGCAACCTGCTACATCGCCAGCGTAAATGCTGCCGGTGCAGAGCCACACGGCACGCCCTATCGCTCTTTGCCATCCACCCCCAAAACATCTCGCGGCAACAAAAACATCCTCAACAATACTCCTCTCCCCTCCCTCATCTCTTCTAATCTCTCTCCTATCTTCCCTCTCCTGTCCCCTATCTCCTATCCCCTATCTCCTCCCTCCCCCGCCAACTGCCGCCGCACCCGCCACGTACCGACGAGACCCAGCGGCGGTTCGATCCAGCGTGCCAGTTCGCCGAGCGGTGCGGTGCGGCGCGCTTGAATGCGTCGGCGCTGGTGCAGAAGCTGTGGCCATTCAGCCAGCGCCATGAGTCTGCCAGCCAGCATGGCGGGTTGCCGACGCAGCATGGCATAGGTAATCGCCAGCACGTCGTAGATCAGGATGGACGGCAAGCAGGCGAGCAGGAGTGGCGTAGGCAGGCAGCGGATCACCATCCGCAATCGGTTACGGCCCAGCAGGCGCTGTTTAAGTGGGCTGAACACGCCGGCAGTTGCCGAGTAGACATGGCGAGCACGAGCGGTAGGAGCCAGAACGCACTCCCAGCCTCGCAGACGGGCACGCCAGGCCAGATCGGCATCTTCCAGGTAACTGAAGAAATCGGCAAACAGGCCGGTGTCAGCGATCATTGTCCGCCGCAGAAGCGCCAGCCCGCCACTGGCACCGAAGATGGGTTGAGGATTGGTCGGCAGTTGGGTTACAGCCATACCAAGGGCATAGTCGGTAGCAATCCCATCGGCGTGGAACCGAATCCCGGCGCCGGCAACGATCTGTGGCCGGCGGCTGAAGGTCAACACGCCCGCTGCCCACCCCGCCTGCGGATGATGGCGCAGGGCTGCCCAGAGCGCATCAACACAACCCGGCTCGGCCAACGCATCGTCGTTGATGAGCATAATCAGATCGGTTTGGGTTGTTGCAATGCCGGCATTGACGCCACCGGCAAAGCCGGCGTTGTACGGCAAGGCAATGACACGGACGAGCGGAAAATGTCTGCGTACCCAATCCCCAGCCCGATCACGCGAATGATTATCAACCAGCACGATCTCATCGTGGGGAAGTATCTGGGCCTGGATAGCGCTTAGGCATGCCGGAAGAAAGCGTAGTGCGTGGTAGGTAGGGATGATAACTGCAATGGGTGGACGGGTACGACTCATAGCGACGCTCGTTTGTGATGGTTGTGTGCTATCCTGCATTATACCAATCAAACGACCGGTTTTGTGTGCGATCATCGCTTGACAAGGCACGGCGATCCTGTTATATTGTATACAATCTTCCGAGAATATAGGTATTATAACTGTTTAGCATAGCTTTTACGCCATTACGACGGGCTATTTCTGCTCGCTATTAACATTCGCCTTTTACGGTGTCCTACGACAATCTGCTGTAATGAACAAATTGTATACAAACGAAGAGACTTCTGCCGACCAGGTCTACCAGCGGCTGCGCCGACTGTTAATAGAGGGACATTATCCTCCCGGCTCCCGCCTGATCGAAGAACGGCTGGCGCAAGACCTTGGCGTGAGTCGGACTCCGGTACGGCAGGCGTTGGTGCGTGCTGCCGCTGAAGGGCTGGTGCAGATTTTTCCCAATCGCGGCGCTGTGGCACGGAGTTTTACCGTTGATGACTTGATCGAAATGTACGATTTACGCGCCTTGCTCGAGGGGCACGCAGCGTATCTGGCTGCCCGGCGGATTACCGCCGAACAGCTTGCCCGGATGGAGATGGCAGCAACCGCGCTTGAACAGTCACTTACGCTGACCTTTGAGCGGCGTCAGGACGAAGTGCATTTTCTGGTTGAACACAATGCTATTTTTCACCAGACTATTGCCGAGGCGGCCGGGAATCAACGTCTGATTGTGATGCTCAACCAGATCGTAGCGGTTCCTTTGCAATTTCGCTCGTTCTACTGGTATCAGCCTGAACAGCGCCAAATTTCCAATTTCTTTCACCGCAGTATCCTCAATGCGCTGCGACTCGGTGATGGTGACCGCGCCCGTGCAATGATGCGCGAACACATTTTTTATGGTCGAGATGTTCTGTTGCAAAGCCGGAGTGTAGAGGAAGCTATCGACTCTGGCGAGGAGTAGAGGGTATTATGAGTTCCCAACGTCCACCACGACCTCTCGATAATATTCGGGTGCTGGAATTGGGTGCGTTTCTGGCCGGGCCGTTCTGTGGTCAGTTGCTGGCCGATTTCGGCGCTGAAGTGATCAAGGTCGAACCTCCCGGCAAGGGTGATCCGATGCGCGAATGGGGTCGCCACCGCTACAAAGGGCGCACGCTCTGGTGGCCGGTGTTAGCCCGCAATAAGAAGTCGATTACGATTGATTTGCGCATACCCGAAGGGCAGGCCTTAGTCAAACGCCTGGTCCCCCACGTGGATATGGTGCTGGAGAATTTTCGCCCCGGTACGCTTGAAGAGTGGGGGCTGGGATGGGAAGAGTTACACGCGCTCAATCCCGGTCTGATCATGATCCGGGTGAGCGGGTTTGGTCAGACCGGTCCTTACCGCGATAAAGCCGGCTTCGGTTCGATTGGCGAGGCTATGGGGGGTATTCGGGCAATTACGGGCTTTCCAGATCGTCCACCAACCCGGATCGGGATCAGTATCGGCGACTCGCTGGCGGCTACGTTTGCCGCGCTGGGTGCCCTGGTTGCACTGCATCAGCGTCAACGCAGTGGACAAGGTCAGGTAGTTGATATTGGTATCTACGAAGGTGTACTGGCCCTGATGGAGAGTATGATCCCTGAATATCAATTGACCGGCCATATCCGTGAGCGTACCGGAAACATTCTCCCTAACGTTGCCCCCTCAAACATCTACCCAACGTCCGATGGCAGCTGGTTTGTCATTGGGGCGAATGCCGATACAATTTTCGCCCGCCTGGCTCAGGCTATGGGCCAGCCCAAACTGGCTACCGATCCGCGCTTCGCAACCCACCAGGCACGGGGAGAGCACCAGGCCGAACTTGATGATCTGATTGCAGCCTGGACGATTAACTATACCGCTGACCAGTTGCAGGTCATAATGGACGAGTACGGCGTCCCTGCCGGTCGTATCTACACCGCGAGAGAGATGCTCTCCGATCCGCATTTTATCGCTCGCCAATCGATTATCGGCGTCACCGACCCTGATTTGGGTGAGATCAAGATGCAGAATGTGGTGCCGCGGCTGTCGGCCACACCCGGCGGAGTGGACTGGACCGGTCCTGCGCTCGGTCAACACAATCGCGAAATCTTTACCGATCTGCTTGGTCTGATGGAGGATGATCTGGCAATGCTTCAAGCGAAACGGGTGATTTGATGGAAGCAGTAACGATTGTTGATGTTGCACCCCGTGATGGGTTGCAGAACGAGCCTGAAGTGTTAGAGCCGGCAACCCGGGTTGAGTTGATCGAGCGCTTGCTTGCAGCCGGTGTGCCACGGATCGAGATCGGTTCGTTTGTTAACCCACGTCAGGTGCCGCAAATGACCGGAATTGATCAGATTGCACGAATGTTGATTGAGCGTGGTCATAACCTGGCCGCCCGTACCACGAATGATCTCTTCCGCTTCACCGCACTTGTCCCCAATCAGCGCGGTTATGAACTGGCTGCTACCGTCGGACTACGCCACGTGCGGCTGGTGTTGGCGGCCAGCGATGGTTTGAATCGGGCAAATTTCAAGCGCACAACTGCCGAGTCGCTGATTGAATTCAGTCGCTTCGCGCTCAATATTCGACGTAATGGTCTCACGTTCGGGGTAGCAATTGGTGCCGCTTTCGGATGTCCGTTCGAAGGCTATGTTTCGCCCGAACGGGTTTGCGCGATTGCCGAACACGCTGCCGATATTGGTGCCGGCGAGATCATTCTAGCCGATACGACCGGTATGGCGGTGCCAACGCAGGTTGCAGCATTGTGTCGGATGCTTCTACAGCGCATCCCGGATGTCACGGTGACGCTACATCTGCACAATACGCGCAATACCGGGTATGCCAATGCTTTTGCCGCCTGGCAGGCCGGTATTCGTTCGTTCGATGCTGCGCTCGGTGGGATCGGCGGCTGCCCTTTCGCACCGCGGGCAGTAGGCAATATCGCCAGCGAGGACCTGGTGCATCTTTTCAACGGTCTTGGGGTACCAACCGGGATCGATCTCTCGGCGCTCATTACGGCATCCGATTGGCTCGGTGCAACACTTGGCCGCCCCTTGCCGGCACTGGTTGGGAAGGCCGGACCGGTGTATCCGCAAGTGGTGTCAATGACACATCACCTGTCATAAGCTACTGTCTGGGGAGTACATGGTTTTATCGGGAGGAATGGAGACATGAGCTATCGCATTGGAGTTGATGTTGGTGGAACGTTCACCGATCTGATGCTCTTCGATGAGGAGAGCGGACGCTACTGGCGCTACAAGACCCCATCCACACCACACGATCCGTCAGAGGCGGTACTGTCAGGAATCGCGGCGATCTGCCAGCAAGCCGGAATTGCTCCGGCGCAGGTAGCACAGATTATGCATGGTACGACCGTCGCGACCAATGTCATTCTCGAAGGCAAAGGCGCAAGGGTTGGGCTGATCACCACCGAAGGGTTTAAGCAAATCCTGCATCTTGCCCGCTCACAAACTCCCGGCCCACTTGCCGGCTGGATGATTATGATCAAGCCCGAACCACCGGCGACCCTTGCCGACACCCGCGAGGTTCACGAACGCATGAGTGCCCGTGGTGAGGTGGTTCGCCCCCTTGACGAAACCCAAGCCGAAGCAGTTATCCGCGAACTGGTCGCTTCCGGCATCGAGTCGCTGACCATCTCGCTGATCAATTCGTATGCCAACCCCGACCACGAGCGTCGCCTGAAAGCGATTGCCCAACGCATTGCTCCCAATCTCCCGGTCACCATCTCTTACGATGTATTGCCGGAGTTTCGCGAGTACGAGCGCACGCTCACCGCAACGATGAATGCGTATGTCAAACCCAAGGTCAAAACCTACGTCCACAATCTCGATCAGCATCTGCGCCAGCAGGGCGTGCAGGCGAAACTCAATATCCTGCGCTCTGATGCCGGTTTGATGACTGCCGAAACGACTGAAGAAAATCCGGTCTATACCCTTCTCTCCGGTCCTTCCGGCGGTGTAGCCGGAGCGTTGCATATCGCGTTGCGTGCCAGGTATCCCAATATTCTGACCTTCGATATGGGTGGTACGTCGACCGACGTTTCGCTCTGTATGGGGGAACCCAATATCGCCCGCGAAACCGTGCTCGGCTACTTTCCGGTAAAAGTTCCTTCGGTTGATGTACGCTCGGTCGGCGCCGGTGGCGGTTCGATTGCCCACGTGCCTGCCCTGACGCGAGCGTTGCGGGTTGGACCACAGAGCGCTGGGGCCGTGCCCGGTCCGGCCTGCTACGGAAAAGGCGGTACCGAACCGACGGTGACCGATGCCAATCTGGTCTGTGGGTATTTGCCACCGAGCATTCTCGGCGGGACAATGCAGCTCGATGTCGCCGCAGCCAGAGCTGCCGTGCAAAAGATCGCCGATGCAACCGGGTTGAGTCTGATGGCCGCAGCCGAAGGGATTCTGCGCATCGTGAACGAAAATATGTTCGGTGCCCTCCGCCTGGTCAGTGTGCAGCGCGGGTTTGATCCGCGCCAGTTTGCGTTGATGGCTTTCGGCGGCGCCGGGCCATTGCACGGCAATGCCCTGGCCGAACTGCTCGGTTGTTATCCGGTGATTGTGCCACCCGCACCCGGTCTGCTCTGCGCCCTCGGAGACCTGAGCGCCGATTACCGCGATGAGTTTGCCCGCACCTACATCCGCACCGTTGATCGGGTTGACCAGGAAGAGATGGTCGGTATGCTGCGCGAGCTGGGGCGTGAAGCGCAGGCAATGCTGAGTGAAGAGGCGATCTCGCCATCTCGCCAAGAGATTCGCTACTTCATTGATATGCGCTACTACCGGCAGGGCTACGAGATGCCGATTGCCGTCAGCGAAGCCGAATTCGATCAAGACCTGATCCCGATCCTGGTACAACGCTTCAACGAACTACACGACCGTACCTACGGTTTTATGCTCGACAGCAATGTGGAAATTGTGAACCTACGCGCAGTTGGGATTGGGCGCGTGACGAAAGTTGAGCTGCCCGAAGCGGAACCAGGTGACCCAGATGCCAGCAGTGCTTACAGCGGCGATCATCAAATCTACCGCCACGGTGAATGGATTACGGCAAAACTCTACGACCGCAACAAGCTACGTCCGGGTATGCAGGTCGAGGGGCCGGCGATTATTACCGAGGTTGACAGCACTACGGTGGTACTACCCGGCCATACGGCAACCGTTGATCGCTACTTCAACCTTCTGATCAACCGCAGTTAAACTGCTACAGCGAGGAGCATCTATGGCGACCAATCTCAAAATTGCGACGATCCCCCAGATCGAGATCGATCCGGTGACGCTCGATATTATCGAGAATGCGCTCAAGAATACACGCTATGAGATGGATGCTGTGCTTTATCGCACAGCAATGAGTCCGGTGATCCGTGAACAGCACGATCAGTTTCCGATGATCACCGATCCGCACGGGCGGATGGTCGTCGGTCAATTCGGCTCGTACATCGCCGGCCTGCTCGACAACTGGGATCAGACCATCGAACCGGGCGATGTTATTCTGCTCTCCGATCCATACCTCTGTGGTGGTGCTATCAGCCACATCAACGATTTGCTGGTGATGCTGCCCATCTTCTACGGCGAAGGCGATGAGCGGGAACTGGTCGGCTGGGCAAGCATGTTCGGCCATGCCCAGGATGTTGGCGGGCCATTGCCCGGCTCACTGCCGACCACGGCGACGACTATCTTCGGCGAAGGTTTGCGGCTGCCGCCGGTCAAAATCTACGAGCGCGGGAAGCTCAACCGGGCAGTCCTCGACATTATGCTCAACAACGTTCGCCAGCCTGAAATGAATCGCGCCGACCTGATGGCGATTATTGCCAGTTGCCGCACCGCCGAGAAGCGCGTGATCGAGCTGTGCAATCGCTTCGGCAAAGATGTCTACCTGGCGGCTACGCAGGCGCTCCTCGACCGCACCTATCGGGCGATGAAGGAGCTGATTGTGCGCAACCTGCCCGAAGAGCCACAGTCGTTTGAAGATTACGTTGACGACGACGGTCTCGGTAATGGGCCATTCAAGATGAAGCTGACCATCTGGCGCGAAGGCCACGAAGCCTACTTCGACTGGACAGGTACCGATCCCCAGGCGATGGGGCCGATCAACTTCTACCTCAACGAGTCGATGTTCAAGATGTTCATCGGCGTCTACCTGATCATGGTCTTCGACCCGCAAATCCTGTTCAACGACGGCTTTTACCCGCTGCTGCACGTCACCATGCCAAAGGGCAGCCTGATCCAGCCCGAATTCCCGGCAGCACTCGGCTGTCGTACCCACGCCTTGACACGCCTGTTCGATGTGCTCGGCGGTGCGCTGGCTAAACGAGCACCTGAATTCACGACCGCCGCCGGTTATGGTACCTCACCCTACCTGCTCTACTCAGGCTATGATAGGGATGGTGAGTTCTTCTATCTGATGGAAATCAACTACGGTGGGATTCCCGGTCGTCCGATTGGCGACGGTATGGACGGACACTCGTGGTGGCCGTTGTTCACCAACATTCCCACCGAATATCTGGAGAGCTACTACCCGATCCGTATCGAGCGCTACACCAGCATTATGGATTCAGGCGGTGCCGGTTTCCATCGCGGAGGGAACGGGATCGAGAAGATTTACACCTTCCTTGAGCCGGGTGAGATTTCGATCCACGATGACCGCTGGCTGACGCCACCATGGGGCAACGTCGGTGGCAAGCCGGGGAGTCGTTCGAGCAAGCTGCTGATCCGCACCGACGGTACCCGCCAGGTGTTACCCAGCAAGTGCGACCAGATCGCGGTCGAGCCGGGGGATCAACTGGTGTATCGGACTGCCGGTGGTGGCGGCTGGAAAGATCCGCTCACCCGGCCACCAGAGGCGGTTCAGCGCGACGTACGTTACGGATTGGTGAGCCGCGAGAAGGCACTGAACGATTACGGCGTTGTCCTCCGCGACGATCTCACAATTGACGAGGCGGCTACCGAAACCAAACGCAACGAACTGGCAGCAGCACGTGGCGAAATTAAAGGCTTTGATTTCGGGCCACCGCTGGAAGAATTGCTGGCCAATGCCGAAGCCGAAACCGGTCTCCCGGCACCGCGCAAACCGCAACCGGTACGCTGGGCCATGGCTCGCGCCGCTCGCCGCGAGCGAATGGCGTCGGCGCAGCAGCAGGCTGTCACTGCTGACTGATAGTTGCCAGAATTATGGGGGTGACAGGATATCCACCAGGGGATAGTACCATCCCGCTGCCTGTCACCCCAGCCTCTGCTGTTCGGCAGCAGAAACAGAGAGCTTCCAAACCGGTTCAAGCAATTATTTCCTGCACCCTCTCTCACGTATCTGGCGACTATGCATTACCCACAACATTTATGGTGTCAACCACGTGCATATCAGCAGGTATGATTGCCATAGGTGCTGTTTTGGGCAACATGCCAGGGATCAGTCGCACCGTGAGCTGTGCGCATCATGGACGGAGCGCAGCATGGTGGCGGCAGGGAACGTCGTGCCGGAGCGTGGGGCAGGGTACGCGAACGTATGTCATCATGCTGTGCTATCGTGCGCCTGTCGTCCAGGCGCTTGAGGCACCAACAAACACCTACTCGGCTCTTGGGCCGGTAGCAGCGCGTCACTCCAGCCGTGCTAGCACGTGCTGGATGGATTGCCGTACCCGCTCGTTATGCGCGTGTCGCACAGTTGGAGTGCGGCAGCATGGCTGCCGCAGCAGCCGTACTCACGATCCGGCGCGTGGCACGCTGTTACCCATCCTGGTCACGGAGGTACTGGATGTGCTCGTTACGATCATCAAGTCGGTCAGGCATGAATGAGTTACCTGCGCGTAGACGTTTGGTTGCACCAGGTTCGTGCCTGCGCACCAGCGCATCGCCCACGACCAGCACCTGACGGCAGTGGCGGGGAGGTTGGGCACACGGGCTGGAAGCCCGCGCCACGGAAGGCTCGCACCACGGGGAGCACTTGAACCTGACCAAACGCAGCAGGATGCCATGGATCGCATGGTCACACAGTGTGCGTGACATATGGCACCATATCCATGACAATGTGATATGAGGCTTCACACCGGCTTCTGTGCGACATGTGGGTAATGCATAGCCCGTATCTGGCGGAAGGGGGATATTGCTCATGGCCGATTACGATCATCTCACCGCCGACTACCGCCGGCACGGCCTAGCCGGACGGGTCGGCTTTGGTACCTCGCCGGCTTTACTGGTTATCGACTTCATCAAAGCCTACACCACGCCCGGATCGCCCCTCTACGCTGCGCCCGGCGTACCGGACGCGGTACAGGCCAGTCAACCATTGCTGGCAGCAGCTCGTGCGGCGGCGATACCCATCATCTACACCACGGTCGCTTACGCCAACGATGGCCGTGATGGTGGTATTTTCGTCCAGAAAGTACCGGCACTCCGCCAGCTCACCCACGAATCACCGCTTATCGCCATCGTCGATGAACTTGCGCCGCAACCAGATGATCTGGTGATCGAGAAGAAGTATGCCAGCGCCTTCTTCGGTACCCATCTTGCCGCAACGTTAACCGCATTACGGATTGACACACTGATCATGATCGGCTGTTCGACCAGTGGCTGCATTCGGGCCAGTGCAGTTGACGGCATGCAGCATGGATTTCGGGTCATTGTGCCCCGTGAGTGTGTCGGTGATCGAGCCCCTGAACCACACCTCGCCAACCTCTTCGACATCGATGGTAAATACGGTGATGTAGTTAGTGTGAGCGAGGTACTGGCATACTTGCAGCGGTTTGCGGCTAGAGCGCATACACTGCGTTAGAGTGAAAAACCAAAGGCCGTGGCATAACCACGACCTTCAGCACAGCAGGAGGGGGGAGATGAATTGTGGTGGAGCGAAGGGGATTCGAACCCCTGACCTTCTGCGTGCAAAGCAGATGCTCTACCAACTGAGCTATCGCCCCAAAAGAAGAGAGAATAGAGAGACATTCTCTATTCTCTCTCGGTTGGTGGGCGTAGGTGGACTCGAACCACCGACCTCAATCTTATCAGGATTGCGCTCTAACCTGCTGAGCTATACGCCCTCACAACGCCGATGAGTATAGCACAGCCAGGGGATCATGTCAAGTCATGCGAAATCCTTGACAGTAACCGGTTTCTTGTGGTACTATCCCCAACATCCGCACAGGAAAAGGTAAACATAACAACGCAGAGGCATGGTCACGTTCGCCAGAAATTCAGTGCGACACCGTAACAAAGGATTAATGTATGGCTCCATTGCTAGAAGTTCGTGACCTGCGCACCTATTTTCACACGCAGGACGGCATCGTCAAAGCGGTTGACGGTGTTTCTTTTTATGTCAATCGCGGCGAAACCCTCGGCATCGTGGGCGAGTCGGGGTGCGGTAAGTCGGTTACATCGCTCTCCATTATGCGCCTGATTCCCAGTCCGCCGGGCAAGATTGTCGGCGGGCAAATTTTATTTGACGGCGAAGACCTGCTCCAGACCAGCGAAGAGGAGATGCGCCACATCCGCGGGAATCGGATCGCGATGATCTTTCAAGACCCCATGACATCGCTCAATCCCGTCTTGACGGTAGGGCGTCAGATTACCGAGTCGCTTGAATTGCATCTCAAGTTGAGCAAAAAAGAGGCACGTGACCGGGCCATTGAGTTGCTTGATATAGTCGGGATTCCCTCGGCCAGCAAGCGCCTTGACAATTATCCGCATCAGTTTTCAGGTGGTATGCGGCAACGGGTGATGATTGCAATGGCGCTGTCGTGCAATCCTGAATTACTCATTGCCGACGAGCCTACCACTGCCCTCGATGTGACGATCCAGGCCCAAATCCTTGAGTTGATCAACCGCCTGCGTGAAGAGCTTGAGACAGCGGTTATTCTGATCACCCACGATCTCGGCGTGGTCGCCGGTATGACCGACCGTGTCACGGTAATGTATGCCGGTAAGGTGGTCGAAGAGGGACCAACGAGCGAGATCTTTGCCAATCCACGGATGCCATACACGATTGGATTGCTCCGTTCAATTCCGCGGCTCGATGAAGAGCGTGGTCGTCGCCTGACACCCATTCGGGGTCTTCCACCCAATTTGATCGACCTTCCCCCTATTTGCCCCTTCAGTCCACGCTGTGATTATGCACGTGAGGAGTGCCTGGCAAGCGTGCCGGAATTACGCAGCGTTGGCACCGATCATCGAGCGGCCTGTCATTTCGACATTACGCTAGAGACACCTGTTCCGCGAACGATGACCACCAATGTGGCGGCTTGATAGACGAGGCGAGGCATGACGACGCTGAAACAATCATCCGGTGAATACCTCATCGAGATCAAAGATCTCCGAATGTACTTTCCGGTAACGCGCGGGATCATCTTTCAACGACGGGTTGGTACGGTCAAGGCGGTCGATGGGGTGAGTTTTAGGATCAAACGTGGCGAAACGCTCGGTCTGGTCGGCGAGTCGGGATGTGGCAAGAGCACAACCGGACGTGCAATTCTGCAATTGTACCGACCAACCAGTGGTCAAGTGTTGTTTGAAGGTACCGATCTGACCAAACTGAAGGGAAATGCGCTACGCCAGATGCGGCGTCGGGTGCAGATGATCTTCCAAGACCCCTACGCCTCGCTCAACCCGCGCATGACGGTTGGCGATATTATTGCCGAACCGATCCGGGTTCACAAACTACGCGAAGGGCGCACTGTGCGTGAACGGGTCGAAGAATTACTGCATCTGGTCGGCTTAAATCCCACCTTCGCGAATCGCTACCCACACGAGTTCTCCGGTGGACAACGTCAACGAATTGGTATTGCCCGTGCGCTGGCCGTCGAGCCAGACTTTGTGGTCTGTGATGAGCCAGTGTCTGCACTCGATGTCTCGATCCAGGCTCAGGTGGTCAATCTGCTGGAAGAATTGCAGGACAAACTCGGTCTGACGTATCTCTTCATCGCCCACGATTTGAGTGTGGTCAACCATATCTCTGACCGGGTAGCGGTGATGTACCTAGGTAAGGTGGTTGAACTGGCCGAAGGGCCAAAGCTCTATTCGATGCCACTCCATCCATACACTCAGGCACTGCTCTCGGCAGTACCAATTCCCGACCCGAAAGTGGAAAAGCAGCGACGCCGGATCATTCTTGAGGGTGACGTACCCAGTCCGCTTAACCCGCCGCCGGGATGCCATTTTCACACCCGCTGCCCGATTGCCATTCAAAAGTGCAAAGAAGAAGAACCACCCTTCGTAGATTACGGAAATGGCCATTTTGCCGCGTGCTGGCGTGCACGCGAAAGCATCACACTGATGCCGGAAGTGGCGCGCAAGCAAGCCGAGGCCGTCGCTGCCCGCATTGCTGCCGATGCCAGCAAGGTGAAGAGCATCTCGCACGAGCACTAAACGTGCATTGACGACCATCGTCGGTGTCATCACGCACTGGATTGGTTGCCTTACCCGCTCGTTATGCGCGTGTCGCAGCGTTTGGAGTGCGGCA
>NZ_DAOUBI010000234.1:0-12626 GCF_034432675.1 Chloroflexus sp. | reverse complement strand
AAGGCAACCAATTCAGCGCAAGATGGTACGACCGGAGCTTCGCTCTGCCAACAGGCCAGGAGCCGGGTAGACTGTTGTTGAAGATTGACAGGCATTCAGACGCCTGGGCGACTGTCTGGACGCACAACAGCACAGCTTTTTTGAGATGAGTTCTATAAAGTGTACCATCTGGCCACATGCGATCCCAACGTTTCGTGCTGTGAGTGCATAGGTAAATCAGTGTCGCAACGGACGTTTACTCATCAGAAAGCGTCATACACCAGGTTCGCCACATCTGCTCTGCTGATGTATAGCGAGGAGCTCGACTGAAACTGGATAGAGTTTGCTCTGTTATTGCCATATAATGGGGCGCCACTTGCCCGCCGGGCAGAATGGTTCTCTGCTCACGGGCAAGGCGATCTTGTTTGGATGCACGCAGTCGATTCTTTGAAGTCGAGGAATACAAACATGGATCATTTTGTGATTGAAGGCGGTCATCGCTTAGCGGGTTCAATTCGACCGGCTGGCAACAAGAATGCTGCGCTACCATTGCTTGCGGCCAGTCTGTTGACCAGTGAGCCTGTAACGTTGCGGAATATTCCTGATATTGGAGATGTCCGTACCAAGCTGGCACTCCTGGCACATCTCGGTGTGTACGTTGATCGGCCAGAGGCAAATGTTGTCCATCTGCGCACCGATCAACTGGTGGCGGGTGAACCGGACACCACCCTGGCTAGGCGCATCCGTACCTCGCCGCTGCTCGCCGGCCCCCTGCTGGCCCGGCGGGGATATGTCACCTTGCCCAGACCTGGTGGTGATGCTATCGGCAGACGTCGACTCGATACTCATCTGCTGGCACTTCAGGCGTTAGGGGTTCATGTAGAAGTTACTCCCACCAGCTATATTCTGACGACGAATGGCCTGCGTGGGGCCGACATTTTTCTTGATGAGATGAGTGTCACCGGTACCGAACAGGCAATTATTGCGGCCTGCGTTGCCGAAGGTCATACTACAATTGCGAATGCTGCCTCTGAACCACACGTCCAGGACCTGTGCCACTTTTTGAATTGTATGGGCGCACGGATCAGCGGTATCGGCACCAATCTGCTTGAGATTGAGGGGGTAACCAGCCTGCACGGTGCCGATTACACGATTGGCCCTGATTTCATGGAGGTGGGTTCGCTGATTGGCCTGGCTGCCGTGACCCGCAGTGAATTGCGGATTGTTGGTGCTCGTCCACGTGAGCATCGCATGACCAAGATTATGTTTGGCCGGTTAGGGGTCACCTGGCATGAGGATGGTGATGACATTCTTGTTCCAGCCAATCAAGAGCTGGTGGTGCGTCACGATTTGCACGGTGCAATCCCGAAGATCGACTCAGCGCCGTGGCCTGGCTTCAACCCGGATTTGATCAGTACGGCGATTGTTGTGGCAACGCAGGCGCATGGTACTGTGCTCATTCACGAAAAGATGTTTGAAAGTCGGCTCTTCTTTGTTGACCGGTTAATTGGCATGGGAGCGCGCATTGTGCTCTGCGATCCGCATCGGGCAGTAGTGGTCGGGCCATCGCAACTGTACGGCGAACCCGATGGCTTGCCCAGCCCTGATATTCGGGCTGGTATGGCATTGGTGATTGCGGCGTTGTGTGCCAAAGGGCGTAGTGTCATCTACAATATTGGGCAGATTGATCGTGGCTACGAGCGCATCGAAGAGCGGTTAGCAGCGCTGGGAGCACGGATTAAGCGGGTGCGGGCTTCGTAGCGGTTTCCACCCGCCCTCAGCGAGCAACAGTCCTCGCTGACCGAATCTTGAGCGATACAGTGCATCACTGCCTGTCACCGGATATGCGGTGAACCATGACCATCTGTCTTCGTCGTGACGGTAGGGGCGGGTTCAAAACCCGCCCCGTTCACGTTGCCATACGAGGGATGCAGTGAACGATGGCGAAAGGGTACGTTTTGGATCGCGTGCCGGGCATTTGTTCTGATCGGGTTCACGGCATCGATGGTGATCTGATCGTGCTGTCGGGCATATGCGTGGTCCTGGCGGACATGAGAAACCCGACAAACCGATGCGAGCCACTCAATTCATCGTCCCTTCCTGGTAATTACCATCACATCGTAGTTCTTCCGGCATCGCCACAACAATGGGCTTTATCCCGATGTGACGCTACTGTACGGTTGAATTAACGCCTCGCTATCATTACGCACCTGATTTACTGCCGGACTGACCGGATAGCAGTGAAGGGCGACCGGCGGTGGCGTGCGACAGAGATCGTAGAGCTGACCGATATCCGCTGCCGGATGGAGCCAGAGTGCATCGAGATCAGAAGGGATAATCACCGGCATCCGTTCGTGAATGGGTGCAACGATCTCGTTCGCAGCCGTTGTCAGGATGGTACAACTTTCTACCACCGTGCCATCAGGCGAGCGCCACTGCTCCCACAGACCGGCAAACGCCATCAGATCGTCATCACGTAACGTGAAGTAAAACGGCTGCTTCCCGGTTGGTAACGTCTGCCATTCATAGAACCCGGAAGCCGGGATCAGGCAGCGACGCTGCCGAAAAGCTGCACGAAATGAAGGTTTCTCCAGCACCGTCTCACTGCGCGCATTGATCATTCGGCTACCGATAGTAGCATCTTTCGCCCAGGACGGGATCAAGCCCCACCGCAGCGTAGCTAACTGGCGCCCCTCCGTTGTTTCACGTACAGCAATGACTGACTGCGTTGGCGCAATGTTATAGCTTGGTTGTAGATCGAGCGGTGGGGGCACAGAAAAACGGTCCACCAGTCTGGCCGGATTGACTGCCAGTGTATACCGTCCGCACATAGATACTCCCTGCTGGTGCAGCGTTGGGTAGAGGGCGATTACGCGAATAGCCAACGCTGCACCGGCGCCTGTTAAGATTCATCCTTGTCGAGGCGGGTGGTTTCGCCAGTAGCGGGTGGCGGTGACTGCATCCGCTTGATGAATTCGGCAAGTTGTTCATTAAGCTGAGCAATTCCCTGGGCCAGGGTCTGTTGTAGATCGTGGACAGCCTGACTCTGCTGAATCTGATGCAGTGCATGTTGACCACGTTCGGCCAGATCTTGCACCCGTGGATTTTCGGCGATCATCCTGGTGGCAGTCTGTACCTGCTCATTGACTGCCCGCAGCCCACTCAGCAATTCCTGCTGTAACTGTCGTGCCCGCTCACTTTCGAGTGCGCTCCGCAGAGCGGCCTCGATCTGTTGTCCCAGTTCGCGCAGTTCTGCTGCCAGGTCGGGTGTTTGGTCGGGTTTTTGTTCCGGTTGACTCATCGTCTTCCTCCTTACAGGCTATGGATATACACTGCCAGCGTTCGACAGTGATAAGACGACCATTGGCGGGAGAATGTTGTAAGGCGAGGCGACAAAGCTGGTGATTGAAGATAGTAATCCGCTTTCGGGGCGATGTCGTTGTACTCATCGGAAAAGCTGATATGATCGCAAACAGTGGCGGATCAGCCAGAGATGAGCAGTTCCGTGGTGTAGCGACATCTCGACGTTACCATATCGTTTAATCAGTTCCTATCGTCGGCGCCGGAGAAGTAGCCACAGACTACCGATAACAGCCAGGACACCAAGCGCAGGACGGGCACCACGGGCCGGGCCTTGCCCGATGAGAGCTGCCAGATCGGCGAGACTGGTACGATGGGCAGCAGTACTCTGGGCAGGCAATGCGATCTGATTGATTACATACTTGCGCCGGCGTGCAGCAGCATACAAATGTGCCAGCGGCGGAGCCGGTTCACCGTCGCCGGGAAGCAAATCGATCAACTCGCTGCGAAAGAGCGCCAATGACAAGAGTGGATCACTCTGGTCACTACCCAGCACCTGCCGGAGGAGGGCCGTGTGCGCCTGTTGGAGCATATCGGTTGGAGCAGGTGTACGTACTCCCACCAGCATATCTTGATTGTTGTACGCGGTCAGCAATCGTTCAAGCGCTAACGCCGACACCGGACTGGTTGCGTCTAACGCCAAAACCAGATCGCCATTTACCAGAGTACAGGCATCACGGAGCAGATAGGAAGTGCGGCGGGGTTGGGAATGGTAGGTTACGCAGACCAACGGTCGGGTTGCGGCAAGATGGGCAGCGCTGTTTGTGGCAGCAGGGCCGGCAGCGATGATGATCTCGTAACTGGCGCTATAACGTGTTGCGGCGATCTGCGCAGCGTTGAGGACCTGTTCAAGGTTTGTGTCACTCGGAGCGCAAATAACGATTGATAAAGTGCTGATTGTAGACACTGAAATCCTCCACTGCAAGAGATGCTATACATAGTATAGCACAGAGTGAATTCCAGAACTGAACCACATCGTCAGGATGAGGTGGAGAGCCAGATTACTTGCCGTCAAAAAGGATGATATGAAAAGTTTTTTATCCAGTGACCTACGAACATAAATATTTTGTAAACTAATTTCTGCGATAGTTTACTTGACAGATTCGCTTAATCAGCTTAACCTTTTGCTCGCAAGCTTCCCGACAACCTCAGCTCATCCTTCCAGCATCGTCGCTGCTGAGACCCAACGCACCTGACATGCTTCAATGCACAAGTGTGCGCCTTATCTACGTTGCTCTGTCTACGCACCGATGTTGTGGGAAGCCTGGCCGTGTTCGAGCAGAAAGGAGGAGTGTCTAGTCTGAAGATTGTGGTGACGGAATAAGGTGCCAACTCTTTGTTCAGTCACAGTACTGATTAGTGTATTATGAGCTGAGGGATCTATGAGTTTATCAACAAAACGTCATCTCTTTGCTGTTATCATCAGCATCGGTCTTACGATTGCCTTGATTGCGCCATTGTCAGCGCAACCTCCACGCCCACTTCCGAACCTAGAATCGCTACGCCTTGAGGAGCCGGTAACGCTTACAAGTGCCCCTACTGCACTCTCGCCCAGTCTGATTGCGGTGAGTGGTCGGCAACAAGTCGTGATCCGACTGAGCGAGAATCCGACGGCACGGATACCTGAAGGTGCCGCACAGGCAGCCCAGCTGCAACGGATTACTCAGCAACAGGATCGTGTGTTGAGTCGGCTGCGGGCCATTGATCCAACCCTGGTTGAGGTCGCTCGCTTGCGGGTCGCTTTGAATGCGGTGATTGCCGAGGTTGATGGAACTGTATTACCTGCACTGGCCCGTGATGCTGAAGTGGTGCGGATTAATCCGGTTGTGAATTACGAACGGGCAACACAACCACCGATGGAGACGGTGCCCTATATCGGGGCAACCCCCGATGTGCAGGCTGCCGGCTATCGTGGGAAAGATGTCCGGGTTGCGGTGCTTGACAGTGGGATCGATTATACCCACGCTGCGTTTGGTGGGCCTGGTACGCTAGCAGCGTATCAGGCAGCGTATGGCACAAGCACCTCTGATTCGCGCAATACGACCCTTGATGGTCTTTTCCCGACTGATCGGGTGAAGGGTGGCTACGACTTTGTAGGTGAGGTCTGGCCCAACGGCCCACTGGCTCCTGATCCAGACCCAATCGACTGTGGTGCTCCTGGCTTGAGCATTGGTACGTGTGCCGGTGGTCACGGCACGCACGTCGCCGACATCATTGGTGGTGAGCAAGGTGTGGCTCCGGAAGTCGATCTGTTTGCGGTGAAAGTTTGTTCGGCGGTGTCGTCGTCGTGCAGTGGTGTGGCAATCCTCCAGGGGCTGGATTGGTCTGCCGATCCGAACGGCGATGGGATAACCGATGATCGGATGCATATCGTCAATATGTCGTTGGGGGCATCGTATGGCCAAAACTACGATGACGACGCGGCGATTGCCGTAGATAACCTCCAGCCGCTGGGCATTTTGGTCGTGGCTTCGGCAGGTAATAGCGCTGATCGGCCTTACATTACCGGTACGCCGGCCGGTGCCCGTACTGCACTTTCAGTTGCTCAGACGGCTGTACCCAGTGATGCCTCGTATCCGATCACGGTATTAAGCACCACCGTGTACGGCATTGCCCAGCCCTGGGCGCCAATTCCCAATACGTCGGTAAGTGGGACGCTAGTCTATGGTGCATCGTTGGGTAATGCGCTTGGATGTACAGCATACCCGGCTGGTTCATTGACCGGGCAAATCCTGTTGGTTGATCGTGGTGCCTGCGCAATCAGTATCAAAGGCTCGAACGGTGCTGCTGCCGGTGCGGTAGCGGTGATTGTTGCCAACAACGCGGCTGGTGTGGTACCACCCACCTTTAGCTTCGGTGGCGGGACTCCAACTGTGCCGGTGCTGTCAATTACGCAAACGGCCGGTAATGCGCTGAAGGTACGGGTTGGCAATACCACGGTCATTGGTTTCGATACGCCGGCGACAAACGCCGGCAGTGTAGTGGGTACGTCATCACGTGGGCCAACGCTGGGACCGATGACCTACGGCAACCAGATTATGTACGGGCAGATTATTAAGCCCGAAATCGGTGCACCGGGTGCGTCACTGTCTGCAGTGGCCGGTAGTGGTACCGGTGTTGAGCCGTTCGGTGGTACATCAGGCGCTGCGCCAATGGTGGCCGGTGCTGCGGCCCTGCTTTACAATGCGGTTGACTGGAGCTTTGCACCGTGGGAATTGAAAGCGCGTCTGATCAATACCGCCGAGACCAATATTTTCAACGGGCCACCGGTATTCGTCGGGCCAGCACTGGCTCCGATCACACGGATCGGCGGCGGTGAAGTACGCATCAATCGAGCAATTGCTGCACAGGCCAGTGCCTGGGAACTCTCGAACGGTACGGCCACGATCTCGTTTGGTCTGGTTGAGGCGACCCGTAATCCGACCACGCTCCGCCGCACGATTGTGATTCGGAACTACGGAAATTCGCCACTGACCTACACGATTACACCTACCTTCCGCTTCGCCAATGATGCGGCTACCGGCGCGATCACTCCCAGCACCTCGGTGACGACGATTACGGTGCCCCCACGCAGCCGACGTACCTTTACGTTGACGCTGCGCATCGACCCGACAAAGCTGCCGGCCTGGGTGTTGAATTCAGGGTCAAATGGTGGGAATGGTGCAGCACTGACGGCGGTTGAGTTCGATGGCTATCTGGTGCTCGATGCACCCGGTACCACCAATGACCTGACGATGCCGTGGCATGTGTTGCCGCGAGCGTCGGGCAATGTGCGGGCGCCGGCCTCGGTACGGGCGACGGCCAGCACTCCGGCAACGGCACGTCTGACGAACAACGGCGCCAACCCGGTTTCAGTTGATCCGTTCACACTGATTGGTGAGAACCCGTTTGTCTCTGCGTCGCCAGGTGCCGGTATGCAGATGCCACCGATGGATCTCAAGTACGTCGGTGTACGTGCCTTTGATGGAACCGGCTTCTGCCCGGCCGGTAGTCCCATCATCCAATTTGCCGTCACAACCCACCAGCAGATCACCCATTCCAACTATCCGGTCGAGATCGATCTGCTGTTTGACACCAACCGCGATGGTACGCCCGACTATGTCGGCTTTACGGCTGAGCTGAGCCTGCCGTCGGGTGCATTCGCGGCTGATGGCCGCAACGCCTTCTTTGTTGGTCCGTTGAGTGGCCCGTACAGCGCCTTCTTCTTCACTAGTCATGCCACCAATAGCGCCAACACGGTGCTGACCATGTGTGGTAGCCAGATAGGGGTTGCCGGCCTCGGTCAGCAGATCAATGTCGATGCCTATACCTACGACAACTACTTCACCGGCTTTGAGCTGAGCAAGATCGAAGGTATGAGCACTGTACTGGGTGCGCCACGCTTCGATATTGACGTTGGCAGTGGTGTGGTACCGGCAAATGGATCGCTCGATACGACGATCTACCGCTTCAATGCACCGGCTGATGTGACCGACTCCGGCATTCTGCTGCAATACTCCTTTGCGCCGGGTGGCCGTGAGGCCAGTGCAATTATCGTCCGCTAATCGGCTGTCTATCGCATAACCGGTTGACGGCAGGCAATCTGTTGCCTGCCGTCATGGGTTTTGGTGAGGTTACGATCTATTCTTTGCGAATGATATTAAATCTGTTAGCATAAAACTCATGGTACACCAGGCCAACGATTCCTTTGGTACCACATTTCGAACGATGCGCCACTAAACCTCGGTAGGAGCGACGCATGTGTCACCCCTACGTCGGCTACAACCCACCACCGACTCGCCGGTGGTATACCTGCACAATGCACATTCTTGCGCGAGCTTTGGTATTACTCCGGCCAGCGGTAACGTACTCCCGGTGGCAAGCGAAGAGTCTCATCACCCAATCTCCCCAGGCTAAAGGTTGTTCTATCAGGGCTGCGTTCGAGACGGGCATATTCCGTCCATTGCACAATCCACCCGTTGCGCTGGATTTCGCCACTGAGTGCCTGGCCCAGTGTCGCACTAAACGCTTCCGGTACGATAACATCGGCACAGACAGTATGCGCCGGGGAACCTCCCTGACACTGCGTGCTACGCAGGGTTTCCACCAGGTACAGTTCAGTACCGAGCGGGCGCATGCGGACGATCCCGTCTCGCCATTCCAGGCATGTCCGTTCAAAGCATTGAAACCAGCCCCAGGCGAAGGGTACCGCAGGTGTCAGGGGGAACCCACTCCGTTCGAGCGCCCCCGTCTCGGCCCAAAAACGCATGAAGGTTGCCGGGACGAAATAGCCGGTTTCGGCAAAGAACATCCCTCCCTGGGGTTCGACATACAGGTCGGCAACCGGTTGGGGTGGGAGTACCTCATTGCCGTTCTGGTCGCGCAGTCCCACAGCGATCTGATAATTGCCAGGCAGCAGCTCTACCGGTAGTTCGATTGGTTGCAGGTGGTCAATCGGGCTGGCCGCCGGCCAGCGTGATGGCGGCAGGGCGCCGTAGATCAGACGACGCTCACTCTGGATTGCTACCCGATCACCGGCAAAGCGCAGTTGCACCACTACACTGAGATCGTCAGTAGGATGGGGATCGAGTCGTGACCATCGCAGATTGATCACCACCAGGTCTCCCGGCTCGTACTGCGCACCGGGCGGCGGGGTAAGTTGCACGCCAACTAGTTGAATGCCACCCCCGCTCAACGGCTGCAACGGCGGGTAGGTTGGGCCGGTGGCAATCGGACGGTAGCGGTCAATGATCCCAATCGAGCCATCCTGGGCGTAGCGATGGCGAATAATGGCAATCATCTCCGGCGTCAGCCAGTTGCCGAGATAGTCGAGCAGGATGAGCGGCGGATTGCCATTGGCCAGTTCGTACAGAATAGGGGTCTGATCGGCTAAACCCTGGTCGAGTAACTGACGAAATTCAAACACCGGGATGCGGGCCAGCACCCCCGCCCCGCTGGCCAGGCCGGGCAGATCGGTAAAGATGACATTGCCCGCGGTCTGGGCTTCGGCGGCCAGTACCGTGTTGGCTCGGCTCAATGCTGCCAGCACTGCCGCTTCACGTTGGGCATCGGCCCACAGCCCGTAGCGCCCTATCGCCAGGCGTGGTGGGGATGGTTCGAGTAATCCCGCCGGTCGCAGGCGATCGGCATCCCAACGTGGCGGATAGTAGAGGAGACTGATAATCATCAGAGCAGGTAAACTAAGCTGAAGCAGCGGTCGTTGCGTAGAGCTGGTTGATACAACTGACCAGCCCAGGCCGCTTAACCAGATCAGCCCCGCATACCACTCGAAGAAGTAATTGGCATAGGCGCCAACCTTGCCGACCCCGATAGCACCGACGGTGCCGACGAAGAGGTAGGCCAGCACCGGCAGCAACAGCGTCCGTTGATTGCTGTGCCACACCACACCACTACCGATCAGCGCAGTGATGATAAGGGGCCAGCGTAGCGTCAATTGCTGACGCCAGAAATCTATAGCCAGAGCCGATTCCCAGCGGTTAGCATTCGCGGCAATAACGTGCAGGAAGAACCAGCCCTGGGTTAGCCATACCAAACCGACAACGATACCGCCGCCAGCTATCAGCACTGTCGCGAAAAAGCTGATTGCTGCTCGAACGGTGGGTGCTGTTGGTTGGGAACGATGACGAATCCATTCAGCGATGAAATAGACCCCGACAGCGGTCGGCCCGGCGATCAGCGATGGCTTGGTCAAGAGACATCCAACCGCCAGCAAGCCGGCCACTATTCCACGTGGTATTGCCGGGATGCGCTCGTGACGGGCTACCCACACTGCCCACAAGCCCAGCGCCACTCCTGGTAAATCGACCCGCATGAATGGCATCCATTCAATAACCACCGGAATAGTCAACCAGATCAGAGCTATCCACGCGCCGCGGCGCTCGATCAACGCAGCCAGCGCAGCCGTGCCGGCCAGGGCACCGCCGAGCGCAACCAGACGCCCGGCCAGCAAGGGGTCGTTAGTGATCCATGCCAGCATAGTGCTGAGGATCAGGAAGAGTGGCGGATAATTGACAATCAAAAACGGTTCCTGACCCGGATCGGCGTACAACTGCCAGATCGGTCTCCCGGCTAGAAGCTGATCGATCTGAGCCAGCAATGGCCCCTCGCCGTAGTCAATGGGGAAGGGAAAACCAGCCAGCAGGCGTACATGATCGAACGCATACCAGAGGTACACCACGACCAAACCGATCAAGATCATTATCAAAAGCCGGCGACCAATGAGCAACATAGAACGCATATGGTAAGATTAAACACGCTGAGCAATGGCGCTCAGACATGTCACAAAAGGAGAACTGTTATGACCAGCCAACGCATTGCTCGCCGCATTCGCGCCGTCCCACCATCAGGCATTCGCCGTTTCTTCGATATTGCCGCCACCATGCCCGATGTCATTTCGCTCGGCGTTGGCGAGCCTGATTTTATCACGCCTGATCAGATTCGTGCTGCCGGTCAGGCATCGATTGACCGTACAACGGCTTATACCTCAAATTCTGGTCTGCTGGAATTGCGGGTTGCCCTCGCCGAACATCTGGCCCGCCGCTATGGTGTGCAGTACGATCCCGAAAGCGAACTGCTGATTACCGTCGGTGTCAGCGAAGCGATGCTGGGGGCGGCCTTGGCACTGCTCGACCCTGATAATGAAGTGTTGGTTCCTGAACCATGCTTTGTGGCCTATCCGGCCTGTGTTGCCTTTGCCGATGCGCGTGTCGTTTACGTACCGACAAACGTAGTCGATGGCTTTCAGGTCAGTGGATCAGCACTAGAAGCGGCAGTGACACCTCGCACCAAAGCGATTCTGATCGGCTATCCCAACAATCCAACCGGTGCTGTGCTCAGTCGTGAACGGTTGCTGGAAGTCGCCGCGGTTGCCGAGCGGCACGATCTGATCGTCATCTCCGATGAAATCTACGACCGGTTAGTGTACGGCATCGAACACACCTGCTTTGCCGCCTTGCCGGGTATGCGCGAGCGAACCGTCTTGCTGGGCGGCTTCTCGAAGGCATACGCCATGACCGGTTGGCGACTGGGTTGGCTGGCGGCGCCGGCTGAGATCACCGCTGCCGTGCGCAAATTCCATCAATATGCGATTATGTCGGCCCCGACGATGAGCCAATATGCCGGTCTGGAAGCATTACTGCACGGCGAAGAAGCCGTGCAGGCTATGGTACGCGAATATGATCGGCGGCGAAAAGTCATCGTTTCCGGCTTAAACAGCATCGGTCTGCCGACCTTTGAGCCACAGGGAGCATTCTACGCCTTTCCCCAGGTTGGGCATCTTGGGCTAACCAGTGAAGCCTTCTGTGAACAATTGCTGCACAGTGAACAGGTTGCCGTGGTACCGGGTGACGCCTTTGGGCCGAGCGGTGCCGGTTTTGTGCGTGCCTGTTATGCTACTGCCCTCAACAAGATTGAAGAGGCCCTCGAACGGATCGAGCGCTTTGTGCGTCGTATTGCCTAAGGAGACAGGTTATGTCATTGCACGAGAATGAATCAACAACTGAGCTGCGCTGTGCACTGACCGGACGTCGACTGACACCCGAAGAGGCGTACTGGGCACCGCCGTTGATCACGGCGCGCCAACTGGTTACTGCGTTCTTCAAGACCCTGTTTACCAATCCCGCCGCACTAGGTGCTATCTTCCTGAGTGAATTGCCCGACGTTCCCTACGCACCAGAAGCCCGTCCACTGCTTGCCCGGCGTCGTTCGGTTGAGCAGGCAAAATTGCTCAGTCTCCTGCTGGTGATTGCGGTGGTCGTCGTTGGTTTGATCTTCTGGCTGGTGGGTTAGGTTGCGAGAGACTTCTGCAGGGAGATGAGCAGGTAAGCGGTGAAGCACCAGCATCACACGGATGCACAGAACGCTTCAACCGCATCAGGGGGATGCTTGTCGCGCCTTACGGAGTGCGGAAGGATGGCTTCCGCACTTCCCTTGCCTGGCACTGCCGATGTGTATGTATCACCAAAGTTGCTATCTTTGTCACCACAGAGACACGGATGATACAGAGGATGGATATACCCCTGGTGGCTACCGTGAGGTATGACGTAGCACGTTCGTGGAAACTTCGATTGCACTACCCGGTGTTAAGGGCAACGTCGTGCAGTTTAGCCTGACAGTCAGCCTCTATGGCCCGCTGACAATACAGGTGGCAATTTGAGTGATGTATACCAAATCTGGTAAAACGCAATGCGTAGCACCTGATTCTCCGTTTTCTATGCTGATGAACTATCCGCGTTTATCAGCCCAATCCGCGTCTATCCGTGTCCCGTGTGTGATGACCACGGATACTC
>NZ_DAOUBI010000233.1:0-35084 GCF_034432675.1 Chloroflexus sp. | reverse complement strand
CGTCGCTGGGGCAGCTTCTTCTTGCAACCACGCCGGCGCTTCACTGGCGGCGGCAGCCGACCATTCATCGGCAGCGGGTGCCTCAGCTTCGCGCAGCCAGGCTGGTATGTCACCCTCTCGCTCTGCTGGCGCCGCTTCATCTTGCAGCCAGGCTGGTGCATCACTGGCGGCAGCCGGCCATTCATCGGCAGCAGGTGCCTCGGCTTCGCGCAGCCAGGTTGGGATGTCAACAGAGGCTTCAGGCTCAGAACCGGCAGGCGTCAACCTCGAAGGATCAGACAGATCGACACCTTCCTGCCCTGGGACAACAGCACGACTATCGGCCAGCAACGTTGGCGCATCAGGCGTAATCGCAGGTGAAGTCGGCGATAGTGAAGACTCATCTTCGAGGAGCCAGGAAGGTAAATCAAGGCGCACCGAACCTGGTGCCGCAGGTGGCTCATCACCAGCAACATCCTGTAACCAGGCCGGTAGAGCCGGTGCCGAAGGATCAACAGTCGGTGGCCGATCAGAGGAGAGCCAATCAGGAACATCGGTTGCAACAACCGTCTCAGCATTAGCAGCACCGGCTCGCGTCCAGTAATCCTCTGAGGCCAGTCTGGTCAACTCATCCAGCCAATCGGTTGGAGTCGGTTCAGATGACTCCTTCGCCTCAGCCGAAGGAGTCGTTTCTATTGGGGGCAGGGTGGCTAACTCCTGCGAGACATCCTCTTCACTCAACTCACGCAACCAATCGGGAACACCGGCGTTTGGATCAGGAGGTGCCGGTTCTGGCGACTGTTCTGCTGAAGCTGGCTCAACCTCATCTTCATGGCCCATACTGCGCAGCCAATCGGTCGGGCCGACCGGCATCCGCAGGCGCGAACTCGTCGTTGGTGGCGGTTCAGACGGTGTCGCCGGGCCAGTCGACGTCTCACCCCCCAACCCTTGCAGCCAGCCGGTGGCCCCAAAGGTTGAAGGGCGTTCAGCCGGCGGTTCAGCCTCAACACCACCCAACCATTCAGCGGCGGAACCGGTATCAGCAAGCGGATCGGCAATTTCTGCTTGCAATTCGGCCAGCCAGTCGGGCACACCGGCCGATTCGGCTACCGCCTCAGAGACTGGTTCAGGTTCAGTAAGCCAGGCAGGCGGATGGCCTGTTGCCGGCGTCGGGGCTGGAGGGGTAAAACTATCAATACCACGCAACCAGGCCGGCGTCTCATCAGCGGCGTCGGTTGGAGGTGGAGGCAAGGGTACATTACGCAACCACGGTGGTAGGTGTTCCATAGACATTCGGGTGCCACTACCCAACCGTATCAACGGTCGGCATACGGCATATCAAAACCAATTAGCAGACGGACTCCGGCCACCAGCGCCCCAATCGCAGAGCCAAGCAGTAGACCACGCGCTCCAGCCACAACCAGATAGTCATTCACCCATTGCACCGTCTGCCCAATTATTGGCACGAGAGTTAATGGTGGCAACTGAATAATCAAAGCTATAAGCGCCACAGCCACCACAAACACAGCCTCGATGCGGCCACTACGCATTGTGCGCAGCATGGCACTGAGTACAAAAAACGAAAGCAGCGCTAACAGACTGGCGGCTAACGGTTCATAAATCAGACGAAAAACAGTACGGATCGGTGGATCGGCCAGCGTTGTCGGTAACGACAAACCGGTTGCAGTACGGGTCGGGTAGAAGACTCCAGCCACAATCACCACGATCATACCAGCTAGAAGCACAAGGCTATACCCGGCCTCCGCTGATCGGCTACGAGCACGACGTAGATGAACGAAAAACACACTTAACACGCCAATTGCAACCGCAATCGCTGTTACCAATGCTGCCCAGCGCACCAAAACGACAGCTATCGCACTTACTGCCGGGCCAGCACCGACAAAATCGAGCAGCACAATCAGGCCGCTGACCCCAGCAATTAACACAGTGATAAGCTGACGTGGATTGCGCAACGGAGATGACATTACCTCACCATCCCGGTAAAGCCGGCCATCCAAATGCCACCCGGATCAGACCGTATCCGAAAGCTATCAACATGAGCCAGATGACTATTGTGCGCAGTGTATCGTGAGTAAGTAACCGGGCCTGTGGGGCAGGTGCAGTCGTGAGATGTGCTTCAGCAGCGTACAGCTCTTCGCCGGCCAGTACGTGCGGCGTTGTAATGCTCATCAATCCCAGTGCCGATGGGTGCGTACTGCCTAGCACCTGTGGTATCGCCCGCTGAGCGCCGGTTTCAGCCGCCAGCAACACCTCTTGCCCAAATGCCCCGCTGAGCACACTGGCTTCCAGTTGCGCCTGCCGATAATGTGCCGCAACAGCAGTCGCGTATGCCATCGCATCAGCATGCGCCCACAATTCAATCTGGCGCGGGTCAAACGACTGAGACTGCCCCAATGCTTGATAGGCCTGCCGTACCACTCCACGCAAGGCAAGATGGGCAACCGCATCAGCCGAACTAACCTCAATCGCTGCCCCACCAGCCGCAGCCTGACTAGCGGCCTGGCCTATCATACTCAGACCGGCCAACAGCTCGGCTGTACTGGACCGTTGTCCTTCTCCGGCACCAATGGTGCTTGCCCCTGGCGAGAGATGAACCGGTCGTCCAGTTTCGGCACTACGCGCAAGAGCAGAGCGTAGCATATCAAGGGCGGGCAACGAGCGACGTTCCGGTAAACGACCAGAGAGCGCACGGGCATGATGTAGCCAGACCAGAGCGACAACGAAGACCAGTGTAACAATTAAGAAGATTGCCGGCAGGGTCATGAATATCAGTTCCTTCCTTCCGCCAACAAGCAATCTTTTACAGGCTAATGACCAATTTCTTATTGAGTTTAACCCACGAGATCGGGTTTGTCAATTATTTTCCGTGATCAGTTTTGAAGATATACTGTTGATTAGTCTTCGCGCTGCAAACGACTCTGCACCAAATCACGTAATGCCGGCCAATGATCGGGGACAGTGAGCGTATCAGCAATGACAGCCCAACGGGTTCCATGCAGCAGGGGCACTAATGCCTGTACCATCTGACTACAGACCACATCGAACGGTGCTGCTATATGCAAAAGCATTGCGACCGGCACATTAAGACCGGCTCTTTCAATCTGATCGGCCAGTTGTTGCAGCGGATGCAGCGGTTGCATGGGGCGGTTGCTCCACTTCGCGACGCAAAGCCTGTAGAAATTCCATTGCCAGCTTCTCGAAGCGTTTACGCTGGGTCGAATCGATGAGATGAGCCACCAGATCGGGCAACTCCAACTGATCCAGACGCTCGATACGGTAACGACCATCCCCTAGCGGGATTAGGTGACAGCGATTAACACCTTGAAATGGTGGAAAGCTAATGCGAAAACGGGTTGCCCGACTGAGTGGCGTATAATCAATCACTTCCATATCGGCGTGCACGAGTAGACCGTGCAACTTAAACCGATACCCCTGGCGAGGATGCTCGTTGGGAGGCAACTCGATACGCACCCGCTCTAGCGACGGCATCCAACGCGGCCAGTTGCCAAAATCATCAAGCACCGCCAGCACCCGCTCCGGCGGTGCCGTGGTTACAGTCGTTGCGGCGATCTCGTAGCGGATCATCTCGTCATACCTTTATCCTGTCGCTAAGCATACCATGTGATCAGAGTTCATCGCCAAAGGCAATCCCCAAACTCCTTGCACAGAGCACCAGGTCGCTGTGAGGACGTACCCGATTCAGGTAGCCACAGGCTTCAGCCAACGGCACCGTTACAATGTCTTGCCCGCGGAGAGCCACCATTTCGCCATAGATGCCACGAGCTGCCGCCTGCACTGCTGCTGCACCATAGCGGGTCGAAAGCAAGCGATCATAAGGCGATGGCGAACCACCACGCTGTAAATGTCCCAAAACGACAACCCGAACCTCTTTGGCGGTCAGCTTTTCGAGCTGTTCACCAATCCAGTGACCAATTCCACCCAACCGGCCTTCTGCGATATACATCTCGCTACCACCACGAGGGCGGGCACCTTCAGCCACAACGATGATGCTGAACGAGCTACCCTGCTGGTCACGCGCCATAATCTTCTCGGCGACTCGCTCAATCGAAAATGGAATTTCCGGAATCAAGATGACATCAGCACCACCAGCCAGACCGGCGTGGAGAGCAATCCAACCGGTATGTCGGCCCATAACTTCCAACACCATGACGCGATTATGGCTGGCAGCAGTGGTGTGTAACCGATCAATCGCGTCGGTTGCTACCTGCAACGCTGTATCGAAACCGAATGTGCGATCAGTTCCGGCAAGATCGTTATCAATCGTTTTCGGTACGCCGATCACCGGTGCACCCAATTTATGCAGTTCAAGAGCAATCCGCTGCGTCCCCTCACCACCAATAGTGATCAAGGCCCGCAGCCCCATCTCTTCAATCGCCTTTACCGCACGCACATACGGATCGGCCTCTGACAGCTCATCGCTCCGGCGTGGGCCAAAATGCCCCTTGTTGGTGGTGCGCAGGATTGTGCCACCCCGCGGCAATAATCCCTGTACATCAGCATTGGTAAGTACCCGGTAGCTCTTTGTCCCTAATAAACCCTCAAAACCATCGTGAATACCGATCACTTCCCAACCCAGACCGGACGCCGACTTGACGACTGCACGGATGACGGCATTGAGTCCTGGCGCGTCACCGCCACTGGTAAGCACGCCGATCCGCTGCTTTTTGCTCGCCATGGCTTACCCCTTTGGATTTGCGTTATCGTTTCAACCCGACAAACAGATTATACCACTCGCAACTATGTTTGCGAGTGAAAGACTGGTTTTTTCGGGTTGTCAGATAGCTATGCGAGAAGCCCTAACCTGACAGCGCATTACCCGGTCGTAGCCAAAACAAGGTGCCTGACTGGTGATTGCCATCGTTGCCAGACTGTTTGCGTGCCACCATCGTATCGGCTATAATGAAAAAAAGCGAAGAGGCCAGCGTCCCTGGCGGACACTGGCCTCTCGTAGTGAAGATCGGATAATGTGTTATCGTGTCTTCGCCAATGTACGCATGCAGCGGGTGCAGATGCGAACCTGGACGGACTGGCCGCCCGGTACCGTCAATGTCGTCTTCTGAATGTTGGGACGCCAGATGCGGTTCGTGCGGCGCTTCGAGAAGCTGACATTATGACCAAATGAAGGTTTTTTACCGCAAAGTTCACAGGTTGCCATACGTTTACTCTCCGAAAGATACATCTTTGTAACAGTTACACTTTGTGAGACTATACCATATTGCATTCGCTTTGGCAAACCGCTCCGGAAGACAGGGCAGACCATGGCTACAATGAAAGTGATTACCGACGGCGTAAGCGACATTCCGTTTGAGGTTGCGCACGAACTTGAGATTGAAGTGGTGCCACTGCTGGCACGTATCGATGACCGTCTGTATCGGATTGGCATTGACATCAGTGAGGATCAGGTCTACGATCAGCTCTTCAGTGGTAACCAGCGGGTCGAGATCGTTAGACCAAACGCAACGACCTTTGAGCAGCTCTACCGCAGCCTGTTAGGACGCTACGATTATGTCTTTTCGATTCACCTGAGCCGGCATCTCGGCGAGATTTACAGTGAAGCACTGGCTGGACGTTCCCGTTTACCGGCGTCGAGTACCCGGATCGAGATTATCGATAGTAAGCTGGCCGGCATGGGGCTTGGCTCGGTGGTCATTGCAGCGGCGCGGGCTATTCGTGATGGCATGACACCGGCTGAGGTGAACGAACGGATCGGACAAACAATTCGCCATACCCATACGGCATTTTTCGTCGATACGATGGAGTACCTTGAGCAGAGTGGACTGCTTACCTTTAGTGGTTCGCTGATTGGCTCGATACAGCGGATTAAGCCGTTGATGATTCTCGATGAGGGTGAAATCGTGCCTTACGAGCGCACGCGCACACGGGCGAAGGCGATAGAAGGTCTGTTTACCTTTGTCGAGGATTTTCCGCACGTTGAAGATGTGATCATTCACTACGCGACGACGCCTGAAGATGTCGAGAAACTGATCGAGAAGCTAGACCCCATCTTTTCCCGTGATCGAGTCCAGGTGTCGCGGATGGGACCAGCAATTGCTGCCTGCCTCGGTCCCGGTGCAATGGCAGTGACCGCGTTTGAAGGTTTCGATGAGGCATGACCGAGGCTGAGCGACAGCAGGTTATAGCGCTTGGCAGGCTACTGGCCGCCGAGCGCCGTGATGGATGCGCTGATCGGGTGACAACCGATGGCCTGGTGGCGTACCTCAACCAGTGGAGTGCAGCGGCAGGGAGTGCAGCACGTTTGCCCGCTGTTCAACGTGCACTTGGTTGTCTGGTCGGCTACGATGGCATGACGCTGGTCGAGCGGGATCAGGCGTTGGCCGAGGCAATCGAAATTCTGCGCTCACTCTTTCGCACTGCCCCTACTGCACCGGTTGAAACAACAGTGCCGCCATCGCCGGTAGTCAATCCTGCACCCAATGCCGGCCACGTACCGGTAACTAAGCGCAACACTTCTGCCCGTCAGTCACGCAAGCGAGCAGCTAACGTTGACCAGCGCCCGCTAGCTGAACTCAACCTCGATGCACCGCTTGAGCAGATCGCAGGCATCGACTGGCGGCTGGTCGGTGGTTTTCGGCGCCTGGGAGTGCGTACTATTCGCGATCTGCTGTACCACTTTCCCCGGCGCTACGATGATGTGAGGAACCGGCGTTCGATCAGCGAATTACAGGTCGGGGCCGAGGAAACGGTGATCGGTGAGGTGACCGATGTGCGCACTATCGGCGCCGGCCCCAAATTGCGGGTACGGGTCGAGGTCAGCGACGAGACCGGATCAATCGAGGCGATCTTTTTCAATCAACGCTGGATTGCGCAGCAGATTCGGGTTGGGCAGACGATTGCGCTCAGTGGCAAAGTGACAACCTTTGGCGGGAAGCGACAGTTTAGTAGTCCACGCTGGGAACGTTATACACCTGATCCCGATGCACTTTTACACACCGGCCGCTTGGTGCCGATCCATCCCCTAACCCAGGGCTTGCACGAGAACCAGGTGCGTCGCTTCATCAAGCAAGTGGTTGATACAATGGCCCCACAGGTCGAGGATCATCTGCCACCTGCTCGCCTCCAGCAGAGCGGGTTGATGCCGCTAGGTGAAGCACTGGCGCAAATCCATTTTCCGACCGACCATACCAGTCTGGCTGCGGCACGTCGCCGGTTGGGATTCGACGAATTTTTGTTTATTCAGATCGGTGTGTTGCAGCGTAAGCGCCTCTGGCAGCAGGAAATGGGCTATGCCTTCACTATCGATACGCAGGCACACGCAGAACTCCAACGCCTGTTGCCGTTTCAATTGACCTCTGCCCAACAGCGGGCAATCGAGGAAATCTTCAACGATCTCCGTCGTCCATCACCAATGGCTCGCCTGTTGCAAGGCGATGTTGGCAGCGGTAAAACAGTGGTAGCCGCAGCCGCACTACTTCAGGCCGTTGCCAATGGTTTTCAAGGCGCACTGATGGCGCCAACTGAAATTCTGGCCGAGCAACACGCCAAAAACCTGAAACAGCTTCTCAGCCGGGTGCGCGTGCCACGTAAGGCTACCACAGCCGCCACTTCTTCCGCGTATCAGCAAGCCGATTGGCGATCACTGCTCGATCCTGAAGAAGCAGCGCAACTGGCTGAGATTGTCTCCATTCTCGGCATGTCGCCCGAAGAGGATATGGGTGGGCACGGAGTACGGGTCGCTTTGCTTACCGGCAGCCTGGGGACACGCGAGCGACGGCGGGTGCTGGAAGGGATTGCCCGTGGCGAGATTGACCTGGTGGTAGGAACTCATGCCCTGATCACCGAAACGGTGCAATTCGCTCAGCTAGGGCTGGTGGTGGTTGATGAGCAGCATCGGTTTGGGGTAGAGCAACGTCTGCGCTTGAAGAACAAAGGCTACAACCCGCATATGCTGGTGATGACCGCCACCCCGATTCCGCGCACACTCACGATGACCATCTACGGCGATCTGGACGTATCGGTGCTCAACGAGCGTCCACCGGGCCGACAAGAGATTCGGACAAAACGGGTGGGCCGGGCTGAGCGAACGAAGGTCTACCGGCATATTCGGAAACAGGTCGCTGAAGGACGCCAGGTGTATGTTATCTGCCCGCTGGTTGAAGAGAGTGAAAAACTTGACCTGCCCTCAGCCGAAGAGATGTATGAACGCCTTCAGCACGAAGTCTTTCCCGACTTGCGGGTGGCATTGCTGCACGGCAAACTATCGGCCCGCGAGAAAGATGATGTAATGCGGGCATTTCGCGATCACCAGTACGACATTCTGGTCGCAACTGCGGTGATCGAGGTCGGGATTGATGTGCCGAACGCCACCACGATTATTATTGAGGGTGCCGAACGGTTCGGCCTGGCGCAATTGCACCAGTTTCGCGGGCGTGTCGGACGTGGTCATCATCAGAGTTACTGCATCCTGATCAGCGACAGCGATAATCAGCAGTCAAAAGAGCGATTGGCGGCGCTTGAGCAAACAACCGACGGCTTCAAGCTGGCCGAAATTGATTTACAATTGCGCGGGCCGGGTGAATTTTTCGGCACGCGCCAGAGCGGCACTCCCGATCTGAAGATGGCCCAACAGGGCGATACCCGTCTGCTGGCCGAAGCACGGGCATTGGCCGATGCCATTCTCGCCGATGATCCCGAACTTAAGCGTCCTGAACATGACCTTTTGCGGCGAAAAATGAATGACTTTTGGGCTGCGGCGACGCAGTCCGGTTGAAGCGATGAGGCTCGAAGATGCAGCTACATACTATCAGCATCCCCCCAGCATTAGGCGAGGCGACGTTACTGGAATGGCTGGTTGCCGTTGGCGAGTCTGTCACACCGACAACGCCGCTTGCCCGTGTCTTAACCGCACACACCGAGTGGGTTATCCCGGCTCAGTACGTAGGAATTGTGGCTGAGCACGTGGTGGCCGCAGGGGCAACAATCCCGGTAGGGGGCGAACTGGCCCGTTGTACTCCGCCACCACGGGTACGGGCGACACCTCTAGCCCGCCGGCTGGCAACTGCGTTGGGGGTTGATCTGACGGCTCTCGCCGGAAGTGGCCCCGGTGGTCGCATCATGCGTGCCGATGTTGTTAAAGCTGTGGATGTAGCTTCCGGCTCATCAGACTCTCTCCCGCCACCGGCAGTGGTAGGAGATACGGCGCATGCCAGAGCGGTAGCAGATGCAACGGTCGGTACGAATACGTCGTCGACCATTAGGCTGCGCATTGTTGATGCACAGCCAGCCCCGCTTGCCAGCGCGACGATTGCGATTGATCTGCAATCGGTGTTGCACCAATGCCGGGTGCAGAACGCGACGTTTGCAAGGTATGGCCTGCAAGCGACCCCGCAGAGCGCTCTGATCGCAGCCGCAGCCGGCCTCTTTCCTGAGCATCCTCTGATTAATGCCGCCTGGACTGAGACGGCTATCGTACTGCGCCATCGGTATCACGTAGCTGCCGGTTTAACCAATGGCCGCTGGGTGTTGATTCGCGATGCCGGCGATCTCAACGAACGCGGCATTGCCCGCGCCTTGACCGGAACGGGTCACGATCTGGGTATGGCAACCTGTGCGATTGCCGTTACTGCTGATTGGTGGCAGATCACGCCGCCTTTGCCGGGAACGGTAGCAGCATTGACGCTGAGTGAAGCGCAACTTAAGCCGGTGGCCCTCAGTGATACGACGATTGCAGTCGGGGCAGTGGCACACCTGAGCCTCTGCTACGATGCGCGGGTGCTTGATCATCCGACGGCGATGGCATTTCTGAACGCGCTCTGTCGGCGGCTCGGTGTCAGGCCGCTAGCCGAACCGCCAGAGGATGAGGTCGGTCTTGTGTCATCAGGCATTGCCTGAAGCACATCGTTTGGGGAACACGGCGCAGGAGCGTACAAGGCGCAGGGAAGTAGGGGCACGGCATGCCGTGCCCCTACGATTCCTGTCATACCAGCGCTAGCGTCCGACAGTGCATCGTCCAGGTGCAGTATCAGTGTAATCGTTGGCTGGTGTGTCGTGACTTCTATGCTACCGGATTTGATCAGGATACTACCAGCGCCGGCCCACCGTGGTGGGACATGCACAACCGCAGTGCCAGGGCAACAGTAGCTTGCGCGTCCGGTGAGGCAAGCCGGAGGCTCGCGCTCCCAGTGGACTACCAGCGCCGGCCCACCGTGGTGGGACATGCACAACCGCAGTGCCAGGGCAACGGTAGCTTGCGCGTCCGGTGAGGCGAGCCGGAGGCTCGCGCTCCCAGGATACTACTAGCATTGGCCCGTTGTTCACACGAACATCATCCGAACCGACCAGAGATATACTGCTCGGTGCGTTCGTCCTTCGGGTTCTGAAAGATTTGTGATGTCGGGCCATACTCGATGAGTTGACCGGCACGATCACTATCCATCAGGAAGAAGGCCGTATAGTCAGATGCGCGTGACGCCTGCTGCATATTGTGGGTCACGATGACAATCGTATAGCGTTGACGAAGCTCGAACATCAATTCCTCGATTTTCAGCGTCGAAATAGGATCAAGGGCCGAGCACGGTTCATCCATGAGAATCACTTCTGGCTCCACGGCCAGGGCACGAGCAATACAGAGTCGTTGTTGCTGTCCACCGGAGAGAGACAAGCCATTCTGGTTCAGCTTATCTTTCACTTCATCCCATAAAGCAGCGCCGCGCAATGAGCGCTCAACCAGTTCATCCATTTCGCGCTTCGAGAGCCGCCAGCCATTGATACGCGGGCCATAGGCAACATTCTCATAGATGCTCTTCGGAAACGGATTTGGTTTCTGGAAGACCATACCGATCCGACGGCGTACATTGACCGGATCAACACCTGGCGCATAGATATTCTCGCCGTGGAACAGGATTTCTCCTTCCACCCGCGCCGAGGGTACCAGGTCGTTCATGCGGTTGAAAGAACGCAGCACCGTACTCTTGCCGCAGCCTGAAGGGCCAATCAAAGCAGTAATGCGATTCTTTTCAATCGCAAGATTAACATTCTTTACAGCCAGAAATGAGCCGTAATAGACACTCATATTGCGCGCTTCAAGCGCGTTTAGATTGTTCTGATCTAAATTGTGGACTGTCATTGCTAACCTTCACTTGATTAGTAGCGCTTCTGATAGCGATTACGCAGATAGATCGCCAGCGCATTGATTGTCAACAAAATTGTCAGCAATACCAGAATACCGGCAGACGCCAACGCACGAAATTCATCTTGTGGCCGCGACGTCCAGTTAAAAATCTGGATCGGCAAAACGGTAAAGATATCTAGGATATTTCGGGGCAAGAATGGAACGAAGGTCAGTGCTCCAATGGTGATGAGAGGAGCAGTTTCGCCAATTGCCCGCGAGACGGCCAGAATACTACCGGTAAGAATACCACCGATGGATTGCGGTAGAACGACGTACCAGACAGTCTGCCATCGGGTAGCACCAAGTGCATAACTTGCCTGTCGTAGGCTCAGCGGTACTGCACGGATCGATTCGCGCGATGCCACGATGATAATCGGTACAACCAGCAACGCCAATGTTAAAGCGCCGGTGAGAATACTACGACCAAGCAACAGCCAGCGGGCAAAGACTTGCAGACCGAGCAGACCATATATGATTGACGGCACTGCCGCCAGGTTACTGACATTGATTTCAACCAAGCGGCTAAACCAGTTGTCATGAGCATACTCTTCAAGGTAGATGGCAGCCGCAACGCCAAGCGGAAACGAAAACAGGATGGTCAGGGAGATGGTATACAGGGTACCGACAATCGCCGCCTTTGCCCCAGCCCGCTGCGGAAAGCGCGAGTCAAAGTTGTTAAAGAAATCCCAGGTGAGCCAGTTTGTACCACCGCTAAAAATACCGGTAGACTTGCTGATCACGTCAAGGATCAAGATGAGCAGAACACCCAAGCCGAAGATAACACTTAGCCAGCCAAAGACGGTTAACAATGTACCCTTAAAGTGGCGCCACTTTAGATTACCACCACCCCGATCAACAATAGGCTCAGCTGTCTGAGCACTCACTCGAATCTGTTCCTGTGCGGACATTAATCGTAAACCTCCCGGAATTTGCGCACCATCCAATAACTGAAGATGTTGAGCACGAAGGTGAAGAGGAAGAGTGTAAAACCAACCGCATACAACGTGTAGTAGCTGAGTGAGCCATACGGTGTATCACCTAAACTAACCTGGACGATGTATGAGGTCATTGTCATCACTGGTACCGTTGGATCGAAGGTAAAGCGGGGATTTTGCCCGGCAGCAATAGCGACAATCATTGTTTCTCCGACAGCGCGTGAAAACGCCAGGACGACAGAAGCCACAATCCCCGAAATAGCTGCCGGAGTCACAACCCGGATGGCAACTTCAAATTTGGTCGAACCCAGTCCATACGCTGCTTCACGGAGCGAGTTAGGTACTGCCGATAACGCATCTTCACTTAATGAAGCGACAAACGGTATCAGCATGACTCCCATTACAAGCCCGGCACCGAGTGAATTAAAGATGCTAAGGGTTGGAATGAAGTTCTTCAGAAATGGTGTTACCACTGTGAGAGCAAAATAGCCGTAGACTACAGTTGGTATACCGGCAAGGATTTCGAGCAGAGGCTTCACCGTGCGTCGAATGCGATCTGAGGCAAATTCACTGAGAAAGATTGCCGCTACCAGACCGAGCGGCACTGCTAGCAGCATCGCAATTGCAGACGTAAGGACGGTTGCCGACACTAATGGCCAGATACCGTACTTCTTGATCGAGAAGAGGGGTGTCCATTCCGTTTCGGTAAGAAATTCAATGATAGAGACTTCACTGAAGAAGGCAATTGTTTCAAACAGGAGGGAAAAGACAATTCCAGCAGTTGTGAGAATAGAGATGGTTGCTGCTATAGTCAGCAAAATTTGAATGATTTTCTCGCCAATAGCACGAGCCTGATTTGGTTGTCTACGGAGGTCAGTTGCAGCCACACAATCCTCCTTTGATGGATGGTATTTTCTTCGTTCTCTAGCCTACCACAGAGACGCGGTATGAGCAAGCGCCATAAAGCTCTGGCTCATACCGCGCCATAATTATAACGTTACTTTCCTAAGTAGCGATCCAGGGTCAGACCGACTTCCTCACCCGGTTTGACCATTGTGCCCAGCACGCGGTCGTTGAAGCGCCTGGCAATCGCGGCATACAGCTCGTCCGACAGCTTCACGTAACCGACCTGCGAGGTCTGAATGATTGGGGTGAACTCTGGGCTGAGGTAGAAGTTGACAAACGCCTGTACCTCTGGCCGCTCAGCAGCCTCTTTGCGCACGTAGATGAACAATGGGCGTGACAGCGGCTGATAGGTACCGTTGGCAATCGTCTCGAAGCTCGGTTCCACACAACCGTTGCCGTTGTCAACCGCAATCGGCTTCACCTTGCCCTGGTTCTCTACTACGTAGGCGTAGCCGAGATAGCCCATCGCGTTCAGGTCACCATTCACACCGGTAATCGTCACGTTGTCATCTTCGGTGGCCTGATAGTCACCACGGCTTGCCTTGGCCTTGCCGTTGATCGCCTCGGTGAAGTAGTCGAAGGTGCCCGAGTCGGTGCCAGCACCTAGCAACACTAGTGGTCGATTTGGGAAATCGCTCCGAATCTGGTTCCAGTTCGTGATTACACCCTGAGCCTCTGGCTCCCAAACCTTCTTCAGCTCGGCCACGGTCAAACAGGTAGCCCAGTCGTTCTGCGGATTGACCACCACCGACAGACCGTCATACGCCACCGGCAGCTCGATGAACTCGATCCCGTTCTGCGCACAGATCGCCTGCTCCTCCTCGCGGATCGGACGTGAGGCGTTCGAGATGTCCGTCTCGCCGTTGCAGAACTTCTTGAACCCGCCACCGGTGCCCGAAATGCCCACGCTTACCCGCACATTCGGTGCCAGCCGCGAGAATTCCTCGGCAGCAGCAGCGGTCGGCGGATACACCGTTGATGAACCGTCAATAATGATGTCGCCACTTAGTGAAGCCAGCTCAGAGGCAGGCACAGTGGCCGGTGCTGGAGCTGCGGTGGGCTGGGCTGCCGGTGTCGCAGTCGGTTGGGCTGCCGGTGTCGCAGTCGGTTGGGCTGCCGGCTGCGGACCACAGGCAGCAATGAGCGGTACGATCAGAGCCATCAGCATGAGGCCGTAGATCCATCGTTTCGGGTTTCTTACCATAGTGAGTGTCTCTCCTTCAACTACTGTCTGCAATCTGCAAGCGCAAGCGAAGGCCAAGACTTGACATTGCCTGGCTACTGGCACTTCAGGGTGCGCCACTCTGTAGAATGCAGAGAGCAACGCTTGCAGCGATACAATACACGCGCCGGTTTAAGACAGCATCATTGAATTGTTAAGCTAGTATTAAATACAGGTGAACGTTCGAGGGATGCAACGCGAGTCGGCGAATCGATTGAATAACAGTGTAAGGTGTAATCTGTGGCAAGGTTTGTTATGTAACATTTCACTCAACAATGTACGTCGTTTCGGCGTGAGATCCGTGCTGAAGAGTCATTACTCTGCGCCACGGGCAAGCCTATCGGGGAGATTATCCTCGCTAGCGTAGGATATCGCAATGGTCTGCGACACGCCCCCACCCGCCCCCGCTGGGGGCGGGAGTCGCAGGGCAGGATGGCTTGCGCGGTCGCAAGTTGTGGCAAGCGCACCGGAGGCGCACGCTCCCAGGCAATAGTTATGACGTCCACTACACCAGTCTTGAGATGACTGGATCAGCGACTAATCTGCGGCACGTAGATACTGTAGACTGCTTCAACAACCTGCACCTGCGTGCTCCCCACTGCACTGCCTGGGCCACTGAGGGTGACTGTCAGCGGGCCGAGATCAGCCACATCAGTTATCGTCAGGATGAGCCGTAACCGCTGGCTATCGAGGAAGGTGGTTGAACGCGGTTGACCATCGATAAATGCCTGGGTAGTATTGGAGAAGTCAACACCATGCAGCACGAGCGGTGGCGGTAATTGATTGCGGGCTAATAGCGAAGGGGTCGCAACCAGAAATAGCTGCAATTCAAATGCGCCGAGATCGCAGGCGTTTAGTTGCGGGCGAGCGACTCCTCGTTGATCGGTTGGCGGGCAACCGCTACCGGCATCACGGGCCGGGCTATCAGCAGGAATGGCCATTGTCATCGTCAATCCACCATATGCCGCCAACGGCCTGAGCAGTGGATCGCGAAACTGGCTATCGCCCGTCTGAGATGGTGCGCTCTTGCCGGCAAAGCAGGTGACATCGTTCCAGAAACTCGCCCCGGTGAGACGGGGTGGGTATTGCAGGCTACGGCCATCGTGGGTAAATTCGCGTGAGCAATGCTGCTGAATGTTCCAGCCATTGCCACCGTTCCCGGCCGTGTTGTAGGCAAACAGGCTATTACTGACACTGCCATTCCCCGAATGACTGATTGCCCCACCGGTCCAGCCGGCATAGTTTTCGGCAAACGTGCTAGATTCGATGACGAATGGCTCAGGGCGATTATTCAATACGTACAGTGCCCCACCATTTGCATTGAAACCGGTTCCTTCAGCGCGATTGGCAACGAAGGTCGAATTGACAATGTGTAGACGAACCTGCTGCGGGAAAGCAATCGCACCACCGGAACCATCTTCACGTGGATTACCGTCAGAACCCGGTGTGCGTCGGGCACGATTGGCATAGAACAGACTGCCACTGATCATGATCTCAGGATTACCGGTACGAGCACCAATAGCCGTACCTCCACCGCCGATAGCTCCGCCCTGCGCACGATGGCCGCCAACTACAGCATTGGCGATGAATGAACTATCGATCACCTCCAGGCGGCTACTGTCTTCGTACAGATTAGCGTGAATGGCTCCGCCCGAATTGTACGCCTGGTTCTGCTCGAAGAGACAACGGACGATACGTAAACGGCGATCCGGCCCGCCCAATCCATCGGCCGAAATCGCACCACCAAGACTGTCTTGCGGACGCCCTCCAATGGCGGTATTGCGCAGAAAGACGCTATCTTCAACTGATAGACTGCTCTGCAACAAATGGATCGCACCACCGGCCCCATTGTTGGCGTAATTGTTTTCAAACCAGCTATTGGTGACAATAACCGCACCACCACGACTGTAGATCGCACCACCGCCGTAGTCATACGCATCTCTGCCTGGAGGGACTGCGGTCAGGGTGGTTTGATTGTCGCGAAAGATCACTCGATCTATGACCAATGTGGGAGTAAAAGCTGAATTGGCTGCTGCAAAATAACTACGAATCGCACCACCACTGCCATTAACCGCCGATTGATCGGTACCACCACCGCTGGTCCGGCCACCGGTGATCGTCAGATTTCGCAGTTCAAGGCGGCTAGGGCCAATATTCCCATACGTGAAATGGTCAATAATCCGCCCACCACTACCCTGCAACGTGATTAATCCACCGCCATCGATCAGGGTCTGGGGCGCATTGATGATCAGTGGCGAGGTAAGAGCAATGGTATGCGGATTTGGACCGCAATTAAAGCTAACGTCGCCACCGCCGGTCACTGCGTTCACCAGTGCGGTAGCCGTGCAACTGGCCGGTGTACCGGTACCGACCACCTTTGGCGCAGCCTGTACCGGGATAGACGGCCAGAGAAATCCGACCATAGCGAACAGCAAACTCGCAAGGTGCAGCCAGCGATGAAGGTTCATAGCGCCTCGGTGAAGGGTAACGCGGGTACGATCAGCTCCTCGCCAGACAGTTTACGCTTCAGAATGAACGATCAGGATAACGCTTCGCGCAACGCACCAAGCGGCAATCCACTTAATGCCTCGTCATCACTACCGGCCAGACTCGTCCAGAGCACAATCGCATCGGGTGAGAGGCGGTAACGAGTATCAAGCCGGCGCAACAACCAGCGCAATGCACGAATCTGCGCATCCGTATCACCGGCATCACGGGTTGCCGGCCAACCAGCCGGGCGTTCCAGTGCAATACCGATACTGATGCGGTTCAGGTTATACCGGACGCCGCCACCGGTGGCGAATCCGGCATGCCATGCCGCTTTGGCTTCATCAATCAGGCGGTAGATACGACCGTCAAGGCCAATCAGGTAGTGGGTTGCAAAGCGGGCGTTGAAGTCGGTCATCGCAGCAATTGTTTCAGCCACTGCACCAGGTACAGCGTGCAGCACGACCATACTTACACGCTCGCCATGACGCTCGCCGAAAGCCATAGCCGGCGGTGTCACCTGCGTAATGCTAAAACCGCCATCGTCAGGCGGGGTCAGATGCTCTGCCGACACAGACGGCATAGCTGCCATAGCCATCCCTAACACCGGCATCCCATGCTGACGCGCCAGGTCACTCAATCGTTTCACATCAGACCAATTCGGCACTACGTTGTACAGAACATCGAGCGCGAAGGGCTGAAGTGCATACGTCGTCTTATCAAGGGTGATCTGGTAGCTATTGGCGAGCGGAACACCAATCGCCCACTTGCGGGCCAGTTGATGAAATGCCCAATCGGGACGATAGGTCGTCCCGGCCTGTTTGAAGGTTTCGGTGAGGAGGGCATCGCGCAGCTTGACCGTCGCCGGATCGGTGGCAGTTCCGATCTGGCTCAACTGACGGACATCGCTCCAGTTGGGAACGAGGTTGTAGAGGGTATCAACGGCAAATGCCTGATACGCATACTGTTTCCCGTCAACGGTAATCTGTGCGCTCTTGCCGACCGGCGGCCCCAGGCGACGGGCAACGGCGTATTGATGAAAGGCCCAATCCGGTCGAAACGGCGAACCACCGGCCTGATAGGTGGTATCAAGCAAGGCGCGCCCCAGACCGCTCGGTGGAATACTGCCACCCAGTAACTCACTCAGGGTCTTGACATCACCCCAATTCGGCACCTCGCAATAGAGTGTGTCACGGGCAAAGGGCTGATAATTATACACTTTACCGGCCACCGTGAGCCGTGCGCTCGGCCCCATCGGCATACCAAGCTGGTGTTCGAGCGCATAGGCGTGAAACGCCCAATCGGCATTGTAGCCCTGGCCATTGGTCTTATGTTTGTACCCCTCTTCGAGAAGAGCTTCGATCAAGCGTTCATCGTCAGGTGTGGGTGTACCGATTTGGCCGGGTGGTATGGTCGGGGGTGTCGAGTTATTCAGATAGGCTTCAACCTGCGACCATACCCACTCTTTGGTTACTGCCCAGCCGGGACAGCTCTTTTGATTGGTGTAGTCGCGGTGAAACGAGATCAACTGTCGCGGTGGAATCTTCAACCGGCGTGACAATTCCCCCATGACGGCCAGCGAATGCTCCCACACCTTCCCGGATGGCAAGACCTTGTCGAAATAACCGACCATCTCCAGGCCGATGGAATACCAGCCTTTGGCGAGTGAGCCATTGCCGGCACCGGCGTGAATGCCGATCTGCGACATCGGGGTCGCCAGCCAGATACCATCAGGAGCAGCAAAAATGTGGGGGCCGGCTGTCCAGCCTTTGCCGGCGTAGAACTTCTGTATCCCGCGCATGGTGGTCAGGCCGCGCCATGAGGTTTCATCCGGTCGGTAGGTATGGTGTAGCACCAGACGGGTTGGTGTCAGCTTGCCAAAATCGTAACTGGCAACGTATTCGCGCCATTCGGCAATCGTCAGCATCCGATTGATAAACGGTGGCGAGCCTTCGGTGGGAAAATCGGTCATAGTGTTGTTCCTTCCAGATTAATCGGTTGCGCTGGCCAGACGACGCGACCGAATCAGTGATGCCACCACAGATACCAGCAATGTGACAACAATCACCCCCAATGAGATGGTCGTCGGAATATGAACGCCATGACCGCCGAGGAACCAGCCGGTGACTAGAGGAGTGAGCATCTTGACACCGATAAACGACAGAATAATGGCAAGACCGAAGCGCAGGTAGTAGAACGACTCCATCACTCCGGCCAGCAGAAAATACAACGAACGCAAGCCGAGAATAGCGCAGATATTCGAGGTATAGACGATAAATGGATCGTGGGTGATGCCAAAAATGGCCGGGATGGAGTCGACTGCGAACAGCAAATCGGTACTCTCAACAATGAGCAACACCAGGAAGAGGGGTGTTGCACTAAAGCGATCCGCTTCGCGCACAAAAAACCGATCACCGCGCATATCGGGCGTAATCGGCAGCAAACGACGGGCCAGCCGTACCAGCAGATTACGTTGCGGGTCTACTTCAGGCTCATCATCCTGGAAGATCAGGCGTACCCCTGTCACCAGGAGGAAGGCACCAAACAGGTAGAGAATCCCCTCAAATTGCTCGACCAGTGCTGAGCCTAACAGAATCATCATCCCGCGCATGATCAATGCGCCGAGAATACCCCAGAAGAGTACCCGATGTTGATACTGGGCCGGTACGCGAAAATAGCTAAACAGCAGCACAAAGACAAAGATATTATCAACACTCAACGAATATTCAACCAGATAACCGGTCAAAAAATTCAAACCATCTTCCGGGCCACGCCACAGCCAGATAATGCCATTGAAAACCAGCGATAGCGTTATCCAGACCAGTGTCCACAAACCGGCTTCACGGATCGAGACTTTATGCGAACGCCGATGGAAAACTCCCAGATCAAGGGCCAAAACCAGAAAAACGATTGCATGGAAACCGATCCATGCCCAAAGTGTGATGTCCACAATCCCTCCAGAAATGTCATGCAGTATACTTAGACTTCAATACGATCTTCATCAATGATGCGCTGTGGAAAGCGAATACGGGCCCGCATCCAACCGGCTTCTTCATCGCGAATTAATGAAAACGAGCCATTCAGGTCACTATTGACCAGTGTTTCAATAATTTGCAATCCCAATCCGCTACTGTGGCGCGACGGCGGTGGCGGATGACGAGGGCCATCATCGCGCAGCTCGACCAGCACCTGACCGTGTTCAAGCACAGCTTCAACCTCAATCCGTCCACCTTCAACGGCCAGGCCGTGGGTCAAGGCATTATCAACCAGCTCATTAATCACCAGTGCCAGCACGGTTGCATCACGCGAACCGATGCGCACCTCATCACCGAGAATAACAAAATCGACCCGAATATCGCTCTCGAAGAGGGTACTTTGCACACTCTCAATCACCTGGCGCGCCACTGCGCCAACGGTTGTCACCCCAATATCGTCGCGCGAGAGCAGGTTATGAATAGCAGCAATGGCCTGAATACGCGCTGCACTCTCGCGTAACGCCTTCGCACCGGGGCTGGCCGGATCGAGCCGTCGCAGTTGCATTGACAGCAATGCCGCAATGGTTTGCAGATTGTTGCGTACGCGGTGATGCATCTCTTGCAACAAAGCAGACTTGATCCGCAAAGCGCGCAAACTCTCTTCATAGAGGCGTGCGTTTTCAATCGCGATGGCCGCTTCATCGGCAAAGGTATTGAGCAGCCGTACCTGTTCATAATCAAACAGATGCGGTTCACGACGGTAGAGACAAATACCGCCGATGGTGCGGCCACGCGCACGCAACGGCATGCAAAAGAGGGAATGAAAATTCTCTGCCCGTGCCACTGCCGGCAACTGCGGAAACCGGGCATCCTGGTAAGCATTCATAACTGCTAGAGGGCGACCATCGCGTACCGTCTGAATAACCAGATCGCGCACGCCATCGCCTTCACCACCATAACTGGCAACCAGCTTGAGCTGACCATCTTCCCCCATCTGAAAGATAGCAGCCCGATCCACTTTTGAGAGGTGAACAGCCTTCTCGACAATCAGATTGAGCACATCATGGAGGCCGATCTGCTCGGCAATCAGTTTTGACACCTGTTGCAGGGTGGTCAATTCACGCAATTTCTGGTGCAACCGCTCATCGGTCTGCTGATAGAGCTGGGCATTCGCGATGAAGAAGGCTAGCTCACCGGCAGCCGTCTCAACGAAAGAAATCTCCTCTTGCGTGAACTCGCGGGGTGCGATTGTCTGCACATTAATCACGCCTTGCAATTTGTCGGCGCTGAACTGAAACCGTTCCGCCGAGAAGAGCACAATCGGCACGGCCAGCATCGAGCGAAACATATCTTCACCGAGCTGGGGTTCGCGATGATAGCGCGGGTCTTTGTAGACATCACTCACTGCCACCGGATAACCCAGTTGGGCCGCCCAACCGGTAACTCCTTCGCCAAGCCGGGCCACCACCTGACCAATGGCAGCCCGGTTCAAACCGTGGGTTGCCCGCAGTACCAGATCATCGCGATGCTTATCGTAGAGGTAGATCGAGCAGGCTTCAACATTCATCACCTGCGCAACAGTTTCGACTACCGTCTGCAGGGAAGTGTCAAGGTCGAGCGTAGAATTGGCCGCCGAAATAATCCGGTGCAGACCATCAAGCTGCGTTGCCCGTGCAACTAAACGAGCCTCCCATTCGCGTGTGCGCTGCTCTTCCTGGGCCGCACCAAACGCCAGCAGTAATTCACTGACGACAATACCCTGCGCCATCGGCAATTGAGCCGCCAGATGTAAACCCAGTTCGGTCAGTACTTCAGCCATTCCACCGCAGGCGTACCATTCAGCGCCAATCTGACGCAACAGGCTCAGCCGCAGCGTCGGGTCAGACTGCTGCTCAAGCGCATCGATCAACATCCCGATGGATGGGATCGTCTCGCGCAGTACACCAACCAGATCGGGTGGTTGTGATGTAAGCACCTCATACATAGATCTGACCGTCGCATCCTTCATAGACCGCCCCTTGAGAGCCTACCCGAATAATCTACGCATGACTACTGGCCGGGTAGGGTTTTTCGGGTTGGCTTCTGGCGTGGGGTGACGATCAACGTGGAATGGCAGTGAGCAATCATCGGTTTCCCTATCTGAATATCAGCACCGTGCAGAGCGCATCCGCGCAGGCACACGTCATCACAATCTCGTTTGTTTTGAGACAATTATACTCGTTTGCGCAAGAGCGTTAGCGCCAGCGGGTCAGAATCTCTTCCCGTTGAAAGACGTTGGTTGCCAGCCAGATCACACCTGCTGCGATCAGCGCCAATACCAGAGCGAAGATCAGTGCCACCACAACATTCAGCACAAAAAGTCCCAGCATCTGACCAAAGAAAAGCAGCATCACCGGCACAATCAATACTACGGTAATCTGTTGGGCACTACGTGGATCGTTTACTCGTGATGAAATCATCACTATAAGTGCAACTGAAATGATGGCTAAGAGTGGACTGGATAAAAGAAGTGTTGCTATCCATCCTGGTTGCAGCACGAGAGCAGGCACCTGCGGATCGACGACAACAATCGCTAAGCCCACAGCAAAAACGATGGCGCATACCCAGGTCAGCACAATTCCTGGAATAATTGCGGCTAACACCTTACCGAGTAACAGCTCACTTACCTTGATTGGTGCTGCCAGCAATGGTTCGAGGGTGCGTCGATTCTTTTCGCCAACGATACTGTACGAGGCAAGGACATTCGGAATCACCATCGGCAACAGAAGAAACAGGATCGAAAACTGCCGCCCGGAGATAACATGAGCCAGCGCCTTCAACCCCAGATTGGCCAGCGCCGGATCAACAGCCACAGCCGGAATGTCGGCGATATCTGAATCGCTTACCAGCCCCATCGCAAAGATGAGACCAAGGACAAGCAGTGGCAGAAAGATGGGGGGCAACAGCATACCTAAGAGCAATCCTCGCGACCGCCGCAGCTCCAGCCACTCTTTGGCAATAATCACCTTGATCGGTTCCCAACGCAGCATAATCATCTCCCTGGAGAAGGGTATATGAGAATTGACAGGACCAAAGATCGTGACGATAACGCACGTCGTACCCGTAACCAGCACGGTCAGCGTGCGACACGCAACCGACAGCGGGCACGGCAGATGATCAAGCACGACTTCCGCACTTCAAACCATGCGACACATACATCGCTGCACGTGAATGATAGCCAATCCAGCAGGTATGTATGATATGAGCTTCACATCCTCTCGAGTTGTCAATCGAAACAGTTTTGTCGCATGAACCTGCAACCACCAGATATACCAGCCTCTACCCGGCGACCGGCTCCTGGATCAACTCCAGATACACGGCTTCGAGAGAAGGGGTAAATGGCTCGATGTAGCAAACATCAGCTCCGGCAGCAACCAACGCCCGCACCAGGACCGGATTATCCTTTTCAGGGTCGGTCAATTGTACCAGCAACGCACGTTCATTATCGACTGTTACGTTCATGACAAACGACAACTGTTGTACCAGTGGAGCCAGTGGTGCAGCCGGGCCGACCAGTACCACCCGTACACTCCGCCCAAACAAGCGTGTACGCAGATTTGCCGGGGTGTCAAGGGAGATGAGACGAGTACGAAACACCCCAATGAGATCGCACAACTCGTCGGCTTCGGCCAGGTTATGGGTAGTGAGAAAGATCGTGCGCCCACTGGCCCGCAGACTCCTGATCACGTCACGAACTGAACGGGAGGCTGCCGGATCGAGACCAGAGGTCGGCTCATCGAGAAAGAGGACTGCCGGATCGTGTAACAAAGCGCGGGCAATGGCCAGTTTCTGACGCATGCCCTTGGAAAAGCCACCGACCGGATCATTACGCCGTTCCCACAACTCAAAAAGGCGCAAATAGTGTGCAGCCCGTTCTGAGGCCTGTGTCGCCGAAAGACCATACAGGCGAGCAAAAAAAGTCAGATTCTCAAGTGCGCTCAGCGTGTCGTAAAGGGCAGGGGTCTCAGTCAGAATCCCGGTATTGGCCCGTACCGAATCAGCCTCGGTCTGAACATCAAAACCGGCCACCCGCGCACTGCCAGATGAGGGGGCGATCAGCGCACAGAGCATCCGAACCGTGGTCGTTTTGCCAGCACCGTTGGGGCCAAGAAACCCAAAGATCGTTCCTGCGGGAACCATCAGGTCAAGGTTATCGACGGCGGTTATGGTTTGAAAGCGACGAGTAAGCTGGTAACATTCGATGGCATTCATTGGTGTATCCACAACAGAACGGTCGGTTACCTGTACATTGTACTACGCCAGGCAACAGCACTCGAAGTTACCTCATTAATTTAATGATCGTGACGAGCACACACAGCATTCCAGTGACCAGCATGATCAACAGCGTGCCACGCGCCGGGTCGTGAGCACGGCTGGTGCGGCTCATTATACCGCAAAACCACACTTTGAAGTAAGCCTTGTGCCACGCGCCGGGTCGTGAGCACGGCTGGTGCGGCAGCATGGCTGCGACACGCGCATAGCGAGTTGATGGTATTGGCGATGGTCGTCAGCCTCCTCGCTTTCATGCTGGTGTGCCGGGAGCAAGATATACTGCCGTTGGTGATTGGCAAGTGTTCATGAGCCTGTGCGATGGTGCGGCACGATAGCATAACCTTTTATGAAATAAGTTCTCGATACGATAGCGGATCAGCATCATGTAAAAGCTATAAGGATGCTTGCTTTTAAGGAGCAGACAAATCACACTTCGCGTATCGAATACGTGTATGATACGTATGGATAGAGACGCACGCTACCACTTGACTTGTGATCGAATACACATACTACTGTACACAGGCAAGAGCAGATTCTCTATAATAGCGAGTGTACTGACTATTTGCGTAACAATGGAGGGCGTATGACGCGGCAAGATCTGGCCAGTCTGATCCGGAACATTCCCGACTTTCCAATACCCGGTATTCAGTTTAAAGATATTACCACGTTGATCGGCAACGGTCAGGCATTTAGTGAGGTTATTGATCGTCTGCACGAACGCTACCAAAATCAGCAGATTGATGCGGTAGTCGGGATCGAGTCACGGGGGTTCATCTTTAGTGCGCCACTGGCCTACCGGCTGGGGGTAGGGTTGGTGCCGATTCGCAAACCGGGTAAACTACCGGCTGCCACGTATCAGATCGAGTATCAGCTTGAATATGGCACAAACCGGCTAGAGATTCACCGCGACGCCTTCCAGCCCGGTGCGCGTGTGCTGGTGATTGATGATCTACTGGCGACCGGCGGCACAATTGCCGCAGCCTGTGATCTGATTGAAATGGCAGGTGGACAGGTTGCCGAACTGGCATTTGTGATTGAGCTGACATTTCTCAATGGTCGTGAGCGGCTGCGTGAACGACCGGTCTTCTCGCTGATCCAGTTTTAGAAGGTATCTCATCTGACAGACAACATGCGAGAGCACACAGCATCCCCGTGACCAGCAGGGTGAACGGTGGGACACGCGCCTGGCACGAAGCACGGCTGGTGCGGTAGCGTGGCTGCCGAACTCCAAGCTCTGCATTGACAAGCCAGATTCGAGATCGGCAGAGTGACTGATGCAACACGCGACCGGTGGAGAGAATAACGGGTGTGGAAGCCGGGCTTCCGCACCCCAACAACGCAACGTATACATCAGTGAGCGTGAACGATGACTCATCCGGCATGTGCCTGATCCGTGAATGGACGATACCGATGCTCTCTTCTTTTCGGTTGTGCTGAAAGATGGCACAGATCCACAAGATACGTTCTGATCTGGATTGATACAAGTCATTGCCAGCCTGGCATCGATTTTGGGCCGATAGATATAGATCATGACAGAGGTAGCTTCAGAACACATCAGATAGTTCCAGCGCTACTTGCCTTGATCTTGACATTTGTGTTATACTATCGCTAAATCCCGAACACAATACAAGTGCAGCGTCCTGATAGAACGGTGCTGTCAGCGCTATCGAAGAGAACTCCCCTGTGTTGCATAGCCGTTCTGGCACTACCAGACAAACATCTGCGCATTTGAGCACAACTTACAGGTTTCATCACATCGTGCAAAAATATGTTGCGTTGCTATTTTTCATCTGTCGCCCCTGAGATGACGACACGACAGATGAACACCATTCACTGCCAGATACAGGGTCTACTTTATATCTCATTGACTTCAAGGAGCATGTATCGTGATGACAGTTGCTGAGCTTGAAACAAAAACTCTCGCCGATTTACGCGAAATGGCGCGTAAACTTGACATTTCAGGGATCAGCTCATTGAAAAAACGCGAGCTGATCGATAAACTCATTCAAGCGCAAACGGCAACGCAAACGCAGACGATAACAGTTACCGAGCCTCCAGCGTTACCAGATCTCAATCCGATAGAAACAACAACCGTTGACCGAACTTCCATCGAGTTCAGCACGATATACAGTGATGGCATCCTGGACATTATGGCAGAAGGTTTCGGTTTCTTACGAGGTAATCGGATGCTACCCAGTCCAGAAGATGTCTATGTCTCACAATCGCAGATTCGTCGCTTTGCCCTACGCATTGGAGATCGGATTTGGGGGCAAATTCGTCCGCCGAAAGAGAGTGAGCGCTATTATTCATTGTTGCGGGTTGAAAAGATTAATGATCAGGACCCGGAAACTGCCCGCAAACGACCATTTTTTGATCAACTGACACCCATTTTTCCCAACGAACAGATTAAGTTAGAAACTGAACCAAATCTCTTGCATACCCGTCTGGTCGATCTGATTGCCCCAATCGGTCGTGGTCAGCGAGGCTTAATCGTTTCTCCTCCCAAAGCGGGAAAGACGATGCTGTTGAAGGCAATTGCCAACGGCATCACGACCAACTATCCTGACATTATTCTGATGGTCTTGTTGATTGGTGAGCGCCCGGAAGAAGTCACCGATATGCGCCGTTCTGTGCGTGGCGAGGTGATCTCTTCGACATTTGATGAGCCGGTCGAAAATCACACCAAAGTGGCCGAGATGACGCTGGAGCGGGCGAAACGCCTGGTAGAAATTGGACACGATGTGGTCATTTTGATGGACTCGATTACCCGTCTGGCCCGAGCGTACAATGTCGCAATGCCACCAAGTGGGCGAACACTGTCTGGAGGTATTGACCCGGTTGCCCTGTATCCACCAAAACGCTTTTTTGGTGCTGCCCGCAACATTGAAAATGGTGGCTCGCTGACGATTATCGCCACCTGTCTGATCGATACCGGATCACGCATGGACGATGTGATCTACGAAGAATTTAAGGGCACCGGCAACATGGAACTCCACCTTGACCGGAAACTGGCTGAAAAACGCATCTTCCCGGCGATTGATATTCAGCGCTCCGGCACACGCCGCGAGGATCTCCTGCTCAGCTCTGACACGTTACGCCAGGTATGGACGTTGCGGCGAATGGTGAGCATGCTCGGCGAGAATGAAGGTACCGAACTGATGCTGACCCGGATGGCGAAAACCAAATCGAATGCCGAGTTTTTACAGACCCTTAGTAAGAGTTAGGCTGATGCAACTTTGGTGCACTGATGTACGTACAGTATTGCGCCTAGTATGATACATCTAGTAACAGGAGGTCTCGGTTATGAATTGTCTACAGTGCGGCGCTCCGGTAGCTCCAAACGCTCGCTTTTGTACGAATTGTGGAGCTCGCCTGACTCCAGCAGCCACAGCGCCGTCTCCATTTATCCCGCCATCAGGTGAGTCGGTCAGTATGGCTGATGTGTACGATAATCGTCCCGGTGAACGACTCGATCTCCCTGAACCAACTATTGCCGGTACCGGTGTCGGAGCAAACGGCTTGCGTTACAAAATCATTGGCACGACGATGCAGGCCGTTGTGCTTGAAGTTCCCGCCGGACAAACGGTCTTCTCAGAGCGCGGCGGCATGAGCTGGATGAGCGCCAACGTGCAGATGCAGACAAATATGGAAGGCGGCCTGGGTGGTGCATTTAAGCGCATATTCTCTGGTGAGTCGATCTTTATGGTCAACTTTACGCCACAGGGAGGGCCGGGCATCATCGGTTTTTCGGCAGAGCTGCCGGGCAAAATTGTGCCACTGAATCTGGCACCGGGCCAGACGATGATCTGCCAGAAAGATGCGTTTATGTGCGCTGAACGGAGTGTCACCCTCGATATTCACTTCCGGCGCAAGCTCGGTGCAGGGTTCTTCGGTGGTGAAGGTTTTATCATGCAAAAGCTGACCGGGCCAGGGCTGGCGTTCGTCGAACTGGATGGTGAGGTCGTTGAATATACGCTCGAAGCCAACCAGATGCTCAAGGTAGATACCGGTCACGTGGCGATGTATGAGCCAACGATCAACTTCGATGTCGAGATGGTACGCGGGTTCAAGAATATTCTCTTCGGTGGCGAGGGTCTATTCCTCACGACACTACGCGGGCCGGGTCGGGTCTGGCTCCAGACCATGCCGGCGATGAATCTGGCGAAGAAACTGGCTCAATACATGCCGACAACGAGCAGTTCCAGCAGTGGCGGTGGGATCAATCTCGGTAGTCTCTTCACAAACGATTGATGATAGTAGCGGCTCGTGAGCGCAACGGGAGGAGTATCGGGTTGATACTCCTCCCGTTGTTTTGGGCAGTGCGCAAGGCAACTGGAGATGCACGTGTTGAGGGGGATGCGGAAACGTTAGTGTCGGTTGTGCACATATGCCATCAGGCAACGAGCCCGGGGCAATAAGATATGATCTCACTCACTGTTGTCGGGTACTGTGCTGATGCATAGGTCGCCGGCAAATCATCTTATGTCAAATTCCGACTAGAAGTCATCTTAACCCAAGTTGCTACCTCTGTCACCACAGAGACACGGAGGACACATGAGGATGGGCATAACCTGAGTTGCCACCTTAAGGCGTGAGGTAGCGCGTCGATGGGAAACGGTTGCTACCCACATTGTTCATGCAGTTACGCCACACGGTTTTGAGTGCAACGTCGTGCTGTTCATCCTAGCTGCCAGACCCCATGACCTGCTCACCGCGTAGGTGGCAACTACTGAATGATCGTGACATGCCCACACAGCATCCCCGTGACCAGCAGGGTACACCGCGTGACATGCGCCTGACACGAAGCACGGCTGGCGCGGCAGCATAGTTGCCGCACTCCAGGGTGAGCCACGAGCAATCCGGTCTGGAAAACGTATCCTCTCCGAAACGTGATCCCACCGCGTGCACAGCGGAAACGCCACTCAGGTTCAGCGCCGGGGTGATCGTCGGATCACGGGTTATGAACGCCATTCCACTAGAACCTATTTCAAAAAACATCTACTAGAAGTTATCTCCCTCATTGCCGAGCGACTCAAGGATCGTGAGAGAACACCCTGGGTCCACGTAACCAGCCGGAGCAACGGCATGCTATGCACCGTATCGTGAGCACGGCTGGTGCGGCAGCATGGCTGCCGCACTCCAAACGCTGCGTCACGCGCATGACAGGCGGGTAAGGCACCCCATCCAACGAGCGAGGGCACTGGCGATGGTCGTTAGCCTGCCTCGCTTTACATAGCGGCAGCCTGGACGCAGGACAAACTATCATTAGTCATTGGCAAGCGTCCATGCACCTGTGTAATGGTCGAGTAGCTGACAGTACAGCTTTTATGAAATAAGTTCTAGATTTAAAATGACAGATACATGAACACGTCTCGTTATTACCACAACACTGCCGCATCGCATTCCACTAGATTTAAAATGACAGATACATGAACACCGGTTCAAGACATTCACGCGCAGTACGGCGTGCGGGGTGATGAGGAGTGTGTCGGGCTTTCTTTGCTCTCGGATGCGATTGAAACACGCCCTCTCCCTGGTCCGCCCCCGCTGGGCTATGCATTACCCACATGTCGCGCTGCGTCAGGCAGACTGCACGCGCTCCCCGTGGCGCGGGCTTCCAGCCTGCGTGGAGGCATCCTCGCCACCGCCGGCAGGGGCTGGCCGTAGCCGCTGGTGCGCAGGCACGAACCTGGTGCAACATAACGTCTACCCGCAGAGATCGCATGCATGCCGGACCAACTCGATGATCGGCACGAGTACATCCAGCACCTCCGTGACCAGGATGGGGAACGGTATGCCACGCGCCGGATCGTGAGCACGGCTGGCGCGGCAGTATGGCTGCCGTACTCCACACCGCACGACACGCACATAACGAGCGGGTACAGCAATCCATCCAGCACGTGCCGGCACGGCTGGAGCGGCGCACTGCCACCGCGTCAGTCGCCCACAACAGCACCCATAGCGGTTATACCCGCTGATACGCACGTGATTGATACCAGTTGTGGGTAATGCGTAGAGGGCGGGAGAAGGGAGGGCAGACGTGTGATCCAGGGCTTCCTGATAGGGTAGAGGTTGTGATCGATCATCTGTCCTGGCCGTCCGTGAATGCCGCCAGGGGCGGGAGCTTGCGCCTGGCTCCTCCCTCCAGTAATGGTACCGGCACCATGTGCGCCTCCGGCGCACGCTCCCAGCTCCCGGCTGGGGAGCACGCCCGTCATCACGTCCCCGCCCCGCTCCGGCACGCGGGCAATATGGTACCGGCACCATGCGCACCTCCGGCACGCGCTCCCAGCTCCCGGCTGGGAAGCACGCCCGTCATCACGCCCCTGCCCGCTCCGGCACGCGGGCAATGCAGTTTTCGAGTTATGGGTAATGCATAGGCTGGGGGCAGGGATTGGCGGTGCAGGATGATTTCCGCTGTCGCGAGTTAGTTCAGGATGGCAATATACTCCCAGGGCGATACCACGATGGTGGGCGAGTCGGAGGCTCGCACTCCCAGGGCGATACCAGCGCTTACGCACCACGATGGAGTGTTCGAGGGACAGGGTGAGGGTGACAGTGGATAGCGTGCTATAACAGCGAGAGATACAAGAAAACAGCATAAGGGTAATCGTACAGAAGCATCACTTCCGCACCTTACCCCGCGTCCATCATCAAGTGGTGCCTGACTACCGCTCATACCCGGACTGTCATCTACGACGAGCAGTCGTAGCGGCTAACAAGACACAAACAGCCCGCCAGTAAGCGGGCTGCATGAGCATCTTCCCGGGCTGGCTGAGCGAGCAATGGCTAGACGAGATTGACCAGCTCGTTCGCCGTGCGCCGCATATCAAGGAAGACCAGACCCAGCTTGGCCCGGCTCTGCGCCAGCGCAGTCAACACTGCTTCCTCACCAATTGCCATCAGGATAACGTAGCCATCTTCCCCACGCACAAAGACCTGATCGAGTTGCCCGCGCCGCAGCTCGCTTGCGATTCGCTCACCCAGCGAGAGCATTGCCGCGCTCATCGCCGAGACACGATCTTCTTCGACATCTGCCGGCAGCGCCGAAGCCATGATGAGGCCGTCGACGCTTACCACGGCGGAGGCCTCAATGTCGGGCGTGTTCATCGATAGGGCCTTTAGATGCCGCACCATCTCTTCGGTTCTGCTTGCCATTCATATCCTCCTTAGAGGCCGTCAGCCAGTTCGGGACAGGAACGAAACCGTGTGGGCCTGAACAATTAGCTAATAAGTGCAGAACTAACATCACGACGGCCTACACGTCGCTTATTCTACTACATCTTCTCACGCACGGCAACTAGGTTTACCGACTTCTTACAGGATTGTCGTCAGGTTTGGTGATTATCAGGCCGTCATATGTACACTTTTGGTACGAGGTTCCGATACCGTTCTCTACATACGGCGGTTTGCCCAGCAACAAACCCGGTCAGATGCAGAGCACTGAGAACGCGGTACTCTATTCTCGCTTTATACGTGCCTGACAACCCCGATTCATGGCAGTAGGATACCATGAAACATCACAACAGGCAAGCGTTTTCCAGCCATCATCTCACGACAGGTCGGATAATCAAGGCAAGAACAGACATCGTCTCGAAGCCAACAGGTGATCGGTACGACATGCAGCCTGGATTGAGCGCGACTGAGCATCAACAACGCTTTCCCATCCGGCGCGTCATTACTCCGTGTCTACCTTTTCGATGATGCGATAGCTTCCGTGGATTGGGCCGTATTAGCGCTTTTGGACGCACGCCATCTCAGGGTGAAGCCAATCGACTACGCAGGAATTCATCGGCCAGTGTCACAGCCTGTTCAGGTGTCAGTAAGCCGCGTACAGCATTGAGCTGCATCTCAACCAGGGTTGTCCAGACTATCTCGTGAGCCACGCGATCGGCAGGCATCGGCAAGCCATTCTGCGCCTGAAGACGAAAGGTACGGGCGGCGGCCAGTTGGACGCTATCGGCGAGGTCGTTATCACTGAGCTGGAGTGCAAGTTGGGTAGGCTGGCGGCCAGCCGCCAGCAGTGCCTGCTGGCTATTGACATCGATCATAAAGCGAATGAAGGCCTGGGCAGCCGCTTGCTCAGCCTGATTGTCAAGGCGAGCATTGAGTGCGATCACATCAGCCTGTACATACGGTTGAGGAACTCGATCTTCGGCACTCAAGACCGGCAGCGGTGTTACCCCAAGTTGATCATTCCAGATTGCCCGGTACTCAGCCTGAGCGTGTGCCCAATCGATAGTCATGATGGCTTCGCGGGCCTGTAATGCTCGATCAACTAGCACGCCGTCGAGCGTCGCCAGCAACTGTTCATCGCGGTAAAGCTGGCTTAACCAGGTTAACCAGCGTTCGGTACCAGCGCGACCACTGCTTCCCAGGACAACAGCGCCATTTTCATCGAATACCCTGCCGCCGAAGGCGTAGAGATAGCCAATGGTTCGATCCAGTGACAGATTGTAGGCCAATCCCCAGACTGGTGGTGTCTGATTACGGTTCGTGAGTGCGCGGGCGGTAAGGAGCATTTCTTCGGTACTGGACGGTGGTTGCAACACGTTGGCCCGGTTGTAATAGAGGGCGAGGGTATCAAACGTAATTGGCACCCCAAACAGAACGGGCTGACCAGAGACGGAGACCTGAGCAGCCCCAACCGCAGCGGGTAGCAGGCTATTTACCTCACTGTTTGAGAGCATATCGTCGAGCGAGCGCAACACGCCGGTCTGGACGAGCATACCGAGCATGTGACTCTGCACAATGACCAGGTGCGGACCGCCACCTTCGCTGATAGTGGTTGCCACATCAGAGGGGAGTGACACTGCCGGACGGGATTGGATCACAATCTGCGATTCAGGATGGGTCTGGTTAAACTGATCCACTAGCGATTGTAAGACACGGCTATCGGCTGCCGGCCAGGCGTGCCACAGACGCAGGACTACGCGATCGGAGGTCCTTACCGGCGCAGTAGACGGTAGCACGGAACAGGCAGTCAGCATCAATGCGCCAAGCAGTAGTAGACGATAGAACCAGGACTGATGGTGCACAACTTCCTCGCTGTATCAGTCGGGCTTCTTCATTATAGCAGGATGCATCACATGTAGCCGGGGCACAGATGAAGATGCCCCGTGGGGATCCCAACCAGTATTGAACGGTCAACGTACCAGGGATGTCGATAGCAACTTACGCGCCAGACCTGTCTTCACCTGGTCGGTGTGATGCAAGGTGAAGATAGAATCGCAGACAAGGAAGCATCGCAGGGCAGGATTTTATGACGATTCCAATACTACTAACAACACATCTCCCGCAGCACATCTGGAAACCGCTGCTATTAACTGAACGCCAGATAAGGTAGGCGAACTTGATCGACCACCTGGCAGACTTATCGGCCAGCGTCGCCTGTCTACTTTCCATCGAAAGACTGATTGACAAAATCGATGTTGCCGGTTAGTCTGAAATTTTAGTCATCACGATCAGGGAGGTACAACAATGCGCGTCGGGCTTGACTTCGGCACGACTAACTCAAGCGCAGCGGTGTATGATGGTCAGCGGTTGCGTTTGATCGATCTCGATCCGGTGAATACACAACCGGCAATTCTCCGCTCGACGCTCTTCATCACCCGCGAAGGCGTACCGTTCATCGGACGTGAGGCGATCAATCGCTTCACCGAAGGGAATGTTGGGCGCGAGATTGAATACGTCTGGCGGTACATCGGCGATGCCGAACTGACCTTTGCCGAAAGCGGTACAGTAATGCAGGCATTATACGTAAAGGTTGACGCCAATGCCCCAGGACGACTGTTTCAGTCGTTGAAGAGTCATCTCCGTGATCGTAGCTTCCAGAAGACAAATGTGTTTGGCGTCTACTATACGCTGGAAGAGTTGATTGCACTGGTCTTACGCATGATCATCGAGCGGATCGAGCAACAGCTTGGCGCTCCGATCAGTCACCTGGTAATTGGCCGACCGGTGCATTACGCCAGCGATCCGGCCAGTAATGCGCTGGCTTTTGAGCGCATGCAGGCCGCATGTCGGCTGGCCGGCTTGCAATCCTTCAGTTTTCTGGAAGAACCAACCGCAGCGGCACTCTCGTATGCGCGCACAAACCAACGGGACCAGCGCGTGCTGGTGTTCGATTTTGGTGGTGGTACCCTTGACATCACGATTATGGAGCTTGATGAACGGGGCCGGCCTTCGTTCCTGGCCACCGATGGTGTGCCGGTCGGTGGTGATTTGCTCGACCGCCGGATTGTGATGGGGCGGCTGTTACGTCATTTCGGCGAGGGCGCCACGCTGGGAGCACGACGCTTACCGTTTCCCAATCACGTCTTGGAACACCTCAGTGAATGGCAAACGATCATCGATCTCACCCAACCTAAATATCTGGCGATTATTGATGAAGCGGTGGCGATTAGTGATCGGCCACGCGAGTTGCAGGCATTACGTACTCTGGTACGCAAAAACTATGGGTTGCCGATGTACGAAGCGGTTGAGCGCACCAAAGTAGCGTTGTCGCAGGCTGATCGAGCAACGTTTGAACTTGATATGAGTGAGATCAAGGTACGCGATGAGATTCCGCGCTGGGACTTCGAGCGTCTGATCGGCCCTGATGTGCGGGCGGTTGAGGCGTGTATTGATCGCGCTCTGAAAACTGCCGGCCTGCGCCCAGAACAGATTGATGTCGTTCTCCGCACCGGTGGTAGCTCACGTGTCCCGCGTTTCGTGCGTATGCTGAGCGAGAAATTCGGCGCCGAGAAGTTGCAGGAGATCGATGTGTTCACCAGTGTTGCGGCAGGGCTGGCATTGAAGGCGAGCGAATATGACGCGGTAACCGGGTGATGGTACTCTCGGTCACTTTTCACCCCCTTGCGGTAAGTTGTTACGCGCCGTGGGTAGCAGTCTGTCTGGTAAACACACACCACGAACGCTGCTACCAGATCATCCCCAGGAGGGTTTTGATGCAGTTGTGACACATTGCACTCTTAGTGGCCGCTGGGCTGGCGCACTCCACCGCTTGGGGGCAGTCAGGGCGGTAGGTGCGGCAGCATGGCTGCCGCACTCCATATTGGCGACACGTGGATGGCACCGTTCTACCGCGCTTCGGTGCG
>NZ_DAOUBI010000232.1:0-72546 GCF_034432675.1 Chloroflexus sp. | reverse complement strand
ACCCATAGCGATCATCCCCGCTGATACGCACGTGGTTAACACCAGTTGTGGGTAATGCATAGCCCAGCGGGGGCGGGTGAGGGTGGGGGCGTTACTGCAATACGCACGCACTGGGATCGCACGCCTCCGGTGCGCACGCCTCCGGTGCGCTCACCCCCTACGCCGACCCACCGTACCGTCGTTCAGCGGCGTACCGCTCCCCTGCACCAACCCGCGACATCGATGGCCATCAATATTTGATATTACTGCGGCAACCGTGCCCGAAAACCCAACAAGCGCATGCCATTCAGCGTGACTAGTAGCGATGCTCCCACATCAGCCAAAACGGCCATCCACATCGTACAAAGACCGGCCAGCACCAGAACGATAAAGATCAGCTTGATCCCGATACTAAAGACAACATTTGCCGTGATCGTGCGCATAGTCTGCCGGCTAAGTGCTACTGCAAACGGCAACTGCCGCAAATCACCACCGAGCAGCGTAATATCGGCAGTCTCCATAGCCTGCGTCGTGCCCCCGGCCTGCACCCCCATCGCAATCCCGACATCAGCGGTTGCCAGGGCCGGCGCATCATTGATCCCGTCGCCGACCATTGCAACGGCACCACCAGACTGACCTAATGCACTGACCACCTGAGCCTTGGTTTCGGGCAACAGACCGGCGCGCACCTCAGACACCCCGATCTCGCCGGCAATCCGTTCGGCGGTCGCCGGCTCATCACCGGTGAGCATAACGATGCGTAAGCCCTGATCACGGAGTGCTGCCACCGCACTTCGGCTCTCGGCCCGTACCGTATCGGCAACGGTGATCGTGCCGCGATACTGACCACCAACACCGACCATCAGGGGCGTGTAGCCGAGCTGACTATCGCGTTTCGCCGCGAGACAATGCCATTCATCGTGACTCAACGCCTGATCAAAGACCCGATGACTGCCGATCAAGACTTCGTCACCATTGACCACCCCCACCACGCCTTTTCCGGTCAACGCCCGTACCTGCTCGGCTGGTGGTAGGGTAAGGCCGCGATTGACTGCCGCACCGACAATCGCGTGGGCAAGGGGATGTTCAGAACGGCACTCAACCGCTCCGGCAATAGTAAGCAGTTCATCGCAGGTACGGCAATGCCCGACCGGAGTCGCCTCGCCTGCTGGACAACCAACGGCTCGCAGACCGACCACGGTTGGTTTACCGGTCGTAAGTGTACCGGTCTTATCGAGTGCAATCGTCTGTACCCGTGCCAGCGTCTCAAGGTATGCGCCACCTTTAATCAGCACCCCATACCGGGCCGCTGTGCTTAGCGCACTCACAATACTGACCGGCGTACTGATGACCAACGCACACGGACAGGCAACGACCAGCAGTGCCAGACCACGGTAGAGCCAGTCAAACGTATCGGGATCGGGATTCCAGAACGGTTGCCCGAACACGAGTGGCGGTACGATTGCAACCAGCGCTGCCAGCGCGGTGACCAGCGGCGTATAAATGCGGGCGAAGCGGTCGATGAACCGTTGCACCGATGCCCGGCGCTCCTGCGCCTCCTGCACCAGATGGATCATCCGGGCAACCGCACTCTCGGCGGCGGGGCGATCAACACGCAGCTCAATACTACCTTCGCCATTCATCGTCCCTGCAAAGAGCGTATCCCCCACATCGCGCTCAACCAGCCGACTCTCGCCGGTGATCGGCGCCTGATTCACCAGCGAACTACCGGCAACAATCGTGCCGTCAACCGGTATCCGTTCACCGGGCCGGATCAGAATCCGGTCACCGACCTGCAAATCGGCAACCGGTACCACCTGCTCACCGCCGGATGTCAGCCGTGTGGCGGTCGGTGGTGTCAGCTCTAGCAGACGACGAATAGCGTGGCGGGCACGATTGGCCGTGTACCCTTCAAGCGCGTCGCCAATAGCGTAGAGCACCAGTACCAGCCCGGCTTCAACATAGGCGCCAATCACCACCGCTCCGATGGCAGCGATGGTCATCAGCGCATCAATCCCCAGCTCACGGTTGGTACGGAGTGTTCGCCAGGCCCGATGAGCAATGCCCGGCCCTACCAGTACCAGCGCCAGCAGCGATAGCACCTCTATCCACAATGCATCCCAACCGAGCACCTCGTGAAGCACCATTCCCGGCAATACCAGCACCAGACCGATCAAAGCCAGTTGTGTCTCCCGGCGGCTGAGCATAAAACGTAAAAACGTCGGAGGTAACTCATCGCCGGAGCTGGCCTCGGCCTGAATGTCGTACCCCAAATCTCGTACCCGCGCAATCACTGTCGCCGGGTCTACATCACCGGCTACATACAAGCGGGCAGTGGTAAAATGCAGCTCGCACGTCGTCACACCCGGCAATCGTGCGACGCCCCGTTCAATCTTCCGCGCACAATCCGGGCAATCCATCCCGCTAATCGTAAACTGCTGTTTGTTCATAGTTGAAATTCCTCAGCAGGACAAAAACGTTCAGCCTACGACTTCACTTTACGCCATTTTGTCGCCGAGTCAAGGGGAATGCATGAAAATGAAACCATGTCTTACCGGTTCTTTTCAGCAATGAAAATATTGTTGTATTCAATACATAATCTCAATAAGGCGCACGAGTTTTACCCGTCGTCCGGCGTGGAGACTCTGCGCATCCTTCACCCCGCGCTCCTGTGATATACTTGCGTATGCAACCATATCGCTATCCGCCAAGAGGGCGAGGAATACAATGACAAATCCAACCATCCGAATTGGAGTCTTAACCAGTGGTGGCGATGCGCCGGGTATGAACGCCGCGGTACGGGCTGTGGTACGCACCGGTATCAGTCGTGGCTGTGAAGTCTTTGCGATCTACGAAGGCTATCAGGGTCTGATCGAAGGTGGAAAATTGATCCGGCGCATGGATTGGAGTTCCGTTGGCGGCATTATCCAGCGTGGCGGTACGATCATCGGTACGGCGCGCAGCGCGGCATTCCGCACCCGCGAGGGCCGACGCCGCGCAGCAGCGAATCTCTTGGCCCACGGGATCGACCGTCTGGTCGTGATCGGTGGTGATGGCAGCCTCACCGGTGCCGACCTCTTTCGTCGTGAATGGACAGAACTACTGGCCGAACTGGTCGCAGCGGGTGAGATCAGCAGCGAGCAGGCAGCCGCCCATCCCAATCTCCTCATTGCTGGGATTGTAGGCAGTATTGACAATGACTTTTGCGGCACCGATATGACCATCGGTGCCGACACGGCGCTACATCGCATTACCGAGGCAATTGATGCGATCAGCTCGACGGCGGCCAGTCATCAGCGTACCTTTGTCATCGAGGTGATGGGGCGGAATTGTGGCTACCTGGCGCTGATGGGGGCGATTGCCGGTGGTGCCGACTGGGCATTTATCCCCGAAATGCCACCCCAAATGGACGATTGGGAGCAGCATATGTGCGATGTGCTGCGGATCGGACGCGAGCAGGGAAGGCGCGACAGCATTGTGGTAGTAGCCGAAGGGGCGTGTGATCGCAACGGGAAACCAATCACGGCTTCGTATATCAAGAAAGTTTTGGAAGAGCGTCTGGGTGAAGATACCAGAGTGACTATCCTCGGCCACGTGCAGCGTGGTGGCGCTCCTAGCGCATTTGATCGCTGGATGAGTTCGTTATTGGGGGCAACGGCAGTTGAAGAGTTACTGGAAGCTGACCCCAATGCCGAACCGAAACTGATTGGGTTGCGTGAGAATCGGGTTGTGCGTTTACCACTGATGACCTGTGTCCGCGATACCCATCAGGTTGCCGAAGCGATTGCACAGCATGACTACGAACGTGCGCTGGCAATGCGTGGTAATAGCTTCGTAGAGGCGTACCGTACCCTCGGCATCCTCATTCAGTCGCAGCCCTCGCCACCTGATCGATTGCAGCGTGGGCATCGCTTCGCAGTGCTGCACAGTGGCGGCCCGGCACCGGGGATGAATACGGCGGCCCGGGCGGCGATCCGAATCGGCATTGACCGTGGCCATACGATGCTCGGTGTGCGCAATGGGTTTCAGGGACTAATCGATGGCGACATCCACGAGATGGATTGGATGAGCGTAAGCGGTTGGGCAACGATGGGTGGTGCTGAGCTGGGCACCAACCGCAAGGTGCCGCAAGGCAGTGAGCTATATCAGATTGCCCGTAACATCGAGCGCTTCGGAATTGACGGTATATTGATGATCGGCGGTTTGGCCGGGTATCAGGCAATCTACAAGTTGTACAGTGAGCGCCACATCTTCCCGGCATTCAACATCCCCATGATCTGCTTACCGGCAACGATTGACAACAATCTTCCCGGTTCTGAGCTGAGTCTGGGTGCCGATACAGCGCTCAATAGTATCGTTCATGCCATTGACCGTATCAAGCAGTCGGCAGTGGCTTCGCGACGCTGTTTCATTGTCGAAGTCATGGGGCGCGATTGTGGCTATCTGGCTTTAATGAGCGGATTAGCAACCGGCGCCGAGCGAGTCTACCTTCCCGAAGAAGGCATCAGTCTGCGCACATTGCAAACCGATCTCGACGAGATGATGTACTGGTTTCGCGCTGGTAAGCGTCTGAGCTTGATCATTCGCAATGAAAAAGCGAATCCGATCTACACCACCTCGTTCATCTGTTCGCTGTTTGAAGAAGAGGGTGGTAAGCTATTCGAGGTACGGCAGGCGATTCTCGGTCATTTACAGCAGGGCGGTGATCCTTCGCCGTTCGACCGCATTCAGGCTACCCGTCTGGCCGTGCGCTGTATCGAGTTCCTGGTCGAGCACGCTGACCGTCGCGAACCAATCGGGGCGTTCATTGGCTATCGGGGCGGTAAAGTCCAGATTCATCAGCTCGACGATATGCCACGTCTGATGGATCCGGTGCATGCCCGTCCGCGTGAGCAGTGGTGGATGTCTTTGCGGCAAATGACCGATTTGCTTACGACGCCGCCATCACCTACCTTTGAGAGCGGGAAATAATACCAGGTGCGCTGGCCTGGCAATGATGAAATATCTGATGTCATAGAAGGCATGGCACACGATCCGAAAACGAGCCTGATGTCGAACCTGAGTCTGATACTGAAACAGCGCTCTACACCTGCACCGACCCGGTAGGGGCTTGCCGGTAGCGCACCCGGTGACTGCTCAGCACGGGAACACCCCCGGAATGATGCACATCGCTGCACAAGAGCTGGCGTGATTGCTGTGGTAGGGGACGTCACACTGTACCCTACCTTGTAACGCCCCATCAGGTTATGCCAAATTATCCAAACTCTGAGAGCAGAGACATATCATGCCAGCACTGCCTCTGATCGCAAATATGCTGAACTAGCATTCCGCACCTGTGACGACCCAACAGAAACTTGCCGGTAGCTGTTCAGCACGGTAACACCCCCGAAATACTGCACTTCTGGGCGTAAAAGTTAGATCAAATCTCGTTTATATGGAAGTGATAACACGCTATCCAACGTCATTCTGGCGCTACACTGCGTTGCGTAAGTGCCGGTATCCTCTGCGAGCGTGAGCCACTAGCTCGTCCACCGCTCGGAATCGTACACCCTGTTGACCCACCCTGAGCCGCTCACACCCGCCCCAGCTGGTTCAAGGGCGGACAGAACACTTGAGCGTCAAGGGGCTTCATGGTGTTGGGATGCACTGTTTGGCCCTCACCCCCTGCCCCTCTTCCGTGCGCAAGAGAGGTGAGACCAGAGCCGTGCGCCGGGGCATTCCAATGCATCAGAAGTTGCGTGAGATCATATATTCTGTCCACCCCTAAATCGAGGCGGGCCGGGGTGGAGATGTTCGTCCGTCCCGGCGAGTTCAAAGACAGACTAAAGTCTAAGCTAGAACCACTTCTACCCCCACCGGGAAGCGTCAGGGCAGTCCACCAAGCTCCGCGCTGCGGTGATGCTGAAGCATCGGCGTTTGCCCATGTTTTGTCCCAGCGGAAAGCGCCAGCGCAGCCCTCTAATCTCCCCGTTGCTGTGATGCTTCAGGGACAGGCAGGAAATAAGGTAATACAACTGATCCCCACCGGAAGGCGTGGGGCAGCCCACCAAGCTCCGCGCTGCGGTGATGCTGAAGCATTGGCGTTTGCCCATGTTTTGTCCCAGCGGAAAGCGCCAGCGCAGCCCTCTGATCCCCCTCTCCCGCAGTGCGGGAGAGGGGCAGGGGGTGAGGGCGTTCAGACATTGTATGAGCCAGAAATCGGTATTAGAAGGGAATATCTTCGTCTTCGATAGGTTGCGGCTGATTGCGAGCAGGGGCACGGCTAACCGGTGGTCGGGTAGAAGGAGCACTGGTTGCCGGACGTGAAGGTGTGGGTGATACCGGTGGCGGTGTCCGCCGCACCGGCTCGTCCATTGGCTCGTCGTAGGCCGGTTCAGCATCAGGTATTGGCCCACGCTCACCTTTGGGTGAGAGAATGATCATATCCTGGGCGATCACCTCAGTCGTGTAGCGATCCTGCCCATCGCGATCCGTCCACTTGCGGGTCTGAAGGCGACCCTCGACGTAAACACGGGTACCTTTGGTGAGGTATTGATTGCAGATTTCACCGAGCTTATCCCATGCAACGACGCGGAACCACTCGGTCTCTTCGTGTGTATTTCCGTCCTTATCGCGCCACGTGCGGTTGCTCGCCACCCGGAATGTGGTAACTGCGCTTCCCTGTGCGGTGTAACGCATCTCAGGATCAGCACCAAGATGACCTGTCAATTGAACCTTGTTCAAATCCTTCGCCATGATACCCTCCTCGTTACTCGTGTGTTTTCGTCCCAACTGTACCGAACCGAGCGAGAGCTTTCCCGCACGATCTCGAACTATTGTGCGAATTATAACATATGCTCTGTCGCATCGTCAAGAGCATAGCATTGCAATCATGTGACAGATTTGTGATGTTGTTACGACAGGCCAATATCGAAACCGGCTTCAAGGTCACGCCGTGAGTAGCGGCGGAACGCGAGCACGGTTGTGGTGTGGCGCACACCAGGAATACGGGCGATACCACTGGGGACAGCTTCATCAAGCGATTCGTAAGCGTTGACCCGCAGCACCGCGATGATGTCGTAGTCACCGGTGACGGAGTAGACTTCGGCAACGTTGGGAAGTTCGGCGACTTCCTGGGCAATATCGCTGATTCGTTGTGGTTCACAGGTGATGAATACGAAAGCAGTGACCATGAGCGTACTCCTGAATGACGAATTCGAGGACAGGTAAGGTAATGATACCAGATTCTATCCGTCATGCTGCTGTCATCGATGCTGGCTTAAAAAGGTTCAGGTGGTCGGACACGCCAAAGCATGGGTGTTAACCAGTACCAGAGTGTGTTTAGCATCACCAGCAAGCCGGCACCGAGCACGCTGAGCCGTCCTGCCCACCCCCGACGCCAGAGGTCATCGCAAGCAGCAGCGCAGCCCGTTGCTACCGCCCAACCAAGAGCCATCAGGTAGCGAGGACTGTTGGAGATTTGGGTGATAAAGGGTAGAATTGCGAAGATGAGCGCAACAACGAAACTCAGCCCCATCAGTCCTGTTGTAATTTGCCAGCCCTGCCGTCGATACAAGAGCCAGAGGCCACCTATTGCAAACGGGATCGGGAAGAATCCATAGTGGGCTATCAGACCGGCCTGCCAGAGGGTGTTCCAGAGAGCAGCTCGACTAATTGGTGGTCGTCCGGCAACGGCAGTTAAGCCGCCGCTGCGCGCTGTTTCCAGTTGGGCAAAGAACATCGGAAGGTAAGCGCTGTAGAAGAAGACAATTGCGAAGATTGCTCCTCCAGCGATAGCTATCGTTAGTGGACGGCAAATTCGCTGTGCCCATGGTGCGCCCAACCAGCCAGCCGACCAGACGATACTTAGGAGCATTCCTAGCAAGGCACCGCTACTAATCAAAAATCCAAAATGACCGAGAAAGACCATCGCACTCAATGCTGCCAGACCTAATGTCCATTCACGGTAGTATTGACCGACCTGCCACTCATCCCATGCTCGAATAATCCCCCAGATGAGGAGCAGGTAGAGGCTTTGGGTAATAATATGAGTGTCAAAAGACCACCAGGTGGTGAGATATGTTGCGGCGGTAAATACATAAATTGCGGCTACCAATACCGCCGGTCGAGAAGGTAAGACACGACGGGCAATCAGGTAGATCAGGATTGCACTTAGGCTATCTGCCAGGGCTGCCCCAATTTGTAAGAGGAGCGGAGTTTCAAGACCCAATGCGCGAGCTGGTGCCAGCAAGAGATACGGACCTGGTGGATATGGAAAATCAATGCCCCGATTCTTTGAAATGATCGTGATAAACCCACCCAACGCTTCGTGAAAACGATTAGTGTGGAAACCAATATCGCCGGGCATGCTGGCCGGGTAGAAGCGTCCGCCGATCCGGGTTGCAAAGGCAATTGCTACGATAGCACTGAGTGACAACCCGGCCTCGCCGATGGCAAGTGCACGCAGCCCGGCATGTACTGCCAGGGTTAACGGATAGGTGAGGGCCAATGCGATAAAGGCCGCTTCTGCGCCGAACGCCCACCGTGCCGGATCGAGGATAAGCGCAAGGCTAACCAAACCGACCCCTACCGCTAATCCATATCCGGCCCATTGTGGCAGGGTGCGGTGCAGGATGAGCCAGCCCAGTACTATTGCCCCCAGCCACCACAAGAGTGGCGGTAACACCGGCCAGACCCAGCCGCCAGGAACTATCGCAATCACGATCCGTTCGAGCGGCAGACCGAGTTGACGAGGATCTTGCGCTGGCTGAAACACATCACTTACCAGCCGCAGGTACAGGTGACCATCACTGGCTGCCGGTATGTATAACCATTGCCGGCTGCCAACCACACTGACCGGTAATTCAGCTATGAGTTGTTGATTGCTCCAGACCTCAACTCCGGTTGGTGCCTGTGCGCTAATCGACTCGCTCAATGGCAGCCAGCGTAATTCGATCAGAGTTGGCCGGTTACCAAAAGTGGGCAAGATAACCTTCGATTCACCTCCACTCCAGCGAAAGTTACCAAAAGCACTCTCTTCAGCAGTGTTAAAATCGCGTAAGAATGGCAGATCAGCGTTACCAATACCTTCTTCCAGCCCAACATCAATCACGTGTTGATGAGGCAACTGGGCAGAGATGGTGGCAACGATAATGATCACGCCTATTCCCATCCAGAGGATTGGCGCACGCAGAGCCTGCCATTCCTGAGCGAGCCACTGTTGGATGGTGTCGCGTAGTGCTTTCATATGAGCATCAGATGCTTTTCAAGTCGCTCTCATGGACAAAGCCGCGAAGCGCGAAATGCACTTCGCAGCTTTGCCATTACCTGTCAACCAGAGCTAGAATGCCGGCAAGTCGTTATCTTCTTCCTCAGCATCACTCTGATCGTTGTCACCATCACCACTCAGCAACTCTTCCAGTCGTGCCCGTAAGAGTGCCTCGTTGTCGCTTTCTGGGGCTTTGTTCCCATTTGGCATCGGCAATGGTGTCGCTCGCCGGGTCTCGGCGGGGGCTTCTTCCGCCTGCTGCGATTCTTCGAGCATGTGAGCCATCTCGCCGATCAGATCCTCGTGCGGACGTTCGATCCGCTTCTCGATCCCGGTACCGGCAGGAATGAGTTTCCCGATAACGACATTTTCCTTCAGACCACGCAGGTAGTCAACCTTACCCTGAATGGCGGCATCGGTCAGCACTCGCGTTGTCTCCTGGAAGGAGGCGGCAGCCAGGAAGCTGTCGGTGTTGAGCGATGCTTTGGTGATACCGAGCAGCACCGTCGCCGCAGTTGCCGGATCACCACCCTGGCTGACAATGTCGTTGTTGAGACGACGGAACTCGGCGCTATCGATCAGCTCACCCGGTAAGAGACCGGTATCGCCTGGGTCTTCAATCCGTACCCGGCGCAACATCTGCCGTACAATGACCTCAATGTGTTTGTCGTTGATGTTAACGCCTTGTGAGCGGTAGACCTTTTGCGCTTCATTGACCAGATAACGCTGTACCGCCTCGCGGCCTTGCAGTTCGAGCAGCTCTTGCGGATTCGCACTACCGTCGGTTAGTTGCTGACCGGCCATCACCCGCTCACCGTTTTCGACCCGAATGCGGGCATTGTGCGGTACCACCAGTTCGCGTTCCTGGTGATCTTCCTGACTGACGATGATCCGGTCGCCTTGAATGAAGGCTTTGCCAGTCAGACGGGTTACGATCTGAGCACCACCCGGCCCTTCGGCGATAACCTGCCCTTCATACACCTCGCTCTCGTGGTTGATGGTTGGGCTGAAGCCGCGACCAAGCGGGTACTCATCGGTGTAAACATCGGTTGAGACGATGCGAATGATACGGACACCCTCTTCGTCACGCACAATCTGGACGACACCGTCAATCTCGGCCAAGAGTGCTTTGCCTTTCGGTACTCTGGCCTCGAAAATCTCCTGCACACGCGGCAGACCCTGCGTGATGTCGTCGGCTGACGCAACACCACCGGTGTGGAAGGTGCGCAGCGTAAGCTGGGTACCCGGCTCACCAATCGACTGGGCAGCAATAATTCCAACTGCTTCGCCGATCTCGACCAGCTTGCCGGTTGCCAGGTTGCGCCCGTAGCACAGCCGGCAGAGTCCGTGTTCGGCCTGACAACTGAGCGGTGAGCGAACGAAGACCGACTCCTGACCGCTGGCCAGAATAGCAGCAGCCAGCTCTTCGTCGATCTCGGTGTTGCGGTCGGCGATCAGTTCACCAGTCTCTTTGTGATAGATCGGCGCGGCCAGGATACGACCCAACATGCGTACCTGGAGCTTCTCCATCAGCTCATCGTCATCGGCACCATGTAGCCACAACCCCTCTTCGGTACCACAGTCTTCGATGGTGATGATGACATCCTGGGCCACATCAACCAATCGGCGGGTCAGATAACCGGCGTCAGCGGTACGGAGTGCGGTGTCAGCCAGACCTTTGCGGCCACCGTGGGTCGAGACGAAGTAGTCGAGTACCGAGAGACCTTCGCGGAAGTTGGCTTTAATCGGCAGCTCGATAATCCGACCGGTCGGGTCTGACATCAGGCCACGCATACCGGCCATCTGCGAGATCTGATTGATGTTACCACGAGCGCCGGATGTAGACATCATCGCCACCGGACCGAAAGGATTGAGGTTTTCCTTGACCGCTTGAATAGTCTGCTTGGTAGCCTCTTGCCAGATGCGCACAACCTCTTGATACCGTTCCTCTTCGGTAATCAGACCGCGACGGAACTGCTTTTCAACATCGGCCACCGACTGCTCGGCTTCACGAACGATATCGTATTTTTTGGCCGGTACTTCAATATCTTCGATACCAATCGTCATACCGCCCAATGTAGCATAGCGGAAACCGAGCGCCTTGATGCGGTCGGCCTGCTGGGCGGTCATCTCCGAGCCGTAGATACGGGCCAATTCCTGCACATGCTTGTTGCCGTGGGAAGCCCGTGCTTCATCGAGCTGATCCTCACTTAGATTGCGCAGATTGGTGTAGTACTGATAGCAATCGGCGATGATCTCTTTCAGCCCTTTCTTATCGATCAGGCGGTTGCGGAAACGTAATGGCGGCTGCAATTCATTATTAAACAAAATACGCCCAATCGTCGTTTCGATCAGCATGCGAGGCGTACCATCAGTAGCTGGGGGTAGTTCGCGCACCGGACGGTCACTCTTACCCGACAGGGTACCGTTCATCCGAATCCAGATCGGGGCCTGGATGTCGAGGAGATGCTTCTCGTAAGCCAGCATCGCTTCGTCAATTGAGGCGAAGCGCTTTCCCGATCCTTTTGCACCGTCACGCACCATGGTCAGGTAGTAGCACCCTAACACGATGTCTTGCGAGGGGGTGATGATCGGTTCACCGTGGGCCGGGCTAAGCAGGTTATACTTGCTCAGCATCCGCGTGCGCGCCTCTTCCTGAGCTTTACGCGACAGCGGTACGTGTACCGCCATCTGGTCACCGTCGAAGTCAGCGTTGAAGGCAGCACAGACGAGCGGATGGAGCTGAATGGCCGATCCTTCGATCAGTTTGGCCTCGAACGCTTGAATTGAGAGCCGGTGTAGCGATGGTGCACGATTGAGCAGCACCAGATAGTCTTTAATCACCTCTTCGAGGGCGTCCCACACCTCGGGACGCACACGCTCGACAGCGCGCTTGGCGTTCTTGATATTATGAGCTACACCACGCTCGACAAGGCGGCGCATCACAAAGGGCTTAAACAGCTCAAGCGCCATCTTCTTGGGCAGACCGCACTGGTGTAGTTGCAGGTTCGGCCCAACCACGATCACCGAGCGGCCCGAATAGTCAACGCGCTTACCGAGCAGGTTCTGGCGGAAGCGACCCTGCTTACCCTTGAGCATATCGCTCAGGCTCTTCAGGCGGTGCTTGCCTTTACCGCTCACGGCCCGACCGCGACGACCATTATCAATCAGCGCATCAACCGCCTCTTGCAGCATGCGCTTCTCGTTGCGCACGATGATTTCCGGCGCGTTGAGTTCAATCAGGCGCTTCAAGCGGTTATTCCGGTTGATCACCCGGCGATAGAGATCGTTCAGGTCGCTGGTCGCAAAGCGGCCACCGTCAAGCTGCACCATCGGGCGCAGATCGGGCGGAATCACCGGCAGCACGGTAAGGATCATCCATTCGGGACGATTACCACTCTTGCGGAACGCCTCCACCACGCGCAGACGCTTGGTAGCCTTCTTCCGCCGTTGTCCCTGCGAAGACTGAATCTCGGCCTGCAGTTCTTCGGCCAGTTTGTCGAGATTGACCGTCTTTTCGATCAATTCCCGCACCGCGCCAGCACCCATATCGGCGCGGAAGACACCGGGAGCGATGTCGCGCAACTGGCGATACTCAGTTTCGGTGATAATCCGTCCAACTTTGAGCGTGTCAAGTTGTTCGAGCTTCTCCTTCTCCTCGCGCATGAGATGATCGAGCTCGCGCTGGAATCGCTCTTGCAGTCGCTCTTGCTCCTGGGTCGCCTCGTAGGCTTTGCGCTCACGCTCGGCATCGGTGAGCAACTCAGCATCGGCCAGATCGCGACGGCGCCGCTCTTCGAGCACCTCAAGCTCCTGCTCAACCAGCTCGTCGAGCTGGTCAAGGGTGTTTTCGTTGATCGGTTCACCCTCTTCAACGACGGTGACGCCACGGAAGAGAATATCCTCATCGGCCAGCGTACCACTGAGTTCCTCTAACCGCTCACGCAGTTGTTCGGCCTCGCTGGCGATCTCATCACGCAGACGGCGATACTCTTCTTCAATCTGGCGCTGGGTGCTCCGTTGGGCTGTCTCCATCCCGCCAAGGTCTTGCGTCAACTGAGTACTTAGCTCGATGCGCTTCTCCTCAGCCTGCTTTTGTATCTTCTGGCGACGAGCGGCATACTCTTCCTGGATCATCTCACGGGCAACCTGGAGCATATCTTCTTTCACTTCGACAATGATGTACGAAGCGAAGTACAGCACGCGCTCAAGGTTGCGTGGCGAGATGTCGAGTAAAAGACCAAGCCGTGACGGCGTTCCTTTGACGAACCAGATATGGCTGACCGGTGAGGCCAGATTGATGTGGCCCATACGCTCGCGGCGTACCTTCGAGCGAGTGACTTCGACACCACATTTGTCGCAGACCACACCTTTGTAGCGCACACGTTTGTACTTACCACAGAAGCATTCCCAGTCCTTGGTTGGGCCGAAAATGCGTTCGCAGAACAAACCATCACGTTCAGGTTTGAGCGTGCGATAGTTGATAGTTTCAGGCTTCGTGACTTCGCCGTGCGACCACGATCGGATGTCTTCGGGTGAGGCGAGGCTAATCCGAATGGCGTTGAAGTCGTTAATTTCCAGCATGTGGGCTTACTCCTGTAGCGGGAGAATTCCGCCAGTCTCCAGACGCTTCTTGTGGTTCAATCAACCACATGAGCGCACAACTGAGTTAGCTGCCGTCGTCTATGCGCCTGTCGTTCGGTGAGAAAAGCCATTCACCAAACAGACATTTGTTCGGTGAAGGGCCGGGTACCAGGTACGTATCAACCGTCAGATCGAATTGTCATACAGCCTGAATACCGGCCCTTCGTGTACCAGATTCCCCGTTCTCTTGATCGGAACGAGAGGAAGCCTGTGCCAACGGGTCAAAGCGAGCGATGCTAGAACTCGCCGCGTTCCATACCACTCAGGTTAATTCCTTCGAGAGCACCGATGTCGCTGTCGAGATCATCGCTCAGCTCAACCGGCTTCTCGTCGGCGCTCAACACTTCGACGCTCAGGCCAAGGCTCTGCAATTCCTTAATCAGCACCTTGAAGCTCTCGGGAACACCTGCCTCCTGGATTGGTTCACCCTTCACAATGGCTTCGTAGGTCTTGACCCGACCGACAACATCGTCGGACTTCACCGTCAACATCTCTTGCAACGTGTAGGCTGCACCGTATGCTTCGAGTGCCCAGACCTCCATTTCACCGAAGCGCTGACCACCGAATTGGGCCTTCCCACCCAGCGGCTGCTGGGTAACCAGGCTGTAGGGACCGGTTGAACGGGCGTGAATCTTGTCTTCGACCAGGTGAGCCAGCTTGAGCATATAGGCATAGCCCACCGTCACCGGGTTATCGAACCTCTCGCCAGTCCGCCCGTCGTAGAGCGTCACCTTACCGTCGGCGGGCAATCCGGCCTGCACGAGCAGGTCTTTGATCTGATCCTCGTGGGCACCATCGAAGACGGGAGTTGCCACGCGGAAGCCAAGGCGAGCAGCGGCCCAACCCAGGTGCGTTTCGAGGATCTGACCGATATTCATACGTGACGGCACACCGATCGGGTTAAGAATAATGTCTACCGGTCGTCCGTCGGGGAGGAAGGGCATATCCTCGATAGGCAATACCCGTGACACAACACCCTTATTGCCGTGGCGACCGGCCATCTTGTCACCGGCGCTAATCTTCCGCTTCTGACACAGGAGCACGCGCACCGTCTGATTGACGCCAACCGGCAATTCGGCGCCTTCACTTCGCGAGAAGACCTTAACGTCAATCACCTTACCGCGCACCCCGTTTGGCACGCGCAGCGAGCTATCTTTTACTTCACGGGCCTTCTCACCAAAGATAGCGCGCAGCAGACGCTCTTCGGCGGTCAGATCGGTTTCGCCCTTCGGGGTGATTTTACCGACCAGAATATCGTTGGGTTGAACCTCGGCGCCGATGTAGATAATGCCGCGTTCATCGAGATTACGCAGACTCTCCTGACCAACGTTGGGAATATCGCGGGTAATCTCTTCGGGGCCGAGCTTGGTATCACGGGCTTCAACCTCATACTTCTCGATATGGATCGAGGTGAAGATGTCTTCGCGAACCAGCCGCTCGCTGACCAGGATCGCGTCCTCGAAGTTACCGCCTTCCCAGGGCATGTAGGCGACCAGAACGTTCTGACCAAGAGCCAGCTCACCCTGATCGGTGCTCGAGCTATCGGCAATGACATCACCAGCTTTCACCCGTTGCCCACGAACAACCGCTGGCCGCTGATTGATACAGGTGTCCTGGTTGCTGCGCATAAACTTGCGCAGACGATACTCAGTTTGATTTCCGTCGTCTTCCTCAATCACAATCCGTTCGCTGGTTGTGCTCACGACAACACCATCGCGCCGGGCCACAATAACCTGACCGCTATCGCGAGCCGCACGATACTCCATCCCGGTACCGACGATTGGGGCATCGGGGCGGAGCAAGGGCACAGCCTGCCGCTGCATGTTTGAACCCATCAGCGCACGGTTGGCGTCATCGTGCTCGAGGAAGGGGATCAGCGATGTCGAGACACTCACCACCTGTTTTGGCGACACGTCCATATAATCGACCCGCTCAACCCGCTCACTCACGAAGTCTTCACCAAAGCGGCACGAGACAATCGTATCGAGGAAGCGGTTATGCTGGTCGAGAGGCGCATTCGCCTGCACGATGACGAAACGGTCTTCTTCATCGGCACTCAGGTAATCGACCTCTTGCGAAACAACCGGGCGGATCTTGATATGCTTGATCGGCAGCTCAACAATCCGTTCGGCCAGCGCACGGTTGATCTCGGTACCTGCCTCGGCAATCAGCTCATCAGTATCGGGATCGACGATGTCTTCACGCAGAATCTGACCGCGCAGCAGGCCAATCGTAATCTGGCGAGCGATCTCATCGTTCACCCGGGTGCCCTTGGCGGCAATCAGGTCGCCGGTGCGCAGATCACGCACGTCGCGCAGCAGAATGCCCTTTTCCTTCCAGACCTGGACATTATCTACACTGTTGTACACCTTGCGGTACGGTGTTTCGAGAAAGCCCATCTCGTTGACGCGGGCGAAGGTAGACATCGTGCCGATCAGACCGATGTTCGGACCTTCCGGTGTCTCAACCGGACAGATGCGGCCATAGTGCGAGTGGTGCACGTCGCGCACTTCAAAACCGGCCCGATCACGCGAGAGACCGCCGGGGCCAAGTGCCGACAAACGGCGCTTGTTGGTCAACTCGGCGAGCGGATTGGTCTGATCCATAAACTGGCTCAACTGCGAGCCACCGAAGAATTCGCGCATTGCCGCAACGACCGGGCGAATATTGATCAGACCATTCGGCGTTGCACTTGCCGGGTCTTGCAACGACATGCGTTCCTTGACAACACGCTCAAGGCGCAGCAAACCAACCCGGAACTGCTGTTGGATCAGTTCACCGACCGTGCGCACGCGCCGGTTGCCGAGATGGTCAATATCATCGGGCCGCCCATGACCATTGTTAAGCAGAATGAGCTGCTCGACAATGCGGAAGATGTCACGTGGCAACAACACCCGCACACTCAAATCGGGTGCTTTGGCACCATCGCGACGGACATCACGTTCCCAGAGATTCTTATTCAGCTTGTAGCGCCCCACCTTTGCCAGATCGTAGCGGCGCGGGCTGAAGAGCAGTGACTCGATCAGCGAGCGGGCATTCTCAAGCGTAGGCGGATCGCCGGGACGGAGCCGCTTGTACAATTCGAGCAAAGCTTCCTTGGCATTGCGCGAAGGGTCTTTATCGAGCGTGGCATGGATGTATGGGTGCTCTGGTACTGTATCAATGTGGCGGAACAACTCGATAATCTGGTCATTGTGACCGAACTTATCGAGTTCATTATCCGGCACCCAGCGTCCATTCCCATTCTCCTTCTCCTCGGCAATCCAGGCGGTAATTGCACGCAGCAGGATGGTCACGGGAATCTTACGCTTGCGATCCACCTTAACGCTGATCACATCGCGCTTATTGGTCTCAAATTCGAGCCAGGCACCACGATTGGGGATCAGCTTGGCAGTGTGAAGCGAGCGACCACTGGTTGGTTCCTTCTCATCTTTGAAATAGACGCCGGGAGAGCGGATCAACTGTGAGACCACGACTCGTTCAGCACCATTGTAGACAAAGGTACCGTTATCGGTCATGATCGGGAAATCACCAAGAAAGATCTCCGACTCTTTAATCTCACCGGTGGTCAGGATACGCAATTCAACCCGCACGCGCAGCGGAGCGGCGTAGGTCAAATCGCGTTCACGACACTCGAACTCATCGTAGCGTGGCTCACCAAAGGTATAATCGCGGAAGTGGAGTTCAAGATTTTTGCCGGTAAAGTCGGTGATAGGCGAAATCTCATCAAAGAGTTCGCGCAGCCCCTCTCGCTTGAACCACTCAAAACTCTTGAGCTGAGTTTCAATCAGTAACGGCAGATCGATAGCATCCTTGATCCGGGCGAAGGAGCGGCGTTCAATCCGGCGCGACCGACGCCCATCGGCGCCCGGGTCGATCGGGGCGATCAATGGCTGAAGAACCACGCTCTCAATCAACGGGGGCATACGCACCTCTCTCTGTATCACGCTTACGGTTCAGCACACGACTTTGCGTGGCGATTAAGGATCAAAAAACATAAATAGCCAACCTGCAGCGCTACCCATCAGCGGGCCGCAGGCGGACTGACACGGCACGTTGTTTGTTTACGTCTTGTTGTGCCCCACACGGGGACTACCCACCATTACGCTGTATCAATACGGCGCATATACAGATCGCGAAAGACAATGATACCACGGATTTGCGAAAAGAGCAAGCTCTTTTTATCAGCACGGGATTTTTGCTGTTGCTAGTAGTATAGCACGATTCAATGGGGAAAGGGTGGTAAACGGTTCAAATGCCACCAAGGCGATTGCTCGTGGGGAAGAGGTGGATATTTGAAGCACGGGAACGCAGACCTGGTTAGAAGTAAGGCAAGGATGTTAGAACCTGTTTCAAAAAACATCTACTATGAAGGTATCTCATTCATTGCCGACCAATTCTATGTTCGTGACGAGCACACCCGGCATCCGCGTGATTAGCCGGGTCAACAACGTTGTACGCGCTAGATCGTGAGCACGGCTGGCGCGGCAGCATGGCTGCCGCACTCCAAACGACGCCACACGCGGATGATGAGCGAACAAGGCAACCAATCCAGCGCGTGATGGCACCGGCGATGGTTATGAGAGCGCGATAGTATAGCTTTTTATGAAATAAGTTCTAGTATCCCAAGAGTTCGCCCAGTGATCTGTACCCGCTGTAACATTACAAGATGGGGGAGTCCCGTAAGGTTTCCTCCATCTCCTGCCGGAACTATTGAGAATGGTGTCAGGTGTTGTTGATGAAGCGCAGTTGATATCGTGGGATCATCAGCCCTACTCGACTACAGCGCCCGATCCGCTGTAACCGGTTGGGAGGAGACGTGCTGTCCGGTTGCCGGCCACCACCAGATAATCGTGATGCTTAGCAGCAGGACAATCGTTGTGACTAATCCGCCTTCTGGGCCGAATGCGCCGCCGGTCAACCAGTCAGGACCGGTCTCGATTAGATTGAAGATCATACCACCGCTAACCATCTGGCCGCTCACTTCCAGTCCGAAGAGGTTGCCCTGCGCCCAGTTCCAGATTGAATGAAAGGCACAGATACCCCACAGCGACTCTTCACGCAAAGCATAGAGTGCGCCAAATAGACCGTACAGAGCCAGATTGATCATTGCCAGCACACTCAGGTTGGGATTGAGAGCGTGCATAAAGGCAAAAAAGAGCGATGAGATGAGTAGTCCGACCCATACCCGGTAGCGGGCCGCGAGGGTCGGTAACATCCAGCCCCGGGTGAAAATTTCTTCGGCTGCGCCCTGAATCAGCCAGCCCGGGAAGAAGACCAGCACGACTCCACCGAGCGCTGCCAGCCCAACCTGGGCAGGATCACTATCCTCGATAGCAATGTAACCCAGCAGTGCCATCAGCCCTACAATTGCCGCGAATGCAGCCAACCCGATGAGCAGGCCGCGACCGTAAAGAAAGAGGATTCTTCCCCGCTCGAAACCGAGAGTGGTGAAAGAACGTCGCTCGTAAAAGCGTATCCACAACCAGGTGAACAGAATCATTGCCCCGAAGGCCACCATTAACTGAAGGGACAACGCAAGCCCTGATAGTAGCGGCGGTTGGGTAAGCGCACTCTCTTCAGTTATCGGTATGATACCGGCGAGGAAAAGCATGAAGACAATCGGTAAGGCAAAAAGCTGCGAACCAAAAGCGATGGATAAACCAACCAGTATCACTGCCCACCAGGGTGGTAGACGTTGACCACTGCGCACCAGATCGTACAGACGGTTGTGCGTAAGCCACTGAGGGATCATATCCGCTCCTTGTTATTAATAATAATATCGTTATCATTTATTCTAACAATAACCATATATCGTCGTCAAGAGGGATCGAGTCGGGTAAAAGAAGTGGCCTTGCTACCCCTGATGTTGGTGGTACCAGCGAATCGCGCGTTCAGGTGATACCACTATTGTTCAGGTGTGATCCTCGTGCTGTGGCGTGATCGGGTATGCCATTGGCGAGTCGCCGGTGGATTGGCGTGGGCGTAGGGGGGCGACGCATGCGTCGCCCCTACCGGCTCTGGTGCCGGGAAGCTATGCATTACCCATAACTGGTGTCAACCACGTGCGTATCAGCGGGTATGAACGCCATGGGGTGATGTTGTGGGCGACTGGCCCGGTGGCAACGTGCAGCTCCAGCCGTGCTATCGCGTACTGAATGGATTGCCTTTCTCGCACATCATGTGCGTGTCGCAGGGTTTGGAGTGCGGCAGCCATGCTGCCGCGCCAGCCGTACACACGATCCGGCGCGTGTCACAACGTTCCTCATCCTGGTCACGGAGAAACTGGATGTGATCGTTTCGATCAGCGAGTCGGTCCGGCATGAATGCGATACCTGTGTGTAAACGTTTTGGTTATACCAGGTTCGTGCCTGCGTACCAGCGGCCACAGCCAGCACCTGACGGCGGTTGAGAGGATGCCTCCACGCAGGCTGGAAGCCTGCGCCATGGGGAGCTGCCACGGGGAGCGCTTGTAGCCCGGCCTAACGCAGCGTGACGTGTGGGTAATGCATAGGGTAAAGGGAGGGGCTTTATTGCTGGCGGCAAGCGAATCGGCGGCCTGTACACTGGAGAGGCGCTGGTGGATTGTCATCGGCAACGCATGCGACGCTCCTCCTGGCACTAGCGTCCAGCGTCGGCATCGGGCGACGTATGCGTCGCCCCCTACTGACTCAGATAACCGGATGCCTCGCAACCGGCAGTAAAGTACAGGTAAGCCGCCACAAGGTAGTGGAGCTTTCCGGAGTGAACATCTGGCGATAGTGTAGCTTGTTGAAAGAGAAGAATGAATGTCCATAGGGCTAGACAGTGAGGATAGAGTACGGTATACTCATGTCAGGGATATTTAGAAACTTGGCTAAATGTCTATGGAACAGTCGATAACCCGTACTCTTCAGGCACTCTCGGATCCGACGCGACGGGCGATCATTCGGATGCTCAACGAGCGTGATATGACCGCCGGCGAAATTGCTGCCCATTTCGCGATCTCGGCACCAAGTGTTTCTCATCATTTGAATGTATTGAAAACAGCCGATCTGGTCACTGTCGAGCGACAGGGTCAGCGGATTGTGTATCGGTTGAATGCCACGGTCTTGCAAGAGATGCTCAGTAGCTTACTGGATTTATTACGCATCGGCGTCGAGCGGAAGGAGGACGGACATGCGTAATCTACGGTTAATGCTAATCGTTGTGGTACTGATGTGGGGGTTTGGCCTGATCTTGCTACCGTCCATTCCCGATCCGGCGCCTATCCACTGGAATGCTGCGGGTGAGGTCGATGGTTATGGTAGTCCGTGGCTCGTAGCGTTGTTACTCCCAATCATAGCAACCATCACGGCTCTCCTGGCATTGGTTTTGCCACGAGTCGATCCACGCGGTCGGGGGTATACGGCATTTTTCCGTACGTATGCGCTGATTATGAATAGTCTGATACTGTTTTTCGCCTGGTTACAGGTCATTACGATTGGTGTGGCTGTAGGATGGCAAATCAGCATTCCGCGTCTGCTCAGTTTGGGAATGTCACTCTTGATCATTGTGTTGGGTAACGAGTTGGGACGGGTAACTCCCAACTATTTTGTCGGAATTCGTACACCGTGGACACTCGCCGATCCCGATGTCTGGCGCAAGACGCATCGGGTTGGGGCCAGGTTGTTTGTCGCTGGTGGTGGTCTGGCTGCTCTGTCCAGTCTGGTTGTGCCTGAAGAGTGGCTCTTCGTGGCAACCTTGTTATTCGTGATCGTTCCGGTGCTGGCAACGATTCCGTATTCGTATGTGGTCTGGCGGCAATTACGGAGTGGTTAAGTATTTGCCACGAATAGAAGAAGGAAACGTGAATGACTACTCTCAATTGGCGCGGTATAGGCTGGTTTATCGGATTAGCAATGGGCTTCGCGTGGCTCTGCTGTTTACCACTCTGGCTTAGTGGTCAGGGTCTAAATCATCCGCTAGCGTTTGCACTCATCTTACTGATGATGTTTACGCCATCGCTGGCGACGCTCATTGTAGTACGCTGGATCAGTCCACCACCGGTTGGTATCGTCGAAGCAACCGGTCTGGGGTTGGGGAAGGGACGGCGATGGGGATGGTACTGGTTGTTTGCCTGGACAGTGCCGGCGCTGGTGATGGTCATTTCGCCGTTTTTCAGTGCGTTACTTGGGGCCTACGACCTCGATCTGTCGCTGTCCGGCTTTCGTGAGTTGTTGAACACAGCGGGCGCGGGTGATGCGCTGGCTAACGTATCACTATGGCCGATTGTGATCATGCAGTTGCTGGTTGCGCTGGCAATTGGCCCGCTGCTAAACGCGATTCCGGTGTTTGGTGAAGAGTGGGGCTGGCGCGGGTATTTGCTACCCCAACTGCTGCCACTTGGTCAATGGCCGGCGCTGATCATCAGTGGCGTCATCTGGGGCTTGTGGCACGCCCCGATCATCCTCCTGGGTTACAACTATCCCACCAATCCGGTGTTGGGTGTGGTGATGATGACGGTCTTTTGTGTGCTGGTGGGTACGCTGCTCGGCTGGACGCGACTCGCAACCGGGAGTGTCTGGCCAGCCGTTATCGGTCACGCCGGCTTGAATGCCTTTGGCGGAGTGGTTGTCCTTTTTGCCCGTGCCGGCTCATCAGTCGACACCATTTGGGCAACAGCACTGGGCGTAACCGGTTGGCCGTTGTGGTTGATAATCATCGCCATCCTTGTTCTTGCTCGCCGGTTGCCGGTGAGCGATGTGCCTGATGAACAGCAAGTGCGCGACGCACAAGTGATGTCAATTGCTATGCGCTAACCCATCATACAACCGCACAACCTGAGTTGGCGGCGTAATACCCTCAGCCCGCAAGCGTGTGCGCAGCCGTTTGATCAGCTCGTGGCGAAGGAGAAACTGGTCGGTGAAGGTTTGACCGCGCAAGACGACGGTAAAGCGCGTTCCTGATGGATCGACTCCGTTGAAGCGAATGAGTGGCTCGAAGGTCGCTACACCACCGGTAGTGGTGGTCAGAATCTCACGGGCGACCTCAAGAGCCACTCTTTCGGTGTGTTCCAGATCGGCATCAGGTCCCACCGCAAAGTCGACCAGGACTGCTAGTTCCGGTTCAGGTCGGCTAAAATTGGTAACGATCTGGGTGATCATTTGGGCGTTGGGAATGATGATAATGTTGTTCGCCAATTGCCGGATGTAGGTGTCAGACCAGCGAATATCGGTGACAAATCCCTCTTCGCCAGAGGCAAGCCGAATGTAGTCGCCGGGGCGTACCCGATTAGAGACGATAATTTGTACCCCGGCAAAAAAGTTGGCTAATGGCTCGCGGAGAGCAAGGGTAAGGCCGAGACTCGATCCGGCAATGACGGTTAGCACAGGACTGATCGGAACACCGTAGCTGACCAGCAAGGTGCCACCAATCGCTAATGCCCCCAGACCACGCAACAGATTATTGATAAGTGAAATGTTTCCGATCTGACGATGGCGGAGATAGCTATCGACAAGATTGGTGATTAACCGCACAATAAAGACAGCAACTGCTAGCGTCGTAGCGATACTGAGGACAGGTTGCCAGGAATCGATCAAGGATGAAGAGACAACCTGATCGCCGACAAGGTTGAGCAAGAGTACGAGCGTCCAGAAGGTAAACTGACCTCCAAGTGCGATAGCGACAGCTTCAATCGCAATCGCGTTACGGGCGTCGGCCCAGCGTTTGATGGATGGACGAACCAGCCAATCAAGCACGAGGCCGCCAGACAAAAGCACAATAATGAGTGTAATAGTTTCGGTAAGTTCAATTTCGTTCGTAATCATACAGGTATTATAGCCAACTTTGATAGGAGTACAAACCAGATGATGGACGATGAGCAGCGAATTGCCGATTTACGTCGCATGCAGCGAGTTGCAACCGGTTTACTGGTAGCAGCGGGTATAGTCTTCGTGCTGGCGAGTATCTGGCGTGATGTCGCACCGTGGGTGCCGTTCGTGCGGGCGTTTGCCGAAGCAGCAATGGTCGGCGCATTTGCCGATTGGTTTGCGGTTACTGCTCTTTTCCGACATCCACTTGGGTTGCCGATCCCACATACAGCGATCATTCCCCGTCGCAAAGAACGCATTGCTGTTAGCTTCGGTCGTTTTATTGAACATAATTTTCTTGACCCTGATCAGATTACCAAACGGATTCGTTATCATGATCCGGTTACTCACATAGCGCACTGGTTACGCCGACCTGAACACTCAAATCAGGTGGCAGAAGTCGTAGCCGACGCAATTCGTGGCCTGTTGCGGGTCATTGATGATGATGACGTGAGCCAGGCGCTGGCACGAGGGCTTAATCAGCGTGTCGAAAGCATCCCAGCAGCATCGCTGGCCGGTCGTCTGCTTGGGGTCTTTCTCACCGGTGGTAGACAACGCGATGCGCTGATGCAGCTTGTCCAGTTGCTGGCAGAAGTTATTGCTAAGAATGAAACGGAAATCCGGCGCCGGATTGCCGGTGAGCTACCACCGTGGGTGCCCCGTATTGTCGATCAGCGTATCTACGAACGGTTGCTGGAAGCAGTGCAGCGCTTGTTGCGTGAATTACGTGATACCCCGGACCATCCGCTCTTCCAGCAGTTTACCAACTTGATTGATCGCTGGATCGTCGATTTACAGTTTGACCCCCAGGTTCAGCAGCAGGGTGAAGCATTGAAGCGTGAGCTCATGGCACACCCGATGGTGCGAGAGCTGGTTCAGGCAAGCTGGCGTGACCTGAAGCTAACCCTTCTTACCCAGAGTGTATCGCCTGCGTCACCGTTGCGTCATTCGATTGCCACTGCACTGACGCGGTTTGCCGATCTTCTTGAACACAATGCGGAATGGCGTGAAAAAGTAGATACCTGGATTGAGGCAGCGGTGGTGGTGATTGTGCGTCGTTACCGACATACGATTGGCGAATTTGTTACGCAGACGGTCAATAACTGGGATACGGAGGTAACAACGCGCAAAATCGAGCTGCAATTCGGGCGTGATCTGCAATTTATTCGCATTAATGGTACCATTGTAGGTGGCCTGGTTGGCCTGATTATTTATAGTGTTTCTCTTCTCTTTTCCTGAGTGAGCGATGCTGCTCGTGACGCAAGGAGGCGCATAATGACGAAGCAGAGTAAACAAACGACCATCGACGGCCATCGTCTGCATCCCGAAAGTCTGATGATGAGTTATGGGTATGTGCCGGCACTCTCTGAAGGTGCGATCAAGTGTCCGATTTTCCAGACCTCAACCTTTGTGTTTCAGACCGCCGAAGAGGGTAAAGCCTTCTTCGAGCTGGCCTACGGTCTACGCCATCCTCGTGAGGGCGAAGAGATTGGCCTGATTTACAGCCGGCTTAACAACCCCGATCTTGAAATTCTGGAAGACCGGCTTACGCTATGGGATCAGGCTGAGTCCGCAGCGGTATTTGCCAGCGGGATGGCGGCTATCACCACCACCCTGCTCACCTTCTTACGGCCCGGTGATGTCATTGTGCATAGTGAGCCGGTCTATGGCGGTACCGATTACCTGTTGAAGCACGTCTTGCCGTCGTTTGGGATCCGGCGATTTGGTTTTATGTCGGGTGTTTCACCCGAACAGGTTGAAGTCCAACTGCGACGTACCGGCCTGTTTGATACGGTAGGGATGATCTATCTGGAAACGCCGGCGAATCCGACGAATGCCTTGGTGGACATCGCCGGCTTTGCGGCGCTGGCGAAGCGAATGCCACGACGAGTCTTAACCGCAGTTGATAATACGTTTCTCGGCCCGCTCTGGCAACATCCTCTGGCCCACGGCGCCGATCTGGTGCTCTACTCGGCTACCAAGTATATCGGTGGCCACAGTGATGTGATTGCCGGAGTCTGTCTGGGCAGTCGTGAGTTGCTGGCCCAGGTGAAGGGGATGCGCACCATTATGGGAACGATGTCGGGTGCGCATACCGGTTGGCTCCTTCTGCGTTCACTGGAGACGCTCAAGATTCGGATGGAAACCCAGCAAGCTGGCGCACGCCGGGTAGCCGATTTTCTGGCAACCCACCCCAAAGTAGCGCGGGTCTACTATCTCGGCCATCTTGAAAGTAATGATCCCCAATACCATATCTATCGGCGGCAATGTCTGGGACCAGGGGCCATGATCTCGTTTGATTTGCACGGTGGTGAGGCGGAAGCGTTTCGCTTCCTCAACCATCTGCAATTGATCCACCTGGCAGTGAGTCTGGGTGGTACCGAGTCGCTGGCCGAACACCCGGCTTCGATGACCCACTCGGATGTCGATCCCGAAGAGCGCATCGAGTTTGGGATTGGCCCGGCCATGATCCGGCTTTCGGTGGGAGTGGAACATCCCGATGACCTGATCGCCGATCTGAATCAGGCGTTGCGGGCGGTGTGATTTTCAAGAAGTTAGAACATAGGAGATAGGAACGAGGAAGAGGAGCCAGGTGTAGAGAAGAAATGCTCTTGCCAGGGTCTGTTATATATGTTGTAGTATGAACGGAGCCGGTTTGGGTAGGTAAAGGTATCGCTTTTACCTACCCTCGCAGATCGACCCGTTGTAGACTATGCAGACAGGTGTTCAGTGATAGATCCCATCCAGAGATCGGTCTTTTGCTAGAACTGTCTCCGCTCGCGAACAGACACCATCAGGAATCCCTGAACTGCGTTCACAACGACACCGTCAATCATCCCACAATGGATGATACGATTATGGCGTGTCATAGATGCGGTATAATTGTATCGGTTGTACAGTTGAACGGCGCTACATTTTCCCAGTTTCGCACCTGAACGCTTTGCTTTTATGACTGACGTAACGGAGTTATCTGCTTTTGCTAAGGCCCAGATGTTATGAAGAAATTAATATTCTTATTGCACTCTCTTTCGCATAAGTAAGCTTGACATGTACACAAAAGCGCAGCATCATGCATACATGTCTCTGTTTGATGTTTCAGTACGATAAGAACAACGCTTCTATCTTTGCAAGAAAGAACTGATCCGAATAATCATAGCGGGATAGGCGAAGGTATTGCCTTCACTCACCTATCACAGGTGCTCAGAGTGATGTGATACATCGGCAACGTAGAACACAGTTATGTCGGTGTTCTTTTCGTATGTCAGAACAGTACCGAGAAAACGAGGAAACTACCATCAAGTCATTATCCCTTTTGACAGCCGATGACACTGTGCGTGCGATTGTCAGCCATGACACCGACGGGGCGATTATTGTTGATCACAGCGGTGTTGTACGGTTTTTGAATAATGCTGCTGAACGACTGCTCAATCGTCATGGCGCGGAATTGCACGGCAAAGTCTTTGGTTTTCCGCTCGTAGTAGGTGAGCGTGCGGAAGTTGAAGTTTTGCGCCCGAATGGTGATTTCTCAGTCGCCGAAATGCGGGTGCTGGCGATCCGGTGGGAGGGGCAAGACGCAATCTTGATTACGTTGCGCGACATTACCGCCGAGCGTCAGGCAGAAGCAGCTCTTCGTGAAGCAGAAGAGTTCAGTATTGCGATTTTGAATTCATTGACCAGTGAGATTGCGGTGATTGACGAGCACGGCAGGATTATTGCTGTTAATGAAGCCTGGCTGGATTTTGGCCGGCGTAACGGGATTCCCGATCTGTCGGTAATTGGGATTGGGGTGGATTATTTTGCAGTTTGCGCCGCAGTCAGTGATGATGTGTATACTGCTGAGATTTTGCGTGGTTTGAAGGCAGTGCTAAATGGTGAAATAGCCGAATTCACGCACGAGTACCCGTGTACTGGCCCGCAGGGTACCCGCTGGTTTTCGCTACGGGCAGTACCACTGCGTGGGACACGTCGGGGATTAGTAATTTCTCATCAGGATATTACCGATCAGCGTCGGGCAGCACAGATCGCGGCTGAAGCAGAGATGTTACGCGAACAGCTGCGACAGATGGAACGAGAGCTGGTTAACGTTGAAGTTATTTCTCGTTCCGAGGAGGTTCAACGTTCGCGGCTGACACCGCTGCGTCAGCGTGCTCCCGATCTCTTTGCGCGTGCGTTGGAACGCTACAGCGCTATTCTGGAAGAAGCGTTGCACAGTCGGGTTCATCGCACCCCAATGCCTTCACAGGCTCTCCGTGAATTAGGTGAGTGGCTGGGATCGGTCTGGGCTACGCCGCGTGATTTAATTGACACCCATTTGCAAGCGATCCGTGAACGTAGTCAGTTTTATGCGCCCAAAAAGATTCAGGCTTACTTTGAAGAAGGACGTCTGCTGTTGTTAGAGTTAATGGGTTATCTTGCATCGTACTATCGAGCAATAGCGACGGGTGAATTGCGTGATCAGGAATAAGTAGTAAGAGTTAACTGCCGGCGGGATGAGTCTGTGAGTAAAATTGTTTTGCAGCTCTATATTGCAGGTCATACCCCTCGTGCCGAACGTGCGATTAGTACGTTGCGCCATATGATTGAGTCGGAACTGGCCGGTTATGAGTGTGATTTGATGATTATCGATGTTCTCGCCCATCCGCAGCAGGCAGAAGATCAGAAGATTTTGGCAACTCCGACATTGATTAAGAGTTTGCCTCCACCATATCGACGGGTGATCGGCGATCTTTCCAGTGTCAACGATTTGTTGCAAGTGCTGAACTTACCTCCAAAATCGTGAGTTTGCTATTCATTGGTAACAACAAGGAGCAAGCTGGTGTGCGCTGATCAGATCGAACGCCTGCCCACCGGAATTACCGGTTTTGATCATATCGCTAACGGTGGTTTGCCCAAGGGTCGCACAACACTGGTTTCGGGCACCGCCGGTAGCGCGAAGACTGTCTTTGCAGCCCAGTTTCTGGCGGCCGGTATCAAACGTGGTGAACCGGGGGTCTTTGTGACCTTTGAAGAGACCCCAGATGCCTTGCGTCGCAATATGCTGGGTTTTGGATGGGATATTGCCCGCTGGGAAGCAGAAGGAAAGTGGGCTTTTGTTGATGTGTCGCCTCAACCTGACGAAGAGATTGTCGAGTTGGGATCATACGATCTCGGTGCATTATTGGCCCGCATTGAACATGCGGTACGTAGCATCGGGGCCGTTCGGCTGTCCCTCGACTCGCTCGGCGCCATCTTCACCCGCTTAAGCGATACCAGAGTAGTGCGCAACGAGCTGCTGCGGATTGTCAGTACGCTGCGCCGGCTAGAAGTGACGGCAGTCTTGACCGCTGAGCGAACGCAAGAATACGGTGAGATTGCGCGCTACGGGGTAGAAGAGTTTGTTTCCGACGATGTAGTAATTTTACGCAATGTGCTCGAAGATGAGAAACGGCGACGCACGGTCGAGATTCTCAAGTTTCGTGGTACTTCGCACCAAAAAGGTAGCTTTCCCTTTACCGTTATTCCCGGCGAAGGGATTCATGTCATTCCGCTCTCGGCAATTGAGCTGAAGCAACGATCGTCCAATGTTCGGATCACATCGGGAAACGCCGAGCTAGATCGTATGTGTGGCGGTGGCTTCTTCCGCGATTCGATTGTGCTGGTGAGTGGTGCTACCGGAACCGGAAAAACTCTTATGGCCACAACCTTTATGGCTGCCGGCGTTCGCCAGCAGGAACGGTCGTTGCTCTTCGCTTTTGAAGAGAGTCGCGACCAGCTCTTCCGTAATGCGATTGGTTGGGGGATCGATTTTGAGCAGATGGAGCGTGATGGCTTGTTGCGTGTGATCTGTAATTATCCCGAGGTAACCAGTCTGGAAGATCAATTGATCTTTATGAAGGCTGAAATTGATCGCTTTCGTCCACAACGGGTAGCGGTAGATAGCCTCTCGGCACTGGAGCGGGTGGCCACGATTAAGGGATTTCGCGAATTTGTAATCGGTTTGACGTCATTTATCAAGCATCAAGAAATGGCCGGTCTCTACACGGCGACTACCCCAACCTTGCTGGGCGGTTCATCGGTGACAGAGGCACATATTTCGACCATCACCGACTCGATCATCCTGTTACGGTATGTTGAGTTGTTTGGCGAGATGCGCCGCGGGTTAACGGTCTTGAAAATGCGTGGTTCTGGTCACGATAAAGACATTCGTGAGTTTACAATTGATAGTCGTGGTATGCATATTGGTCGTCCATTTCGTAACATTTCGGGTATTTTGTCAGGTCAATTCACCCACATTACCCCAAGTGAGATTGATCGCCTGAGTGCAATGTTTCGCGATGAAGAGAGCGGTGGGGCGTACGATCAATCATCTTGAGCGCTTTTCGGAGTTCTGGTCGGTGAGTGAGACTATTCAAATGCGGCAAGACCACGCTGAACGCAATCCACAGTCTGCTGATCTCGAGTCGTCGAATCTGGATCGACAGACTCTCTACGCGATACTTGCCAACAATATTAATGCATTGCTGGTACTCGATCTCGACGGAGTCGTGCTCTTCGCCAATGAAGCAGCGCAGCGTCTGTTTGGTCGGCAGTCTGCTCAGCTAACCGGCAGTCCATTTGGCTTTCCACTTCAGCCTGGTCTGACAGTGGATGCCGAGATCGTACGTCCTGATAACTCAGTCGTTATTGTCGATCTGCGGGTTGAGCCGATAGAGTGGCAGGGTACGCCGGCGATGCTAGCCGTGCTGCACGATATTACTGATCGTAAGCAGGCCGAACAACAGTTGATCGAGATGCAGCAGCTTTTACATTCGGCGCTGGATGCCCTACCAACCGCTATTGCTATCCTCAATCAGTACGGTCAGGTCTTGGCCGCGAATGTCCGCTGGTTACAATTGGGGACTCTGCTTGGTGTTGAGACGGTCGATTGTGCAGTTGGTGCATCGTTTCTGGCGGCGTGTCACTTGGTTGGTAAAACAGCAGGTGTCATCGCGCAGGCCATTGAACGTCTGTTACATGGCGACGTGGTTCGATACGACGATGAGCTTGTGGTAGGGAAGGAAGCACAACGCTGGCTGGAAATACGGGTGGTGCGCTTCGGTTCTGGCGAGCGGGTGCAAGCCGTGGTAGTGCTTGACGACATTTCGGCCCGACGGAAGGCTGAGCAGATCGCCCTCGCTCGTCGCCGAGTATTGGAATTGATTGCTCGCCAGTACGATTTACGAACGATTACCCGCGAATTGTTACACCTGATTGGAGAGCAAATTCCTGATCTGATCTACGCTGCTTGTGTTGTGCGTTCGAGTAATCTGTTTGTCAGCTATAGTACATCGTTACCGGAAGAGGTGATCAAACATCTTGATGCCTGGGCTGGTGAGGTGCTGGCATCCGAGCTGCTCCCGCAGCAGCGGATAATGTCGCTGCATGTAGACCCCTCCCGGTGGCCGGCAGTTGATTACATCCTGCAAGCATACGCGGTGAGCGGAACGTGGATGATGGCATTGCAAACCAACCGCGATGTCGATAGCTGGCTGCTCGTTTGCCGACAGCAGAATAACCCACTGACAGCCGAAGAACAGCTTCTGATTGAACAGTTTGAACAGTTGAGCCTCATCGCGCTCGAACAGCACGCTACACTGCATAAACTCGCCTATCAGACGCATCACGATGCACTCACCGGCTTGCCGAACCGGCTGCTGTTCGAGGATCGCTTACAGCAGGCGATTGAGCATGCCCGGCGGGCAAATACCATGGTTGCTGTGCTCTTCATCGATCTCGATCGTTTCAAACACGTCAATGATACCCTTGGTCACACAACCGGTGATATGCTCCTGATCCAGGTTGCCCGTCGCTTTGAAGCCTGTATACGCGCAACCGATACCATTGCCCGTCATGGTGGTGATGAATTCTTACTGGTGTTGTCTGACATTACCAATCCTCAACAGGTGACACATATTGTGTATCGTCTCCACGAGGCACTCGATCAGCCCTTCTTCGTCAACGGCCATGAGATTTTTGTAAGTGCCAGTATCGGCGCCAGCCTGTACCCGATTGATGGTACCGATGTGATTGCATTGCAGCGGGCTGCCGATGTCGCGATGTACCGTGCCAAGCAGCTTTTGCACAACAGTTTTCATTTTTTTGATGCGGCAATTACTGATGTCTCCATCGAACGATTACAGATCGAGAACCTTCTGCGGCGGGCGATTGAACGACAGGAGCTGCTGCTCCACTATCAGCCAAAAGTTGATCGCACAGGGCAGTTGGTCGGTTTAGAGGCGTTGTTGCGCTGGCAACATCCTACATTGGGAATGGTTTCTCCGGCGCGGTTTATTCCAATTGCCGAAGAAACAGGCTTTATTGTGCCCATTGGTAGATGGGTGCTGCGTGAGGTTGCGCGTCAGGTGACGCAATGGTGGCAGGATGGTCTGAAGGTTGTCCCTGTTGCCGTGAATGTGTCGGTGATCCAGTTTACGCAAGCCGATTTTGCGCAGACTGTTGCCGATACGGTAGCGCAGACTGCATTACCATTTTCCTGGCTGGAACTTGAATTAACCGAAAGTATGCTGATGGGCCAGATTGATGATTTACGTCGCCAGCCCGGTGAGTTGCGCCAGCTTGGGGTGACACTGGCAATTGATGATTTTGGTACCGGTTATTCCTCACTCTCTTACCTGCACCGTTTGCCAATCAACGTGTTGAAGATTGACCGGTCATTTGTTGCTCTTCTCGACCAGGACAACGCCGGGGTTGAACGTAGCCTGATCACCACAATTATTACCCTCGGTCATCACCTTGGGGTGCAGATCGTTGCTGAAGGTGTTGAGACGGCAGGTCAACATCAGATACTATTCGATGCCGGTTGCGACGTGTTTCAAGGCTATTACATCAGTCGTCCACTACCTGCTGAAGAGGTACGAGGATGGTTAGATCAGAACACAGGTGCAGGGTGAGGGGAGAAAACGCGTGAGTTCGCATTTGTCAGGGGGATTACAAGAGATAGGATCAGCTGGCATCATCTGTATGATCCGGACGGACGGATTGCCTGGGGGCGGGTTGAGGGGGCGGGTTGAGAACCCGCCCCTACGGTGCATGGATGATCCGGATGGACGGATTGCCTGGAGGCGGGTTGAGAACCCGCCCCTATGGTGCATGGATGATCCGGATGGACGGATTGCCTGGGGGCGGGTTGAGAACCCGCCCCTACGGTGCATGTGCCTATTCCCATTGGTATATAGGGGAGTGCGGTAACCGAGGGTGTTGCGTTCCATTTTTGCGCAAATGGGTGGCACTCTTACCACCAACGGGAGGCTCTGGAAGGGGACGAGAACCAGGTGAACGGGAGCCATTAATTTGATATTACATTTATTGCCGGTAAAGACCTGTTTCTCGTCATCCCGTCACTCGTTCATCCTATGGACCCGTCGCTGCGCCGTGAAAGAGCTGCTTTGAGCAGGCGCCAGATTGCCCGATGACGTGGCATGACCTCGAAGACCTGCCCATTTTTACCCTCGCGCACAATGCGTAGGGCGAGTTCGGCTGTCTCTTCGGCTGTCGTGCCGAAGATGCGGAGGACGCGGGGCAATTGCTTGATCGCCTCGCCGCCGGGGCCAACCGTTTCAAAGTGATTGATCATGTCTGTCGGCACCATACCAGGGGTGAGTACGTTAAAGCGCAGGTAGGGGTGGTCTTGATAGTCGCGGGCAAAGGCTTCGGTCAGACGCACAATCGCCGCTTTTGATGTGCTGTAGGCCGAGAGAAAGCGCTGGGCACGTTTTGCTCCACCACCGGAGAGATTGATGATCTGACCGTTACGTTGTTTGATCATGTACGGCAGTGCTGCCCGACAACCGTAATAGGTGCCGAGCAGATTGACCCTGATCACCTGTTCCCAGGCATCGGGCGGTATATCCAGTGCATAGCCGAATGGCCCTGAGATACCGGCGTTGTTGATCCAGAGATCGATCCGTCCCATCTGTGCCACGGCGGCACTTGCCAGTGCTTCAACCTCACTGCGATTGGCGACATCACAGCGAATACCGGTGACGTTCAAACCGGCAGCCTGCAACGCGCGTTCAGCTTCAGTAAGGTTGGTTGGATTGGTTGATGAGATAATAACCTGCGCACCGGTACGGGCCAGCGCTTCAGCAATTGCCCGGCCAATCCCACGGCTGCCGCCGGTGACGACGGCTTTCAGATCGCGTAAGTCGGATGGTGTACGAGCCATGATCTCCTCGCTGGCACAAAACAAGCGAACTCCAAACAGGTTAACGGCGTCGGATCGTCAGGTGATCACCTTCCCGGACAGCACGAATTGACACGCCACGCAGTCCTGGTGGCAAGAGCAGGTGGCGGCGGTATGGGCCAAGTGAAACGACGAGTTCATCACTGCTGACGCTGATACTCAGATCGTCACGGGCCACGCCGGGTAAGCACAGGCGTAGAGATGGATCATCGGCTGGGCCGGTGGTAATGGGTGGCGGTTGTGGCATCGGTGATAGCGTCAGGTCTTGACCGACATCGATGACGGGGTCGATAGCGCCTGGCGTGGCGCTGAAGGGTAAGCGCAGCAATGGCAGGTTCGGCCAGCGGGCCTTGACTGCTACCAGTACGTCTTCCTGTTCGTGGATGACAGACGCTAACCGGTGTCCGGCATCCAATGCCGGCAACAAAGGCCCGACGATGAGGGCATCAAGATTCATACCGAAGAGTAGAAATGCCGGAGCAGAGATAGTGGCTGTGCGCAAGCCGGCTTGATCAGGCCGAATGACCAGCCGTGCTCGCACATGTGCCGGATCAAGGGCAGTATCACGGAGTTGCTCGAACGTGACCCGCGCATCTTGCAGGCGGCCAATTTGCTCAAAGGGCAGCAAATTGGCGGGCAAGGCAGCCCGGGCCAGCGACTCACTCGACTGACCGGGGCCGCGATCAAGCCCGAAAAGCTGACGCATAAGCCAGCGAAAGGTGTCGGGAATGGCTAACGCACGAATGAGGCCATCGGGAGGGCCGGCATCGACGCAAATCACAGCATAGTTACGGCGGGCGTGGATTGCCAGGCGATAAACGGCCAGAAACAGATCGATACCGGGCAGCAACGGCAAATCTTCACCGTTCACCGGTGGGCCTGGAAGCTGAACACGTGCTCGCAGATCATTCCAGATACCGTTCAACTCGTTCAGTGTATTGCATGCCCAGAAATCGAGGTTGGTACGCAGCGTCATTGGCTCAGACGCTGGTGCGACACCCAACAGGGTAGCGGCAGGGTGCGTCGGTACGAGGCTGGTCAGCAGTGTCGATTGCCCACGCGCTGCGAAACCGACTGCCGAAGCAGTAGCAGCCAATGCACTGGCTTCACCACTAAAAAGAATAATCTGCGAGTGTGACGGCCACATTGTATTGATCCTGCCTGCTGAACGGGAGATCTAACCTTTGCTTATCGGCTATTATAACGCGGGAACGCCCGATACCTGCTGCCGCTTTGGTCACAGCTATCCGCTATAATGAGTCGTGTCAAACGCTACAGTGCGTTCTCGTATCTCGTTCTGTTCAGGGAGGCGACATGGCAGAGTCATTGATGCAACAACCGCTCGGCGCCATCCTCGATGCACTGGCTTCGCGTTCCCCTACCCCCGGTGGTGGGAGTGTTGCGGCCTTAACCGGCGCCATGGCAGCCGGGTTAGTGAGTATGGTGTGCGAGCTGACCATTGGTAAGCCGCAATTTGCCACTCTTGAAGGTGAACTACGCGCTATTCATGCCCAGGCCGAGCAGTTGCGCAGTGAATTGCAGCGACTAGCAGATGAAGACATCACCGTATTCAACCGACTGGCGGCCGCCTACAAGCTCCCGCGAACGACGGAAGCTGATGCAGCAACGCGGAAGGCAGCGATTCAGCAGATTACCAGGCTGGCAGCGGAAGTGCCACTGCGTACAGCACAGGCGGCAACGGCGCTGCTGCCGCTCTGTACAACGCTGGCCAATAACTGTGCACGCCTGGTGGTCAGTGATGTCGGTGTAGCGGCATTTCTGATCCGGGCCGCCGTGCAGAGTGCTGCGCTGAACGTTGAAATTAATCTGGCCGCCTTGGAAGATCAATTGTTCGTGCGAGAGACACGGGCACAGTTGCAAGACCTGCTAATCGGACTTGGTGATGAAGTTGATGGTATCGTCACCATTGTTCGGGGAAGGATGGCGGGATGAGCGCACGCATCCTCGATGGTAAGGCACTGGCGCAAGAGCTACGGGCCGAAGCCGCAGCCCAAATTGCTGAATTGCGCACTCAGATTGATCGTCCACCTACAATCGCTGTGGTGCAGGTCGGTGATGATCCGGCGGCGACTCGCTATGTGCGGAGTATTGACCGCCTGTGTCAGTCGTTGGGCGCTGCCTGCCGGGCAATTGCGCTACCAGCAGAAACGGCGCAGGCCGACCTGGAAGCGACCGTGGCGACGCTGAGTGCAGATGATCGGATTGACGGTATCTTACTGCAATTACCGTTACCGGCGGGTTTAACCCTCGATGGTGTGCTAAGCCGGCTTGCACCGGAAAAGGACCTCGATGGTATTCACCCGATCAACGCCGGCTTGCTGGCGCAGGGGCGGCCAACCCTCACACCAAACACCCCGGCTGGTGGTATTGAACTCATGCGGCGTTATGGTATCGAGATTCGTGGGCGGCGTGCCGCAGTGGTTGGCCGCTCGGCAATCGTTGGGCGGCCTATGGCCCTCCTGCTACTGCAAGCCGATGCGACAGTGACAATCTGTCATTCCCGGACAGCCGATCTTGGTGCTGTTTTGCGCGAGTGCGATATTATCGCTGCGGCTGCCGGTCGTCCTGGTCTGATCACTGCCGATATGGTCAAACCCGGTGCAACCGTAATCGACTTCGGTACCAATGTGTTAGCCGATGGAAGTATGGTTGGCGATGTCGATTTTTCCGCCGTGGTTGAGGTAGCCGGGGCAATTACGCCGGTACCCGGTGGCACCGGGCCGGTGACCAACGTCATGTTGATGCGGAATCTGATCACGGCAACGCGCACTCGTCTTGGCATCTAACCGCATGTAGTTACTTACGAGTAAGGATGAGACGTATAAGTTGACGTGCGAGGTGACAATCTCGTACGTGACAAACTACTCTGGCCGTCAGGTGTCACCAGCCTAAAGGTTTTCTGACTCATCTCGCCGACTCGTTGAGATATGTGCCACGGAGTAGGCCTGGGCGAGTGAAGGAATGCGCCGGTATGAAGATTCTGGTTCTCGGTAATGATGGACGCGCTCACGCGCTGGTTTGGAAACTCTTTGCCAGCCCGACGGCTGACGTCCTGGTGGCGCCGGGCAATGGTGGTGCGTGCCAGATTGCTCCCCAGGTTGATCTTGATCCACTCCAACCGGCGCATGTAGCGCAATGGGCATTTAACGAACAGATTGACCTCATCGTTCCTGCCGGAAGTGAACCGCTCTGGGCCGGTTTGGTTGATGAGGTCGTGAGTATGCATATTGGCGTGTGTGGTGCTTCACAGCGCAGCACACGCATCGAATGGAGTCGCTGTTACGCCAAGGAATTGCTCTTGCGCTATCAGCTCCCAACACCGAACGGACGCTGTTTTGCCAGCTTACCAATGGCGGAAAAATATCTGGCTGCTCAGCAATTACCGGTGGTGCTGCGTGGCGATCACCCGGCTACCGGTGAAGGTGTCTACTTCGACCGCTACACAGCCCTTGAGGCGTTGCGGTCATTCTTTGTTACCCGCCCGGTGGAAGGGAGCAGTCACGGGGTTGTGATTGAAGAATATGTGGCAGGGCCACTGGTCAGCTTTTCGGCTATTACCGATGGCAGTCATCTGGTATCGCTGTTACCGGCACGTATCTACGACGGGATGGGGCCACAGCCAGATAGCCCGCCCGCTCCTGGTATGGGGGCCATTACCGGCAATTCAACCTATGCCCAGCGCTTGACGAGCTATCTTGAACGACACATCATGCAGCCCCTTATCGCGGCAATTGCGCGTGAACAATTGCCCTACTGGGGGATTATCGGCGTTGATTGCATTATTGGTGACCACGGCCCACGCATCGTTGGCTTGCGTTGCAGTCTTCGCGATATGGAGGCACAGGCTGTTTTGCCGCGCCTGATCGATGATCTGGTGCCATACTACGAAGCCGCCATTGCCCGTAGTTTACAGCGTTTACCACCACTGCGTTGGCGCGATGAAGCGAGTGTGGCGTTGGCGTTGGTTACCCAAGGTTACCCTCATCATTATCCAATCAATGCAGCAGTTGATGGTGTTGGCGATGTGGACGAAGGCGTATTAGTCTTTCACGACCAGACCGAGTCGCCGTTTATCTTGCGCTACGATCCGTCTCGTCGTGAGCGCCTGTTGGGTAGTCAAAGTGGTAGTCTCTATCTGACCGGCGGTCATGTGGTAACCGTAGTGGCATTAGGGGCAACACTGGCCGGTGCGCGTGGTCGTGCGCTCATTAACGCCGAACGTATTCGCTTTCCTGGTCGGATGTATCGCGACGATGTGGGAGCTGGTGAGCGGTGATCGCACTGACTGAGAATGGTTCCATGCCTTGATCGACGAGGATGACAACCGATGAACATCTCGATTGCTACTACTGATGACGAAATTGCCGCCTGCTATCCGATCATGTGCCAGTTGCGACCGCAGCTTACCCAACCTGAATTTGTTCCACGGATTCGCCGGTTGATGGCAATGGGCTATTGTTTGGCGGCACTTATCGATAAGAATGAAGTCGTTGCAGTCGCCGGCTTTCGGTTCGGTGAGAATCTGGCCTGGGGTCGCTTTCTGTACGTTGACGATCTGGTGACTGATGCCAATCGGCGTTCACATGGCTACGGATCGGCACTCCTGAACTGGTTGAAACAGTATGCCTTGGCTGCCGGCTGTGATCAATTACACCTTGATTCCGGTACTTGGCGTAAAGATGCTCACCGGTTCTACGAACGGGAAGGCATGCGGTTGAGCAGTTTTCATTTTGTGAGCGATGTGCGGGCAAAGTGATGTAGCCGATGGCATCTCAAATCTGAACCAATACCGGATATCATCGCTGAGGCTTTTAATCATCATTGGCGAGAACCTGCACAGCGTGTTGCTGCTTTGTCCGCGATGCACGGACAGCCCCCTTAGGGCTGGCTGCCAAACCGTACTTATACCACTCCTTCACCAGAGTCTCGGATTGGTACGAGTACGCCCCGCGCCTTTTGGTACGCACAGTGGAAGCTTTCGCATGCCAAACCTTGTCACGGATAACCCGATCCAGAAACCGTATCCATGTCGGTGTGTGATACCGTGTGCAGCGGAAACGCCGTTCTCTGCATCTGCACTTATGTCGCCGCCGAGACGATGGTGCGATTACGAGTGATGACTTCGCTCCTGTGAGTGTGTAGATACAGCTCAGCATCACAATATGATCCATCCAGGTCTGATAACAAATTGATATAACCTCGTTGATTGACTTTCATGACGCAGTGTGTTATACTCAAACTGGATAACGCATTGCGTTATACGACTACCGAAATCGCTCAGACTATGCTATGATACAGACAGTCTGAACACCAGTTACTCGCACAAAGCAGGAGGTTACTCATGACAACCGTAGAAGAGATTGAAGTCAACGTGCGCCAGATCGACGAGACTCCACCGCAGGTCAATCCGAGCGTTCAGGTATTTGAGATTGTTCGCAAGCTGATGCTGGCCGGGATCGGTGCTTTTGCGCTCAGCCGTGAAGAGGCCGAGGCTTTCCTCAACCGGCTGGTTGAGCGTGGTGAGCTGGCGCAGAAGGATGCGCAGAAGCTGTTTGATGAGACAATGGAGCGCTTCCGCAAGACGACAATGCCCCAGGCCGATCAGGTACAGACCAATCTCAACAACCTCACAGCCCAGGTCGAGACCAGCTTCGAGCAGTTCCTCAATCGGCTTAATATTCCATCGAAGCGGGATATTGATGAGCTGAGCGCCAAGATTGCGCAACTGGCTGTGCGCGTCGAAGAGCTGCGCCGTGCACAGGAGGCGCCGGCCCGTACCCGTGGCCGCAGCGAGGCTAAGGAAGAGAGCAGCGAGAAGTAATTCTTCTGATATTCACTGAACGCCGGCGCTACGGTGATGCCCGTAGTTGCCGGCGTTTTGGCGCAGCGTGTTATAATTGCCGCTGAGACTATCAGGTTCGTTTGGAGTAATGGATAGTGTAGCCGGAACGCTCTCAGTTTCATACCAGCAACGTCTGGCACAAGGCGGCAATTCTATGCATCTGATCAAGAAGTACGCGAATCGCAAACTGTATCATACGAATCAGAAACGTTACATTACCCTCGATGGCATTGCCCGATTGGTGCAAGAGGGTGAAACTGTTCAGGTACTCGACAACGAGACCGGCGACGATATTACCGCTAACATTCTGGCCCAGGTTGTGTTACACGCCCGTGGTCGTCAATCGCCGTTACCAACCAATTTGTTGACCGATCTGATACAGGTGGGTGGCGACACGATTGCCAATTTGCGCCGTGCTCTTTTCAGTTCGCTTGGAGGCGACGATTTGATCGAAGCCGAAATTGGGCGGCGGATCGATGTGCTGGTGGATGAGGGTGAACTCTCACCGGAGGAAGCTGATCGCTGGCGCAAACTGCTCTTGCGGCAGGAGTTTGCGCACGATGCCCGCAACCGGCTGGCCGACCGGATTGCTGATGTGCCCACTCGTAACGATGTCGAACGGTTGCATGCGCAAATCGATGCGCTGGCTAGTACGGTCGAACAATTATTGCGGCGGCGCTAAAGGGTTCATTTTGGTATTAAACGCAATTGTATAGCGATTCGGTTGATGGTAGAGCCAGACAGGTTACAGCGAGCCTGATGTCCCCTTGTGGTTAAGCAGGTTATTTACTCTTCTAAACACTCCACGTCATTCCTGTGCGTCGGGTGCGCGTTAGTGCAGAGAGGCATGGTATGCATCGTAGCAAAACTGCTCTGGTCCTCGCTGGCGGTGGTGTTGCTGGCGCTGCTTACGAAATTGGGGCGCTCTGTGCCATTGATCAAGTGCTCGAACATCTTTCTGTTAATGAATTTGATGTCTACGTCGGCACCAGTGCCGGAGCGTTGATCAGTGCCTGTCTGGCGAACAATATGTCACCACGCACGTTAATTAGCGTGCTTGAAAGCTCGCTGCTCGGGATTGATCAGCTTGAACCGTACCATCTCTATCAGTTGAATATCACCGATCTTCTGTATCGGGCTGCTCATCTACCCGGTGCCCTGGTACAGGCGATACAGCGTTGGGTTCGTGAGGGTGGTGAAGTTTCGTTACTCGATCTGATTGAAACTGTGGCGGTAGGCTTGCCGACCGGCCTCTACGACTCGCGATCCCTTGAGCAGTACTTGCGCGCAGCCCTTGAGCAGCCCGGTCGCTCGAATCGTTTCGCCGATCTTGATCGTGAGCTAATGATTGTCGCTACCGATCTTGATACGGGTGAACGGGCGATTTTCGGTTTGCCACCTCTTGATGATGTGCCAATCTCGCTCGCAGTATGTGCTTCGGCAGCTATCCCCATTTTTTATCGACCGGTACGAATTGGTGATCACGACTATATCGACGGCGGTCTGCGGGGTACAGCCAGTCTCGATGTAGCAATTGAGCGCGGTGCAGAATTGATCGTCTGTATCAACCCGATGGTGCCTTTCGATAATCGTCGGCATCCACCCGGTGCGGCCATTAGTGATCAGGGAATCCAGCGTATCGGCAATCAGGTTTTTCGTACTTTTATTCATGCCGGCCTGCATTACCATATCAAACAGGTGCGCCGACGCCATCCTGAAGTTGATATTATTCTAATTGAGCCATCCCGTAAAGATCGGACAATGTTCGCCGAGAATACGATGCGCTTTCATACCCGGATGACGATTGCCCGGCATGGCTTTGAGAGTGTGGCCCGCCAGTTGTGCGAACATTATCCTTACTATCGTGCGATGCTGGCCCGTCACGGTATTACTATCAGCGATGGGCGCATCCGCCAGGACCTCCGCAATTTACAAATGGCCGGCGATAATCCGCATCTGGTACATGCAGCTCTGGTGACCGGTGGTTCACTACACACAGCTCCAGCCGGCCTGGCCTCGACCCTGGCTGAACTCGACCGTTTACTGTCGCGCCTTGAGGTAACCCGCTGAGATGATAGTCTATATTGCCTACCCAACCAGCCTGAATTTGCAATCGGCGAATGCGCTGCAAACCTTTACGACACTCCGTGAATTGCGTGCCCGCCGTCCTGATACGCTGGCACTCATTCCAAGATGGGGATTTGAATCGAGTCGATTTCAAGAATTAAATGTCGTCCATTTACCGCGACCGGCCATTGGCAAGCTGTCACGATTGTATAAGAGCACGCTGTTGTATTATCTCGAACATTCGGTATTTGCCGCGATGACCGTAGTCTTTGTCGCTCCACAGCGTCGTCAGGTTGAAGCAGTCTATATTCGTCAACCGATCATTGCTGCGTGGTGGTCCGGCTGCTTTGGTCCACAATTGGGCATACCGGTGATTTACGAGGCTCACGATCTCGAATCACGTAATCCTTCACGCGCAAAAGAACGTTGGGCACGAGGTTTACTCGACTTGATCGACCGTACTGCGCTGTGTCGGGCAACTGCTGTAGCTTCGCTTACCAATGATTTTCGCTGTCTGCTCTCCCAGATCGGCTGGCGCGATCCCGCAGATGTCGCTGTCATCCCTGATGCTTACGATGAGCAGATCTTTACGCCACAAGATCGTGCGCAGTGTCGGGCTGAACTGGGGTTGCCGCCACACGTGCCGATCATTGCGTATGCCGGTATGACCTTTGCCCATCGCTGGCTCGATGGTCTTTTGAGTGCCCTTCGTTCACTCAAGGTGACCTACCCCACCCTTACAGGACTGATTCTCGGTGGTCGTCCTGGTGAACGGGCTGCGCTGACTGCCCACGCAGTGAGTGAAGGCTTTCGCGTCGCCGATACAACAACGACACCGGCTGATCTCTACATCCTGCCACCCCGTCCACAAGTCGACGTGGTACGTTGCCTGGGTGCGGCTGATGTGCTGGTTATTCCTGATACCGTCACCGATGTTACTGCGTCGCCTTTGAAGCTGTTTGAATATCTGGCCCTGGGTTTGCCGCTTGTGTTGCCGGCGATTCCAGCTCTGCACGAGATCGTTCCGCCTCATCTGGCGTACAGTTTCCCTCGGCGCAACCTGACCGGCTTACAGGAAGCACTGTCCGCAGCCCTCAATGAACGTGATCTGGCACTGGCAACCGCCCGCCGGGCAGTTGCCGCCAACCATACGTATGGCCGACGGGCCGAGCGGATTCTGGCTCTGGTGGATCGGGTACGAGCAACGGCATGAGCGTGGATGTGCGGCTATGTCTGCACGGCAAGGTACTGCTAACCGGCGGGTTCAAACCCTGCCTCAATTCGTGGAAGGCCGGCGGGGCTGGTCCGGTGAGCGTACTTGATCGCAGCCCCTGTGGGGCTGGCACGCTGTCAGGCAGGTCTTTTGCCCGCATGACGACAGGGCTGGCCGGGGTTCGTGCTCTCAGCCCCTTTTCATTTACTTATGGTGTCAACATATTGGCTTATCCGACAGTTATCACAACACACGAGACACTTCGTATTGCGGTGATCATGATGACACCCTGGGTTGTCCCAACCGTCTATCGGTGGCGACTCCACTGCGTGCTTCTGCACCCCACTGATTTGGCTGATTGACGATCAGATCGCTCGATTAATGGCAGGTACCTCAGCGGTTCCGTAGGGGCGGGTTATGAACCCGCCCCTACTATACGAGGGATGCGGCGAACGAGGGGTGGCGAAAGGGTGCGTCTTGGATTGCGTGCCATGCGTTGGCATGTACCAGATTTGGCATCAGATTGCAGCCGGTGCCTGCCAGAGGCAAATGCGACCGTCGTGGGCGCCGGTAGCCAGTAATTGCCCATTGGGACTAAAGCTCAGACAACTGACACCAGCGCTATGTTCGAGGATCGGCGGGTGAGGTTGGCCCTGTTCGGCCAGCCAGAAGCGAGCACTACGATCTTCACTGGCGGAGGCAAGCAATGGTACACAAGGACTGAAGGCCAGACCGCGTACCGGTGCCGTATGGCCGTGTAATGTGTCAAGGGCGTGAAAATCTTTTACGCGCCAAAGGCGGATAGTGGTACCGCTGCATGCGGCCAGAATCGTACCGGCTGGATTAAAGGCGACGCTGTAGATAAAGGTATTGAATCCTTCGATTGGTTTCAGGGGTTGGTGATCGGTAATCTGCCAGAGGTAGATCGCGCCATCGTAACAACCGGCAGCTAACATCGATCCATCAGGCGAAAAGCTCAACGAGTGTACGAATGGACAGGTGAACAAACCAATTGGTTCTATCTTTCGTTTCCGAATTTCGTAGAGCGTGATCGCTTCTCCCCAACCGCCAACCGCCAGATAACGACCATCAGGACTGAAACAGACACTCTCGACAGGGCAACCGGTCTGGTGAATGAGTTGCACCATCTGCCAGTTGTCTGTTGTCCAGAGTCGTATCGTTTCATCATCGCTACCGGTTGCAGCCAATGTGCTATCAGGACTGACAGCAACAGCGCGGATGGTGCTCTCGTGACCGCGCAGCGTATGGATTTGCTCGCCGCTGCTCAGGTTCCACACCCCAACCGTATAATCGTCGTAGCCGGCCAGTAACCAGCGACTGTTTGGGTCAAAGGATAGGCTGCCTACCTGTGAACCGGTGATCATACGACGGAGCAGGGTGCCAACTGGTGTTGGTGATGAGGTCTGCGGTTGGGAAACAGGTGCAGCCTGGGTGGGAGTGGCCGGCTTTGATGAGGCGGGTGTTGCGGTCGTGTCGTTAGATGAAGAAGATGCTGTCTGGGCAATAGGCCGGATTGCAGCGGGTGAACCACTCGTAATTGGTCGGCCACGCAGCCGGTGTAGTGCCTCGCGCATTTCGCGCACTGATTGTGGTCGCTGATTGATCAGCGTCGCCATTCCCTGCTCAATCAATTGGGCTAACCCTTCGGGCACATGGGGAGCCAGGCTCCGAATTGGGCGGAGTGGATCGGGTTGACCATTGACCAGACTGGCCATGCGGGTCATTGCATCAGGTGGTAAAACGCCGGTGAGCAAGTGATACAGCGTTGCTGATAGCGAGTAAATATCACTCCGCGGATCGGGTTCACCATCACGCATTTGTTCGTATGGTGCGTAGGGAGGGGTAAAACCGTAGACTTTGCGGGTGCCTGAACCATCAATATCAGCGACAACCGTCATACCGCCGCGCGCCAGGCCAAAATCGAGTAGGATAATATCATGATTTGGCGTTAACTTCAGGTTTTTCGGCTTAATGTCACGATGAATGACAGGCACCGGACGGGTATGCAGGTAGTGTAATACATCAAGTAGTTGATCAGTCCACTTCACAACCAGCGGTAATACTTGCGGCGATGCAAAGCGCCGTCCCAGGCGAGCCAGTTGATTGCCCAGGTCCTCGCCGTGGATGAATTCCATCACCAGAAACTGGCCCTGTGGCTCGATGAAATGGTCAATAACTCGGGGCAGCGCCTGATGGCGCAGCCGGGCCAGAATTTGCGCTTCCCGTTCAAATGCCTGCCGGTACGCATCGTCGTTGAACAGGGTCTGTTTGAGGGCAACATCGATGCGCAGTCGCAGATCGCGGGCGTGGTAGACAGCACCCATCCCACCTTTTGCGATCTGAGAGATGACACGATACCGACCCTGTAAGACTGTTTCCGGCGTAAGCATCTACTAATCCTTGCTCTATTTTGAACCAAACTATCCCCTATTATAACAAAATGTAGGAGCAGCGGTACCTACTCCACTGCTCTGGATAAAAGTAAAATACTACTTGTAAGTCTACTATAAAAGATCGTATAATCCGGTCAGGATGTTGATCACTATCTCATAGTGCGCCGGGCTCGATGATTGCGATAATCATGTCTATCGTGCTCAATGCCCGCCAGTAAGCACGGTAGGTGCAGAAGCTACATTTCTGCACCTCAAACCAGGCGATAGTTTGTGACACAGCTTTATGAGATTAGGTTCTACACAAGGTCGTATGCTTCAGCCAGAATTTCAATTGGATGGCGGGTGGTAACGCCGGTAGCGCCGCTAATTTGCCAGCGACAGGTCTCGCTATCGCAAAGCGCAAGCTGTTGACCGCTTGAACGCACAAACTCGAACAGCGGCTTGCCAACATCCATTGCGATCTGGTACTTCTCGCGTTTCAATCCATATGTTCCGGCAATACCGCAGCACTCGGCACGGCTTTCGTGCAGGCGCAGACCAGGAACCAGGCTCAACACATCGAGTACCGGGCGTCCGATCCGGTGCGCACGTAACTGGCACGGTGGATGGTAGGGAAGGCTGCGTTCCAGCGGGCGAAAATCGGTACGCAACCGACCTTGTTCGTGCAGATCGCGCAGAAATTCAAAGATGTCGTAGGTGCCGGCAGCTACTGCTCGCACATCATCACCGTGTAATCCGAGCAGTTCTGGCGCTTCTTCTTTCAAGGTTAGCGTGCAACTGGTGCTGGTGCCAACAATTGGAATGCCGGCACGTGCATACGGTAAGAGTTGTGCAACATTGTATTCGTGATGCTTCTGCGCCGCCGGAAAATCACCGTTAGAGAGTAACGGCAAACCACAACAGCGTTGAGGTGGTATGATCACCTCGAAGCCGAGGTGTTCGAGAACCGCGATAGCAGCTTTGCCAACGTGTGGTTCGTAAAAGTTGGTGCTACAACCGTGGAAGTAGACCACTTGTGGAAAGCGACCGGTCACTGTTACTTTACGACGTTGGAACCAGCGCCGAAACGTGTAGGTGCTGGCTTTGGGCAATGGCGCATGGCGGTGAATACCCATCACCTGTTCGATGAGCCAGCGAGCCGGGGCAAACTGAAGTGTGAAATTCACCAGTGGAGCATGGGGACCGCAACTCAGCCGTCCAACCAGGCCAGAGCGGGCAATGATCCGATTGCGGAGCGACATACCGCGTTCGGCCACGATTTGGGCACGGGCACGGGCGTTTAGTTCGGCGATGCGCACTCCGGTTGGGCAGACCTGGTTACAGACCCGACAACCCGAGCAGTAATCAACCGATGCGTCGGGAACCGGCTGCGCAGCATGGCGAAAACGTTGCGCTTGTGGCCCAACGTATTTCGGACCAGGAAAGGCATCGGTCACCGCTGCCACTGGACAGGCGGAAGTGCAGATGTTGCACTTGATGCAGTGATCAAGCGATTGCGTGAGCGATAGCTCGATGTGATCCATAGCGATTGTTCCTCTTGGTCGACTACTGCTGCCCAGCTTTCCAGCCGGTGGCAATAGCGACACCCTCAAGGCATCCTTCACGAATCGGATCAAAACCGGCAAGCGCACTGCCGGCAACCATCACATTTTCGTAGACCAGTTGACCTCCGGCATCGAGTGGACGCAGATCACGATCAACACGCACCCCACTCTGAAAGACTGGATGACCGTCTTCGGCAAGGAAGCGAGGCGCAAACCAGCCCGCTCTGCCGGCGGGCGTCTGGAGGGGAAGGTCGAGCGCAGTTTCCCGAAGCTGACCTTCCGGTGTTGCCCTAACTCCACCACCGAGGATGCCGCCGGTAGCCAGTACCCAACGGCGGGCAGTGTGCCGTTGCTCACGAGCGGCTGCCTCACTGAAAACAGCAACCAGTGTCTGCTGAACATGCTCACCGCGTTGGACAAAACCGCCCAACTGCACCCTGCCTCCCAGGCGGATCAATTCGTCTTCCAGCATATGATAGAGCCGCATCCCGGCCACAGAGGTGGGAAGCGTAGGAATTTCAAAGATCAGTGCGCCAGACCGATTCTGTAAATCACGTACTACTTCGGTCGCATGTTTCAAACCGAGAATAGCCGGCATCCCAATGCGTGCATACCCTCCCTTACGCACCAGACCTGCGAGCTGGTCGCCGACACTGGCCCGAAAAGCGGGCTGATCGAACAGGCGTGCCAGCGTCACCGGGTTAAAGTCGCGCTGACGACCGGTTGGAGGAAGGGTAAGCTGCGCTGCTTCAGCATGAATGCCCTGCGCACGTAGATTGGCCGCGATAAGGGGCGGGAAGAAGTCACGCAGTTCGCCGAAGCTGGCGATCAGAGTAGGCCGTCCATCACGCAACTGGCGGGTGTCGCCGGCGATCATAGTTGCCGGGGTAAAGGCGGTAGGGCGCAGTGCGCCCAGTGCAGTGGGCAAAAAGACGTTATGGTTGAGATTACCGACGAGCGGATAGCCGGCAGCCTCGCAGATTGCCCGCAGTCGGGCAATTCCATGCTCGATCATGGTCGGCCCGCTCAGCGCGTAGGGATGGTGAGGCCGTTCTACTGCCAGTTGGGCAATCCCGGCCAAAGGATCATCTGCCGCTGCCAGCAGATCGATACAGCCACTGGCCCAGTGGGTCGTTCCGTGACCCTTCGCCAGCACCAGAACTTTTTCCCCCCGTTCGGCACGCCCGATGGCGGCCATCATGCCGGCCAGACCGGCACCAATGACAATCGTATCGTACATATCACTCTCCCGGCAACCTATGCCTGCACATACTCAGTTGCAATTGCCGGGTGTTGCGTCACCAATCCACCACCCGGTTCGGCCAATGTGCGCAGGCGATCAATGCCCAGCACACCGACGTAGATCAGTTCATCGAGGCGTGCCTGTCGTAACTGGTCGCCCCACAATACCGGTGTGAGACCTTTCCAGCGTTCCTGGAGAAAGTGCATGATTGCTTCGTTCGTATGAACGTGGTTGAGCCCCGCTGCACAGCGTTGTTCATAGAGCAGGTTGGCGGTACGGTAGATACACCAGCCGCCCTGACATGGCCCCATGCCCATGCGTACATCGCGGCGAATATCGTCAAGGTTATGCGCACCGGCATCAATTGCAGCCTGAATCCGGTCGCGCGTCACCAGCTCGCATTCACAGATCAGATCACCAGCCGCGTGGTGACTCTCAACGAGCGCTAATGGTTTCCCCAGCCAGTAGTGAGGGGTTTGCGCAGCCGGATTGGGTGAAACAGTGACCGTCGCGTGGCTACTGTGCTCGAAACGGGGCACCGGCAAGACCTCGCTTGCCGTGCGACAGGGTTGAGTATTACCCAGGCGGCGAGCAATCTCATTGACCGTTTGTTCGGCCATCAGCCGATAGGTTGTCCATTTACCGCCAACAATTGAGAAGATACCACTCACGCCATCACGCTCTTCGTGGTCAAGCAATTTGAACGTGCGGGGAATATCGCGGTCACTGGCCACATCTTTATCTTTGTAGAGTGGGCGCACGCCAGCCCAGGCTCGTAAAGCGCGATACTGACGGAAGCCGGGAATGAGCTTCTCGCCTTCATCGAGCATAAACTGTATCTCTTCGGGTTCGATCCCAAAGACATCGGGATCGGGAACGTGGACATCGGTCGTACCGATCACAGCAACCGTGTGAATTGGCACGATAATGTCACCATCAGACGGCAGCTTACAGCGATTGACCACAGTATTCACCATACGGTGGTTCATCGCAACCATGGTACCTTTACCGGGCACGACATTCACCGTTAGCCCGGCCAGGGCGGCAATCTTCCCGGCCCAGGCGCCTGCCGCGTTGAGTACATACGCGCAGTCGATTCGCACCCGTTCACCGCTACGTAAATCCTCGACGATTGCGCCTACGACGCGATCCCCGACCCGAATGAGTTCGACAACATGATGGTAGGTGCGAATATCGGCACCATATTCACGTGCCGCCAGTGCGACCGAATGGGTAGCAAGGAACGAGTCGGCAGAGCCGTCGGGAACTTCAAAGACGCGGGAAATGCGGGGGTTAAGGAGTGGTTCACGACGCAGCATCTCGGCGACGCTGATCTCCTGAACCGGTACACCGGTACGATGGCAGTTGGCGACGAAGACATCGCCATAGCTCTCATCGTCCCACGGTGTAATCACAAAGAAGCCAGAGGTTTGCTCGATACAATGCGGCATGATCCGCCGCAAAATCGCGTTTTCGTGGGCGCATTCGCTGGCTGACTGGGGGTCTTTGGTTACGTAGCGCCCGCCTGAGTGGAGCAGGCCGTGATAGCGACCGGTGGTACCGTGTGTCAAATCGCCCTTTTCCACCAGCACACAACGGATACCGCGCATTGCCAGATCGAGTGCGCAACCGGTGCCGGTAGCGCCGCCACCAATAACCAGCACATCGGTGGAGATAGTCTGCATAATGAACTCCTGACGGGCAGCAAGACCGGCAGGAGATATCCCGCCGGTCTTGCCACAATGGTCTGTTCGGGTGCGGTGAGGGTGGTTTACTCCACCCAATCGAAGGTACGGGTAACTGCCTTCTTCCAGCCCCGATAGAGCCGCTCGCGGGTTGCTTCATCCATCTGTGGCGTCCAGGTGTGATCAACCCCCCAGTTGGCCCGCATCTCATCGGTATTTGACCAGAAGCCGACTGCTAAACCGGCAGCGTAAGCAGCACCGAGTGATGTGGTCTCTGCAACTTTAGGCCGAATAACGGGAACACCCAAAATATCGGCCTGAAATTGCATCAGAGTATTATTGTACACCATACCACCGTCGACCTTCAAGGCGGTCAGCTTGACGCCTGAGTCCTGTTCCATCGCGTCGAGCACCTCGCGAGTCTGGTAGGCAGTGGCTTCGAGTACGGCACGGGCGAGGTGACCTTTATTGACATAACGAGTCAGGCCAACAATCACACCGCGGGCATCCGAGCGCCAGTAGGGAGCGAAGAGGCCGGAGAAGGCGGGTACGAAGTAGATACCGCCGTTATCTTCGACCAGATTCGCCAGTGCCTCAACTTCCGCCGAGGATGTAATCAGACCAAGGTTATCACGAAGCCACTGCACCAGTGCACCGGTGATAGCAATTGAGCCTTCGAGGGCGTAGACGGCGGGCTGATCGCCGAACTTGTAACAGACGGTGGTTAGCAAGCCACTCTTGGACGGGACCAGTTTCGTGCCGGTGTTGAGCAGCATAAACGAACCGGTACCGTAGGTGTTTTTGGCCTCACCGACATCGAAGCAGGTCTGTCCGACCATGGCCGCCTGCTGATCACCCAGGATACCGGCTACCGGCACACCGGCCAGGTCTCCTGTTGCCGTACCGTAGACCATACTGGAGGGCACGATCTTGGGCAGCATCTGGCGCGGAATTCCCATGATACCGAGAATCTCATCGTCCCAATCAAGGGTTTCGAGATTCATCAGCATCGTGCGTGAGGCGTTGGTCACATCGGTAACGTGGACACCACCGTTGGGCCCACCGGTGAGCCACCAGGTCAGGAAGGTATCGATGTTACCAAACACCACATCACCGGCCTCCGCTGCCTCGCGGGCGCCGGGCACATTGTCGAGAATCCAGCGAATCTTGGGACCGGAGAAGTAGGTTGCCAGTGGCAAGCCAACCTTGGGGCGGAACCGATCCTGACCGCCGTCGGCGGCAAGTTCATTACAAATCTGGTCAGTGCGGGTGTCTTGCCAGACTATCGCATTGTACACCGGTCGGCCTGTTTTGCGATTCCAGACCACCGTTGTCTCGCGCTGATTGGTAATGCCGACGGCGACAATATCGCTTGCGCTCAGGCCGCCTTTGCTCAGTGCCCCACGAATCACGCTTTGGGTGCGCTCCCAAATCTCATCGGGGCTGTGTTCTACCCAGCCGGGACGGGGATAAATCTGCTCGTGCTCTTTCTGGTCGTAGCAAATGACATTCCCGCTATGATCGAAGATCATACAGCGGGTACTGGTTGTACCCTGATCGATAGCAGCGGCGTACTTTGCCATAATCGAAGACTCCTTTGTCTATACTCACACGATCTGGTTGGTATACCATCACCCCTTGGCTGCCTGCTCGACTACCTCAAGCAACGCCTGAGCCATCAGGTAAGCAGACGCTGCACCGGGATCGCGATGACCAATCGAACGTTCACCAAGATAGGATGCGCGGCCCTTAGTCGCCAGCATCGGTTCAGTTGCGATCATGCCCTGCTCGCAGGCGGCAACTGCGGCGCGCATTGCTGCCTGCAGATCACCGCTTGCTGCATACTGTTCTTTCAACGTATCAATTGCAGGCGCGATCGCATCGATCATCGTCTTTTCGCCACGAGTCGCTTTGCCACGGGTTTGAATGCCTTCCAGAGCAGCACTTAATGCGGCGATCAATTCTTCTGCGCCGATGGTTGTACGATTACCAATCGCAGTGCTAGCCCGCAGAAATGCTGTGCCGTACAAAGGCCCGCTGGCACCCCCAACCGTAGAGATGAGAGTCATCCCGGTCAGTTTCAGCAAACCGCTGATGCTACGGTCGGTCGTGGTTGGCAGCTTACTTATCACCATGCTGAAGCCACGATCGAGGTTAACACCGTGATCTGCGTCACCGATTGCGGCATCGAGCCTGGTCAGATAGTCACGCTGCTCTTTGACTCGTTCAGCAACCAACTGGAGAAAACTTGTGACATGATCGGCGGTGATCTGCATGGCCCCTCTTTGTGTCTAATCTTGTGGCGGGGTACTCACCCCGCCACAATACTGCTCATTCTCCTTACCTGCCCCAACGTAATGCCGGTGTATGCACCGGTGCATCCCAAAGTTTGATCATCTCATCGTCCAGGCGGAGAAGCGTAAAGCTGACACCGGCCATCTCAAGTGATGTGATATAGCTTCCCACCAGTGAACGAGCAATGGTAATATTGCGATCCTTCAGGATACGTGCCAGTTCATTGTACATTACGTACAGCTCGATAAGCGGCGTGCCACCCATACCGTTGACAAACGCCAGCACAGCATCACCGCTCTTAAAGGGCAGATCTTCCAGGATCGGGCCGGCCAGCATCTCAGCAATATCCCGCGCTGGAGCCAGCTTCTCGCGTCGCCGGCCTGGTTCGCCGTGAATACCAATGCCAACTTCCATCTCATCATCGGCCAGCTCGAAGCCCGGCTTTCCAGCCTGGGGGACGGTACAGGGTGTTAGCGCCATACCCATGCTGCGACCACTGGCATTTACCCGTTCGGCAATTGCCTTACAGGTAGCCAGATCAGCACCGGCCTCGGCCGCAGCTCCAACGATCTTCTCGAGCAGAACTGTTACACCTACCCCACGGCGACCTGCCGTCCAGGTGCTGTTTTCGACTGCCACGTCATCATTTGTTACCACACTGGCGACCTCAATTCCCTCCGCGGCAGCCAGTTCAGCCGCCATCTCGAAGTTCATTACGTCGCCGGTGTAGTTCTTGACAATGTGTAAAACACCCTTCCCGCCGTTAACCGCCTTGGTTGCCGCCAGCATCTGATCCGGTACCGGCGAGGTGAAGACTGCGCCTGGACAGGCGGCATCGAGCATGCCGTAGCCGACAAAACCACCATGCATCGGTTCGTGACCTGAGCCGCCACCGGAGATGACACCAACCTTGTTGTGTGGTGCGCCAACACGCACAATGTAATCAGGATCGTAGTGAACCTGAATCAGGTCGGCATGGGCAATTGCCATTCCGGCTAATGCCTCCTTAACGACATTCTCCGGTGCGTTGATCAACTTCTTCACAGGCTTCCTCCCTTGAAGCGATGACTGCTAACCGTTCGTAACGATGCATAGCACATCACATACCTAACGCATTCGCCAATAGCGCTGCAATGGAACCACCAATAATCGGACCAACAACCGGTACCCACGAGTAACCCCAGTTGCTATCGCCCTTACCGGCGATCGGTAACACAAAGTGAGCAATACGGGGGCCAAGGTCACGAGCCGGATTAATCGCATAGCCGGTTGGCCCACCGAGCGAGAGGCCAATGCCCCATACTAGTGCAGCAACCAGGTACGGGCCGAGACCACTGGCCGGGTTACCCCCCGTAGCTCCATCGCCACTGAAAATGGCGAAGATGATGAAGACCAGAGCGAAGGTGCCAATCACTTCGGTAATGATATTGTTGACCGGATTGTTGATCGCCGGACCGGTGCTGAAACAGGCCAGCTTCAGACCAGGGTCTTTGGTAACTTCCCAGTGTGAAAGATAGGTCAACCAGACCAGGGTTGCCCCGATAAACGCACCAATGAACTGGGCGATAATGTGCATCACTGCAGTACCGACATCGTAGCCACCGCGAATCATCACAGCAATCGTGACTGCCGGATTGAGATCGGCTCCCGGACTACCCAACGCGGCTGCAGTAAACACACCACACATCACGGCAAAGGCCCAGCCTGTGGTAATCACGATCCAGCCACCACCATTCCCCTTCGATTGCGTGAGCAGAACGTTGGCAACAACACCATTGCCAAACAGGATCAGCACCATTGTGCCGAAAACTTCGCCCAGAAAGGACGCAGGCATAGAGGGTCTCCTCCTTGCAACACAAAACAGGCGGAACCAGTTCGTACGAATCACCCTTGATCCAGCGTTCAAACAGAGAACGTGATACGCGCCGATTCTTACCCGCAACATAACCTGTTGCTATACACGCGCTGCGTGGCGTGCCGGCGCATCTGAACTAGGCGTGCGCGCCGTCTCAATCGCAGCATCCGACGACCCGCCCTGCGCACCTCCTTTCTTACCGACTATACGGCAACACGATGCATTGCACCGTGCAATGCACACATAATAACATGCCTCACTTGTTGGGCGTATAAGATATTGATGTGTACATTTGGTGGGGCATTAATGTGGTGTTGGAACGTTGCCCCTTTTGATTGAGTTGCTGTGCGATTATCCTAGCAAATTGCGTTGAGGGGCGTCAAGCTGTGAAAAAGCCGTGCAGTATGCAAAAGTGTTTCAATGTTGAAACATTGAGCTGTTTCTCGCCCGGTATCATTACGGTTCAATCTCTAATACCTGATCGATACCCTGTTCAACCAGCAGTGGCAGGCCGCTACCAGGGGTTGCAATCAGAATCGGTGGGATATGAAAGCTCCCGGCAGTCGTGCTTTGGGTAGTAACAGTGAAGCGGTAGACACCAGGTGGCAGATTAACGCCGCTTAGTCGCACACTTCGCCGTTCACGATCTACCTGAACGTAAGAGAATTCGGCCGGGTTGCCAACGTGCACCGGTGTCAGCCCCGACGGCAGCGGAACGGTGACATCGCAACGAATCAGGGATTTTCTGACCAGCAACAATACCTCAACCCGCACCGGTTGATTGACCGACAGGGGGATGCCGGACGGGTGATAGATTAGGCGGACACGCAGGTCTTCAATTGTTGATTGTTCGGTTGTCGGGCTACGGATTGCGATGAGTGCCGGGCCACTCAGGGGTTCAATCCGCAAGACTCCGCCACGTACTTGCCAGCGTACTACGTCGTTTGGTGAGGTTGTTGTCAGCAGGTCATTGTTGTACCAGACCCGAACGCCGGCATTGTCGTTCTTAAGCGTATCACCCAGCGCAAGCGCGACACGGGCAGCTTCGTAAGGTGTCGGCCAGCCATCAATATCCCAACGCCGTAAGAGAGCAGCGCGCCAGGTAGTCAGACGGGGATCGCTGGGGCGATCACTACTGAGCGCTTGCACGACGCTGGCACTCACTGCCAGGGCACTCGATGGCATGCCTTCGGCGCCTGCCCAGGGCAGACCACCGCCGGCAGTTGACCAGAACTGTGCCAGTAGTGTGCTGCGGTCTTGGGTACGGTGCAACGCACTGAACGCCCACCCGGTCGGACCTGGAGGATTAATCAGGCCGGCTGACCCATCGGTAACCCCATGCAGCGACAAGACGTAATCAATGTACGCCTGCAAATCGAGTGTTGCGGTCGTTCGGGTGCGGCGCAGATAGAGGATTCCCGGATCACTCAGTGGGTTCGTCTGATTGGAAGGATTATCGATCCGGGCAATCGCTTCAAGGACAAAGGCAGTGATAAATGGATCAGATGGCTGATTCGGCCACCATCCCCAACCGCCATCTGGATTACGCAGGGCACGCAACTGGCCGGGTAGACTCTCTACTGCTGCCTGCCAGCGTTCGACGTCAGTGGTTGTGGGAGCGGTACGCTGCAATTCGTGGCCGATAATGAGGGCCGCAGCCAGCATGTCAGCCGTAGGTGCAGGTGATTGAAGCAGGCGTTGCGCCTGATCGGCCAGCGCTGAACGTGCGTTAGGGGCAACGGCAATCTCAGTATCACCGTCTGGGATGGTCAGTTCCAGTGGGTCGCTTACCAGCCGGTTTTGTGAGCGAGTGGCAATCCGCTCGTCACGCACAACCGGTACGGCATATTCAATGGGTGGTAGTGTGATGGTATCAATCACTTCGTAACGTAGACCCACGATAGACACGTCTGCCTGGGTCTGCAATCGCCAGGATGCATGAACGGTTGTACTGGCCGGGATGGTTATCGTCTGCTCAGGCGGATCAAGCAGGGTACCGCCGCTGGTCAACAGGCGCACCCGGACCGTACGCGCCTGCGCGTCGATGTTGCGCAAGATAAGCGTGGCAACGGCGGTGTCGTTGTTCCGGAGTGGTGGCAAAGGAATGGCAATAGCTTCAACCGGTTGGAATGTGTCAAGGAGTATGCCGGTCGCTGTAGCAGTTCCAGAGTCGGCGATGGCAATCACGTCGAGGCGCCAGCGCCCTGATTGTTGTGGTAGGCGGAGCGAGATTTGATGCTGATCGCCGGTTGATTGTACGGTTGAGGGCACAACGATGCCGGGGAGACCGCTTAACGGATGGGTTGTTCGCCTGGCAACCAGTGGCTGATTCCAGTGATCAAGGTTGATCGCCGGGGCGTGGATAGGAGTTAGCGTTGTCAGGAATGTACTCATCGGCGCGGTAACGGTTAACGTGATGGTCGTTCCCGGCACGACCTCGGTTTGTGGTAGGGAAAGTAATGGCGACGCCGGTGGATCGATCTGGAGCACCGCTGTATGTACCCAAAGCCGGGTGCCATCGTCGATCAAGGCTGTGATGAGCGTCGTTGGTGGTAAGTCGTTGGTGATGGGAAATGGAATAATCGTACCGGGCTGCAACGTTGTCAGGATAGTACGGGCTGTGTCACCCTGCCCTGCAATCAGCAAGAGAGTGCCACCGCCGGTTGGCCCACTGATCAACAGCCGTGCAGTCTCACCAACAGTGTAGGCAGTGCGATCAGTAACCAGCATTGGTTCAGCGGTGGCAATACCGGACCCTGCGACCCATAATTGGCGACGACTCACACTTAACCCAGAGCGCACGGTGACTTCGTAGCGACCGGGGGCGAGCGGAGCCAGGTCGGTGTTGGCTGTGCCACCGGCGTTGGTACGCACTCGCCGCACCAGCAACGGCGGATCGTTACTGGTGCGCCGTACCTCCAGTTCTACCAGGCTATTGGGGATGGGTAGACCGTCCACCTGTCGCAGCGAGATAGTTACTCTGGCCCGTTCATCGCGTTCAATAACCCGCGGCACCTCGATAGCGAGCCGTGGGCTGCGTGGCGCGATGATCCCTTCCGCGCTATATGGTAATTGTTCGCCGTCGGGCAACTGTGCTGTCAGATCTAAGCGGTAGCGAAGCGGGCGGATCAGGGCTTCGGCTGCCGGCAGTGTAATCTGCACCCGCCCGCTCTGGTCGGTAATAGCACTCGCCAGCGTTTCAGCGGCTGAACCCAACACGTCGCCGCTTGTCCCATCAAGCTCAGGTGTCGATAGTGTTTCGAGCCGAAGCGTCCAGCTCACCGCGACACCAGCGACCGGTAAGCCGGCACGAACCACATCGATGGCGAGACTGTTGGTGAGGGTTGGTGTCACGCGAATAGTTGTGGCGGTCGTCGGCACAAAGACCTGAATTGGCACAGCATACGTTGTCTCACCGATACTTACCTGCACCGTGTAAGTACCGGGTGCGGTACGGGCATCGAGGCGCAGGCTGCCGTTAAGCTGGCCGGTATCGTTGATTGTGCAGGTAACGACAGTCGGTTCGCCGGCGAGCTTTGGGCCGTCAAGCTTCAGGCGACAGGAGGTGTCGGTGGGCAGTGTCGCCCGACCATCAGGCTGACGTTCACGGACGATGCCGCTGATACGCACAATCCCGCCTGGGCGATAACTCAGTCGATCAGGTGCCAGCAGGGCAAGGGTTTCCGACCCGGTTGATCGCGCAAGCACAGTACGGGCCAGCGCAATACCTTCCCCTTCAGCAATAGCGATAATTGTCCGATTGGCGATACTGCCAACCAGGGTGCCCAATCCGGTAAGTGGCACGCGCCACACACCCTGCTCGTTGCTGGTACCGCGACTGATCAGCGATTCATCGAGGTAAATAGTGAGCGGGATGTTGGGGAGCGGTTTTCCGTTGCCGTAGCCGGTAACCCACAACAGTAACTCATCACCGTTGGGGACAACGGTCAGGCGGATTGCAGAGACGAGGAATAATTGATCAACGCGCAAACCATTGTCGGCTGTTAGCTGTAGGTAATAGGCACCGGGGGGGAGCAATGCTCCTTCACTATTGCTGGTAAGGGAAAAGACACTACGCACCAATTCATCAGGGGGATCGTTGAGTATTTCGCGCCAGGCTCGGACCAATGGCTGCCCGTACCGTTCCGGGATAAATCGCGGCCATTCTTCAGGGCGCAATGATATGGCGCGGATCAGTGTCGAGGCATCGAGCTGGTACAGTTGTGCGTTCAGGGCATTGAGATTCATGCGCTCAATGGTAATAGCCGGCGTTGCATTGGCCGGGAAGCGTTGCAGCAGATCACCGACAACCCGTAATGCCGGTGGGGAACTGGCGGTGCGTATCGTCAGTGAAATATCGTTTTGGAGTGGTACCCCACTGCGGTCGCGGGTGCCGGCGGCAATGGTGATGGTGTAAGTCGTTGCTGCCTGCACAACCGGGCGAAGACTGACCCGATTGTCATCAACGGTCAGATGAACGTCGTTCACCGGAGGATCAAAACGCAGTCCGGTTCGCAGTTCAGTCTCGTCCATTGGTGTGCTGAAGATCAGGCGAATCTCTTGATCGGGCAGCAGCGATTGGCTTTGGCCGGGGAAAGAGGCAATTAATGCCGGCTCTGGCTCAACATAAAACTGCCAACTTGACGACGATGCTTCGGTTTCGCCGGTACGGAGACGTATCTGATAGGTTTGACCGGGCACCCAACCAGTGTAGGGGGTAAAAGATACAACGTAGCGTCCATCATCCATGACGCCGGTCATATCGCCACTAATCGGCGGCGTAATATCGAGGACATTGCTGAGCAGGCGCGTATCAATGGGGGCATCGAAGATCAGGACCAGTGGTTGTTGCGGGTTCACCCATCGCGCTTCTGGCGGTGGGGTCTGGGCAATAAGCTTTGGCCAGGGCGTACTAAATTGCCAGCGAAACGGTTGTCCTAATTCAATACCCCGCGCATCGCGGAGTGTGGCATCGATGGTCAGCGTGTAGGTGGTTGCCGCAGTAAACGCCATCATCGGTTGCAGCAGCAGGGTCTGTGGATCGAGCCATTCGCCGCTAAGCGGCCAGGGCGGAGAGAGGCGTATCTGCGCGAGAGACATCAGCTGACCGACTGTATCCTCAGCCACCATAGGCTGGCTAAAGATGAGCGCAATCGGTGCATCGAGCAGGCGTGGGGCCAGTGCCGTGCGAATCGTTGGTTGGGCAGCCGTGACAAACGTTACATCCAGCGGTTGAGACAATGGCCGCCACCACCGACTTTGCGCGTTCGCCGCCACTTGGATGCGATACACGGTTGCCGGTTGTAAGGGTTGGGAAGGGACTATCTGCAACACGCGCATATCGTCTGACCACTGATAAGTAGCGGCCAGCGGCGGATCGATGCGGAGAGCGCGTATCACCGTAAATGGATTCATCGGCGTACTGAAGGCGAGCGTGATGGAGCTGCGGGGTGGTACGGTTTGGCTTTGGGGCAATGGATCGCGGAGTTGAACCGTAGGTGTCTCTACCCACGGCGACAACGGTGCCAGCCAGCGCATTGCCAGCCCACATAGTAAGCTCGCAACTACTCCGACCAACAAAATTGTCCAGAGGCGGGCCAGTCTCTGTATCCCGCGCTGCATGCTCACGTTCATGCTGGCTTCGACCGACGCTGCACGCTGATCGCGTGTTGTGAATGCTTCAGAACACCTATTAGTATACCATTGTCATCCAAGGGGGCGAGTACCATCCGGCGTGGTCGAGATAAACCGTTGTCGGTGCTATGGGCAATATGTGTTTCTAGATGGTACCGATGGACATGTTGTGAATGATACAACGACTTCCCGTCGGTGCGCGTTGGTTACGCTCACGTTGCTAAACCTGCCGACAGCACCTGATCGCGATAACGATCCATCCATTCCGATAACCATTGTCCTTGTTCTAACAGTTCCAAATGGTACTCAGGTTCCGCATCTGGTGTGCTGAGGGTACGTCGCAGGTTTCCCTGGAGCCAGACGACTTCGAGCATGACCGTGAGCGCGGTAGCTTCATGGCGCGACAGGGGCATAATTGCATTGTACGCCTGGAGAAGCAATCGTACCCGTTCGAGGTCAAGTGGTGCACGATATACCCCCCACGTTGACCAGTCTGGTGGTGGTGTGCTTATCGCCATATCTACCAGGGCATCCGCGACATCGACCAGGCGGGCATCAACGCAGACCTGATCATAGTCGATCAGCGCCGCCACTGCATCACCCCGAAAGATGAGATTGTCGCGATGTACATCACCGTGGATAAGCAGATGCGGGAGAGCGGTATAGGCTTCGTCACTCAGTTTATGGCACAAATCGGCGATACGTCGTTCGTACCAGTGCAACGGGATGGTCAACTCACCCAACAGATCACGAGTGATCAGGCGTTCGGTCAGACTGCGTAGACTGGAAGGCAGGTAACGGGGCGTTGATGCAGGGGGGAGATCGGGAAAACCGGCAACCGCCCGGTGATAACTGGCCAGCACACGGCCAATATCGCTCAACTGTTGAGGGCGGGCGGGATTAAATTCGTCGCCGATAATAAAGATGCTCAGCTCATAGACTCGGTCATTAACGATAACCATCGTCTCGCCATTGCGGGCCGGCAGGATACGTGGCGCCGGGAAACCGCGCTGGCGAAGCCAATCGAGCAGCCGATGGCGAAAGGTAATCGACTGAAGACCACTGACACGACGATTGCGACGAATCACAAAGCGGCCAACACTGGTTTCGATAAACGCTGTTTCGTTAATCATACCCCGGCCGGCAGCCCGTACCGACCGTAGCTCACCTACATCGTAGTGGGCCAGTACATGGGAAATTTCGTCGTGTGTCAGCATGGAGTAACCTCATCATAGTACACCGTTTCTATTCTACCATTGCGAGGAACGGTCCTCGATGACCGTGTTGCATATTGTGATAGCAGGCACTGGGAATGTGCATGATTTGATACAAGCCGTGTTATACTTGAGAGTATGGTAACAAGGCACGGAACAGGACATCACGGACAATCGATAGTACGGGTTTCGCTTTCCAGTGGCGCACCTCTCATTGAGGCAACGTTTGCCGGTCGCCCGGCTCAGTTTCTGGTTGAAGCTCAGATGGGTGGGCGTATGGTGCGCGCCCATCTCGCCGACCGGGGGCGATTAACCGATTTGTTAACGCCGGGAGCGCGCTTGTTGCTTGCCTCACGCGAGGAGATTGGGCGGAAGACGGTATTTCAGGTGGTGGCAGTCTATCAAGACAGCGACCTGGTCGCTCTTGATACCCAATTACCCAATCGCCTGGTGGCGGCAGCGTTGTCGCTCGGTGCGCTTCCCCAATTCGCACGTTATTCGCGGGTACAGCGGGAAGTACAGCTCGGCCCGCATCGCATCGATTTTCGCTTGAGTGAAGGACTGGATACCTGCCTGCTGGAGGTCAAGTCGGTGACCCGGCTGGTTGATGGTATTGCAGTCTTTCCCGATGCACCGACTAGGCGTGGTGAGCGCCATCTGGAGCTACTAATTAATGCTGCCTGCAATGGCCAGCGGGCGGCTGTAGTGTTCATCATTCAACGCTCGCGAGGTTGCGCATTTGCCCCCGATGTAACCGTTGATCCTGCGTTCAGTCGGTCGTTACGCGAAGCACGCTCGGTCGGCGTCGAGATATACGCCTACCGTTGTCCGGTCGATCCGTCTGGTATCGCGCTGGGTCAGGAAGTGCCGGTCTTTTCCTCATTTGCAGCCGTACCGTTCGAGCTGCGGCAGCACTGCTGACGCAGGATTTCACTCACTCCAGTTCTCGCAAGAGCGAGACCAATCGCTCATTCAGCAACTTGTACCCTGCCGCGTTGATGTGAAGCAGATCATCGCGAAATGGCTCAGCTACATACCCCGTTTCATCGGCTAGGATTGCTGCACTATCGAAGATGATGGCATCTGAGGCTGCCATTGCATGGATTGCCTGGTTGACGCGGGTAATTGCCGCCGTGATACGGCCGGTTGATGGATCGAGCCGTTCGAGCGCATTTGGACCGAGGGGAAAGATGGTAGTCAGGATAACCCGGCTGCCATCATTGCGGGCGAGTGTCAGCATCTCGCGGAGGTTTGCAATGGTTGCCTGCGTAATAGCCTCGCTGTCATCGTCGTCGTCCAGAATTGCCAGCGCCGCCAGATCATTGACACCGACCTGCATAATCACCAGTTCTGGCTTGAGCGGGCTAACATGGATCGGGTAGCGCAGGCGAGCCTGGGCGCTGGTATGGCCGGGAACGCCGCGGTTAACCACCGTAAAGCCGGTCGGTGTCGGCCATGCTGCGGCTCGCGAGTCACCGAACATCACGATACGCGCTGATGGCGAGCGATCATTGCTGATAGCGGTCAAACCTAGCGGATCAAGCCGGGTCAGATGAAACAGCCGTTCAAAATGACGGGCGCGCTGCCAGGCCAGCAATCCCCCCAGACAGACTACCCCCAGCACAGCAAGCCAGATAAGCCAAAGCCGACGTGTCAATTGCAAGCCTCCAGAGTCTTCTTCATCTTTGCGCACTGCATAATCTTTTTTACCACAACAAATACTGAAACGCACGTACAGGAACCGGAGGCTGGGAAGTGCACCGCAGAGTGGGGAGCGGTGATGGGCGTGCTCCAGGGCAAGCTCCCGCCCCCAGCGGGGGCGGGCTGGGGTGGGGATGTGCCTCCATCGCAGCGGGGGAGTGATGAGGGGCGTATTTCATGAGGGTTGCCGTGTGTCAAGCACGTGCGTATCAGCGGGTATGATAGCTATGGATGCTGTTTTGGGCGACTGGCTCGATGGCAGTGCGCTGCTCCAGCCGTGCTATCACGTACTGAATGATTGCCTTACCCGCTTGTCCTGCGCGTGTCGCGCAGTTTGGAGTGCGGCAGCCATGCTGCCGCGCCAGCCGTGCTCACGATCCGGCGCGTGGCATACCGTTCCCCATCCTGGTCACGGGGGTGCTAGATTGGATCGTGCCGATCATCGAGTCGGTCAGGCATGCGTGCGATCCTTGCGCGTAGACGGTTATGTTGCAAGAGATTCGTGCCTGTACACCAGCGGCCACGGCCAGCATCTGACAGCGGTGGAGAGGATGCTTCTCTACGCAGGCTGGAAGCCTGAGCCACGGGGAGCGCTTGCAACCTGGCTTAACGCAGCGTGACATGTGGGTAATGCATAGCCGCTAAGGGTAGGCATCCTCCCGTCCCCAGCGGGGGCGGGCTGGGGTGGAGGTGTGTCTCCATCACAGCGGGGGAGTGATGAGGGGCGTACTCCTCATCCGAGCGCTGAGAGCGCACGCCTCCGGCGCACCACAGTGCCGGTACCATTCCCTCACGCGCCAGCCATACACGTGCTCGCCGTATGGCGTGCGGTAGCCATGCTGCCGCGCCAATCGCGCTCATCGCTCCATCTCTGCGGATCGGTTAGCCTGCCGGTCGCTAACGGCGGGTAATGCCCTCCAGCTTTCGCTCCGCGTATCAATGCATTACCTACAACCCGGATACTGCATTGCCCGCGCTGTGGGAGCGGGTCAGGGGGAACGGGCATCCTCCCGTCCCCAGCGGGGGCGGGAGAATGCTCTCGCCCCCAGACTTGCTTCTGCACACGGGCTATGCAGTATCCGAGGTATGGGTAATGCGCGCCGGAGGTGTGCGCTCCCAGCGCTCGGATGGGGAGCACGCTCCCACTCCCCACTCCCCATTCCCCACGCCACCAATGCTTGCCGCGATGTTACCTGCTCAGCGGGGTGCCACCACCAGTGCAGGTAGCCGGGCGGCACCCGCGGCGATGACCAGGCAGGCACAGCCGCTAATGAAGAAGGCACTCTCCAGCCCAAAAGGAGTAACCACCATGGCACCGATGAGGGGAGCGACGGCGCGGGCTGCTGAGACAATCGAGCTGTCGAGGCCGTATACTGCGCCTTCATTCCCTTCGGCGGTGTAACGACCGAGGAGTGCGCTGAGTGACGGGGTGATACCGCCGATTGCCGCGCCACTCAGGGCTTGCAGGATCAGGAGCTGCCAGATGTTGGTGACGATGCCTTGCGGCAGGAACGCGAGACCCGCCACCAGGGCGCTGACCATTAACACCTGCTGATGCCCGATACGATCACCGAGACGCCCCAGCCAGATGGCGGTCGCTGTGCCGGCGGCTGATGAAATGCCAACTATCAGGCCGGTGTAGGCGCTTACCGGATCGGTTGGGGAGAGCAGGCTGGCAATGAATAGCGGTGCGAACGGCAGCAGGATCGTTTGGGACAGGCTGCTGAGGAAGCGCATGCTGTAGGCCGGTCTGATGCCGGGTGTGCGTAAGATGCTCAACCAGCTTTGCCACATGCTCAACGATGGCCGTTTGGTGGCAGAGGCCGTCTGGCGCACGCCGCGCACCCCAACCGTGACCAGGATGCCGGAGATGAGCAGGAGTGTTGCGGTGGTGATGAAGGTCGCCCGAAAGCCGAGGGTTTCGGCCATGATGCCACCGATTAGCGGGCCGGCTGCGGTGCCACTCCATAAGCCCATCTGGAGCGTCCCCATCGCGAAGCCCATGCGTTCGCGGGGGATGACGGTTGCTACCAGGGCATTGGCAGCCGAGATGGTGCCGGTGATCAGGCCCTGGATGGTGCGTAGCAGGGTCAATTCTTCGGCGGAACGGGCAAAACCCATCAGTAGCAGGATAATGGCACCGCCGTACATGGCCCGTTCGACCATCAGTTTGTAGCCGAGCCGGTCGGCCAGTGATCCCCAGATCGGTGCGGCAATTGCCATGGTCAGGGCTTGCAGTGAGAAGACCAGACCTGACCAGAGGGCAACGTCGCCGATGGTCGCCACGCCCAGATAGGCGACGTACAACGGCAGAAATGGAAAGATGATTGAAAACCCGATTGCCGAAAGAAACTGGGCGACGAACATAATCCAGAGGGTTGTTTGCCAGCGTGTTTGCATGATCGTATTCAGGGAATATCTCTCTCGTTGTAACGGCAGGGCTGATGCGGTAAAGCCTATCCCAGGCTGGGCAATACGCTGGTGGCAAAGGATTCCAGTCGATCCAAATCATCAAGATCAAGCCATTGCACCATAATCCGTTGCACGCCGACAGCGGCAAATGCCTGAATCTGTTCGACAATCTCGTCGGCGACGCCGACCAGGATGCCGCGGGCACGCAATTGCTGGCGGTCGCGTCCGGCCAGCAGCCGCTCCACTTCCTGTTCGTCGCGCCCAAACACCGACCCGATCATTAGTGTGCGCCGTACAGCCTCGCGTGGCCGACCGGCTGCGTCCAGCAGGTTGTCGAGTTTGGCGTTGAGTTCGGCAAATCGGGCCGGCGGTACAAAAACGGCATTCCATTCGTCGGCGTAGCGGGCGGTGAGGGGTAATGTGCGCTGCTCGCCATTGCCGCCGATCACAATCGGCGGGCCGCCCGGGCGCTGGGGGCGGGGCAATAAAATGGCTTCGCGCAACTGGTAGTACTCGCCGATCCAGGTGACCGGTGTGTCACTGCGCAGGAGGCAGGTCACGACTTCGAGACCTTCGCGGAAGCGTTGAAAGCGCGGCGCTACTTCCAGCAGATCAAAGCCGAACATCGTATGTTCGCGTTCCTGCCAGCCCGCACCCAGGCCGAGCTGTAACCGTCCACCGGACAGGTCGTCGACGGCGGCGGCCATTCTGGCTGTCATGGCCGGATGGCGGAATGAGACCGGTGAGACCAACGGCCCGAATTCGATCCGTTTGGTATGCGAGGCCAGCCAGGTCAGGGAAACCCACAATTCAAGCGATTCCTTCTCTGGGGGATTGGCGTTGGTGAAGTGATCGGAGCGGTAGAGACCGGCAAACCCTAAATCTTCAGCCGCCTGCGCCAGCCGCTGCCAGCGCGACCAGGTCAGTCCATTCTGGCCTTCAATCATCAAGGCTACGTCAATTATCATCTTCAGTACTCCTGATCGGCGAAACCTGCTATAGTATGAACGGGCCGCGTTGCGGCGTGTGGATAGTATACCGCGAAAAATAGTTGATGCGTCCATTTTTTGTCTACGGAACGTTAAAGCGGGGACAATCAAACTATGCCCGGCTGTTGGCCGGCTATACGCTGCGCGAGGAACGGGCCTGGTTGCCGGCGGCAGCGCTCTACACCGCCGGGCTGTACCCGTTTCTGGTGCAGGCTGCCGATCTGGTGCCTGCCGGTGCGATTGTGTTTGGCGAACTGATCGAGGTGCAGCCTGACCACTACCAGCGGTTGTTGCGGTTGCTCGATGGATTGGAAGATTACGTTCCCGGACGGGTCGGTAATCTGTACGAACGGATTGTGGTGACGGTGCAGACGGCTAACGGTGAGCGGGAAGCGTGGGTGTACGTCGCCGGTCGAGCTGCGGAAGCAGCGATCCGACGTGGTGAATTACACTGGATTGGTAATGGTGAGTGGTGATACCACACGACCCTGGAGAAGACCATGACGCAACGAATTGTCAATATCGGTCTGGTGCAGATGCGCTGTACCGCCGATCCAGAGTTCAATATGGCGACGGCGGAAGCCGGGATTCGGGCAGCAGCGGCGCAGGGGGCGCAGATTGTGTGTCTGCCGGAGCTGTTTCGGTCGCTCTATTTCTGTCAGAGCGAGAATCATGATTTCTTCGCTCTGGCCGAGCCGGTGCCCGGCCCCAGTACCGGGCGGCTCAGTAAACTGGCTGCTGAGTTGCAGGTGGTGATTGTGGCCAGTCTGTTCGAGAAACGGGCGGAAGGTCTCTACCACAATACGGCGGCGGTGATCGATGCCGATGGCCGGTATCTGGGGAAGTACCGTAAGATGCACATTCCCGATGATCCGCTCTTCTACGAGAAGTTTTATTTCACGCCGGGTGATCTGGGGTTCAAGGTGTTCAAAACGCGCTACGCCCGGATCGGGGTGCTGATCTGCTGGGATCAATGGTACCCCGAAGCGGCCCGGCTCACGGCGCTACGCGGAGCCGATGTGCTCTGTTATCCGACGGCAATTGGCTGGCATCCCGCTGAGAAGTCTGAGTACGGTGTAGCGCAACACCAGAGCTGGGAGATTATCCAGCGCTCACACGGGATTGCCAACGGTTGTTACGTCGTGAGCATCAATCGTACCGGTCACGAAGGCGATCCTGCCGGTGGGATCGAGTTCTGGGGGCAGAGCTTTGTTTCCGATCCTTCGGGAACGGTGATCGTGCGGGCGCCGGTTGATGAGCCGGCGGTGCTGGTCGCCCCCATCGATCTGGCAAAGATTGATGTGCAGCGTACTCACTGGCCATTTCTGCGCGATCGCCGGATTGATGCCTACGGCGAGATTACGCGCCGTTATCTTGATGAGGAGTAAGCGTTATGGCAACCCCTGCCGAACTGGGTTACCGGATGCCCGCCGAATGGGAACCGCATCAGGCTACATGGCTTTCGTGGCCGCATAAAGAGGAGAGCTGGCCGGGTATTATTGACCGTATCTGGCCGGTCTATGCCCGTTTTGTCGCCGAACTGGCCCGTGGCGAGACGGTGCATATCAATGTGAACGATGCTGCCATGGCCGATCAGGCGCGCTCCTTCCTGGCCGAAGCAGGAGCCGTCGGCGATATTCGCTTGCACGAATTTCCAACCAACGATGCCTGGTGCCGCGATCACGGTGCTATTTTCGTGGTGCGTGATACGCCTGCCGGGCGCGAGCTGGCCGCCACCGATTGGGAGTTTAATACCTGGGGCGGGAAGTATCCTCCTTACGATCTCGACAACCAGATTCCGGCCCGGATGGCCGCGTATCTGGGAGTGCCACGGTTCTGTGGTGGGATGGTGCTGGAGGGTGGTTCGATTGACGTGGATGGGAACGGCTTATTGCTGACCTCTGAGCAGTGTCTGCTCAACCCCAACCGTAATCCGCACCTGGATCGGGCGGCTATCGAGCAGCGTCTGCGCGAGATGCTCGGTGTTCACACCATTCTCTGGCTGGGTGAAGGGATTGTCGGTGATGATACCGATGGTCATATTGATGATCTGGCCCGCTTTGTTGCGCCTGGAGTGGTGGTGACCGTTGTCGAGGAAGATCCACTTGACGAGAATTATCACGTGCTCCAGGACAATCTCCGCCGGCTGCAACTGATGCGGGATGCTGCCGGCAGGCCGCTCACAGTACTGACTATTCCGATGCCGCCGCCGGTGGTGTTTCAGGGTCAGCGCTTACCAGCCTCGTATGCCAATTTTTACATCGCCAACCACATGGTGATCGTGCCTACCTTCAATCATCCCAACGATCAGCGGGCATGTGCCGTCTTGCAGCACTGTTTTCCTGATCGGCGTGTGGTGGGGATCGAGGCGACCGATGTTATCTGGGGACTGGGATCGTGGCATTGTCTCAGTCAGCAGGTGCCGGCGGGATCGATCAATGTTGGATGATAAGCTGGCATACGTTCCAGCATCAGTAGGAGCGACGCATGCGTCGCCCCTACCGGCCCTGCTCCAAAACCTCGCGGATGCGGTTATGCGGTTCGATGTGCAAGACACCGACTGAACGGGCTACCGGCATCAGTTCAGCCGGTTCGAGGACACACAGGAACGGATTATCGCCTCCCAGCGCACGATGATTGGTAGCGCTGAGACAGAACAGATCGAATGTCCCCATGATGTAGCGCGGTAATTCAAAAACACCATCACTACCGGGGGCCAGCTCAATCCAGCGATCCATCGTTGGAATGCTGACGACCATTGCCTCATCAGCGATATTCCGCACGCTCAGCACCGGTTCGCGTTCCGGCGGTAGGGTCAGGCTAACCGGTGAGCAGCCTTGACTGGTGATTGTGAGATCAACTGGCGGTATTGATGTTGTGCAGGCACTGCATAACAACACGCAAAGGATCAACCATCTGCTCATAGTCACAACTGATCGGCTAGCGGCACTGGTGAACAACCGGCACGAAGACCTGATACCCAGTATCGGCTAGTGTAGCGGTAGCCGACAGATCGGGTGGCAGATCGGGGCCGCGCACAATCCCCAGTGGCGTATACGACGACAGACCGGGGAAGATGGTACCGAGCTTCGGGTTACCGAGCCGGCGCACCAGAATCTCGCTCAACACCTGGCGATAGTCGGTCGTGATTTGCAGGTCTTGCCGTTTATCGAGCTGATCGGGATGCAATCCCGGCCAGGTACCGTAGATGCGACGACCATTCACGTTGCCGCCCAACACCATCATCACATTACCGTGACCATGATCGGTTCCATTTGACAAATTGCGTCCCAGGCGGCGGCCGAACTCGCTGAGCACGACAATGGTTAGCCGACTGTGATAGGCATTGAGGTCGTTGTAGAAGGCATGCAGACCCTGGGAGAGAATGCCCAGACGGTCGGGGAGATAGCCGGTCCCGTCACTGTTGGCCTGCGCTTCGTGCGTATCCCAACCACCGAAATCAATCGTTGCTACTTGCAGCCCAAGATCAGCTTTGATCAATTGCGCCACCGTCTTCAAGGCATCGCCAAACGATCCCGAAGGGTATGTGGTACCAGTGGCCGGGGTATAGCTTCCCAGGCTCCGCATCACATCAATCACCTGCGTGACCCGGCGACCGGCCGGTGCCAGTGGGTTGATCGAACTCCGGCTGTAGATTTCGCGGAGCGTACTGAGGAAGGGGTAGTTATCTTGTGGACGGTTGTAGCGCCAGATGGTACTGATATTGAAGCTACTGGGTGAGGTGACGGCAACCGCTCCTGTATAGTCCAACAGCGAAGCAGGTGGTGCGCTATTGGCAGCGATTGCCGGCAATAGCGTGCTGACCCCACCCTGGGTTTGTAAATGACGAGTGAGCCAGCCGCTGCTAGTCGTTTTGTTCCCCGGTGTTCCGCGTTCGATATAGTCCATGGCGTCAAAATGGCTGCGCGTATCATCATCGAGGCCACAGGCGTGGATGAACGCAAGGTGCCCACTGTTGTACAGATCGCGCAGATGGGGCATTCTGCTGTTTAGCCCAAAGCTGGACGTATTGAATGACGGGTTGTTCTGATCAATACGCAACGGCGCATTCGCCCCGCTCAAAGGTAATGCCAGCGTTCCGCGGGCACTCCGGTAATTCGAATCATCGTATGGGCTGAGCAGACTCAGCCCATCGCAGCCACCGCGCAGAAAAATCTGCACAAAAATTTCATTCGTTGCCTGGGGTTGGGCCGGCTCGGCGAAGGCCAGTTGGCCGACGCGAGCCGCAGCCATCGCCGCAATTGCAGCGCTGCACCCCATCAGAAATTCGCGACGAGTCCATTGCATTGGTGTATTCTCCTCTGGTGTGGCGCTGATTATCGCAGCCAGAATTCAGGACTGGTAGCCAGTAACTGTACCATCGCAACAATCCGGTCATTGACGGCGTCCGCAGATCCCCAATCTGGAGCACCGCGCAGCGGTTGGGGCGGTTGGTTCGGATCGCCACCTTGCGCCAGAAAGTTAATCAGCAGAGTACGGAGATCACCGGTGGGAATGTAGGTCAGCATGCGCTGGAGCCAAAAGTCAACAATCTCTGCACAGGACCGACCGGGTGGGGTCTGACCGACAATGTCAACGGTTACATTGCCGCCCCAGGATTGTGACATCGTGTAAAAGGTGTTCCAGGTTCTGAGCAAGGCATTCGTATTTGCCCAGTAATCGGCTCGGTCAGGATGGCCGGTAGGTGTGTCCCAGCCGAAGAGCCGATGACCGGTCTGGTCCGCGTTCCAAAGCAGGCTTGACCAGTAGCTACCCTGCGTTGCATCGCCGTTCACGGCTGGAACGTCGTTGGGCAAGGCAGCGTTGGTGGTGCGCAAAAATGCCCACATTGCCTCAAGGGGGCGGCAGATCTTGGCGCCAAAGGTGCTTTTTGCTTCTGAGGAAAGCAGAATAGCTTCAACGACGCGCCGGATCTGATCAGGCGAATCACGATGCTGCATCCAGACGTTCCACGCCGTATTGATGAGTGATTCCGGCGGATTGTCGGCCACCAGCCGCCGGCACAGTTTGGTACAGAGATGGCGGGCTGTACCGGGGTGGCGGGCAACGAGACGCAGAACTTCCATACCATCACTTTCTGCACCGTTATTGAAAGGAAAGTTGGGTGCCGGCTCGATACCGGGTAGGGGGGCTGGTGCCAGCACAGTTTTGGGATAGTTATCGTGCCAGGACTCCATGATGTAGAAAGCACCAGTATTTGGTCGCCCGTCGCGGCCATTGGCAATTGTCCAGCCGGTCAGACAGCGAGAGGCTTCGTAGACATCATAGTCAATATAGGCGGATGCATAGCTCTCACTACCGTATTCTGCAACTGGGATATTACCGCGTTGATTGTAGAATTTACGGTAGTTGTCACTTCCCAGCGTATGTAACTCGAAGAGTTCACGGGCAAAATTCTCGTTGCCGCCTTCACCGCCGCCGGCTTTATTACTCACATTGTTGAGGTAATACATCATGGCAATGCTCTTGGTGACCTCAACCAGCATGGTGTAAAAATTGCCCAGGGTATGGGTGCGAATGATGCGGTCGTAGTCGGGCCAGGTGGCAGCGATCCGTTGATCGGCAGTAGCCCGCACATTGAAATGGTTGTGCCAGAAATCAACCATCACCTCGAAGAGCTGGCGACGACTGCACAAAGCCCGAATCCACGTCGCCACGCGTACCTCTTCGTAAGGCCGAATGCGCTCGGCCCAGGGCAGATCGGGTACTACCCGCTGTTGCCAGAGTGTTTCGCGTGTGGCTGATAGCCAGCTTAGCGGTCGAACTTCGCTGATTGTGCGGTTGTTGTGGTTGTAGCGAATCTTGAGCTGAGCGGACAGAATGCGATTAGCGCAAGGAGTGTTGTCAATTGCAGTGTAGTTCAGTTGCTGCCGAACCCAATTGTCGAACCGTTCTTCATCACTCGCGCCAGAAGTAGCATCATACATCGCCATCAATTCGGGGCTGGGACCGAAAGCCAGTCGACGCATTGCAATCGTGCGTAGCGAAGCCGGCTGAGTGTACGAACAGGCGGCAACCGGTGCAGGTGAGGTGCCTACGGCTGTCAGTCCGGCAGCGGCTAGCCCGGCAATCAGGGCAACACCGCCTTCGAGCACGTCACGTCGAGTTAGTTCCATAGGTTTTTGATCTGATATATTGTTTCTTGCGATCTACCTGAAAAGATTGTAATCTTGACTGAAAAACTACTACTATCACCAAAAGGTACTATCTTTGGCCGGCAACAGGTACGTTGTTTCAGTAGGACGCTGGCTCAGATAGAGAGATGTTACTGGAAGTGCGGTGCGCGCCGGAGGTGTGCGCACCCAGTGCTTTGCCCAGGGCGGCTGGAGGTGCGCGGCGGATGTGCGCTCTCGCAGTGCTGTTCCCTATGCATTACCCACATGTCACGTTGCGTTAAGATGGACTGCAAGCGCTCCCCGTGGCGCAGGCTTCCAGCCTGCGTGGAGGCATCCTCGCCACCGCCGGCAGATGCTG
>NZ_DAOUBI010000231.1:0-42526 GCF_034432675.1 Chloroflexus sp. | reverse complement strand
CGATCCGCAACGGATTGGTCTATACTATCCATCGGTACGTGCGTCTCGATTGATCCGATCGTTGCAACAAAGCATCAAAAAGCATCTATCAGCAGTCATCTCTTTCTGCCGACCGACTCCAGGATCGTGACAAGCACACCGCATCCGCGTGACCCACCAGCTCAGCGGCGTGCCACGCCCCGGATCGTAAGCACGGCTGGCTCGACAGCCATGCTGCCGCACTCCAAACGACGCGACACGTCTATGACGAGCGGGTGAGGCAACCAGTCCAGCACCTGATTGCACTGGAGGTAGTTGTCAGCCCTTCTTGCTGCCTACCGTCAGCATGGAAGTAGGATATGCTGTCGTTTGCGATTGGCAAGCGTTCATGCGTCTGTGCGACGGCCTAGATGCACGATTGCATGGCTTCTATGAAATAAGTTCTAATGTCGATGTTCTGGCTACCCTGATCTCCGTTCTGACAATACTCTTCGCACAAATTCACTTCGCTACGCTGTAGGATCATGTTGGCTTCCCGTGCCGGGCCGTGAATGACGGTATCTGACCGAATGTGGATGCATCCGCGCTCAATAACTCTCGCAATGTACCCACCGTGCTAGCCAGGGCGAGCGGGGCGGCAAGGTAGAGATCACGGTACTCCCCATATCCATAAGTCACCGTAATACAGGGCATCCGATGGGCACGTGCCCCATGGATGTCGAAGATCGTATCTCCCACCATCACCGTCCAGGCGCGATCAGTACCGAGCGTTGGTAAGAGGGTGCCGATGACCATTGCCTTGTTGCCATCGCGGTCATCGGGATCGACGGCAGCGATTGCCTCGAAGAAGGGTTGCAGCCCAAAGTGGGCCAGAATCCGTTCGGTAGGCGGACGAATTTTCGAGGTGGCGACGAAGAGCCGGATGTCGGCGGCCTTGAGGTCAGACAGGAGTTCGGGAATGCCGGGGAAGACGGTATTCTCGTACAGACCGGTTTCCCAATAGCGTTGCCGATAGTGAGCCACGGCCTGATCGGCTAACCGCGGGTCGCCAAGCAGTTGCTCGAACGAGGCGTGCAGGGGAGGCCCAATCCAGCGCCGAAGCTCGTCGTCGCTGAGGAGTGGATGGCCGAGCTGTTGCAGGGCATAGTTGACGCTGCGGGCAATGCCGGTGAAGGGATCGGTCAGTGTGCCGTCAAGATCGAACAGGATTGCGCGAAAACGGTGTTGTCTCTTCATGCCCATAGTATAACGCAAAAACTGTGCTACCCGGCAAACGCCGGGAAACGGTGTTATAATACTCTCATCCGGTCTGAATAACCGAGATATGCATCTGAGACGCCTGCTACGTGAGTGATCATCACAGAAAGGCCCCGGGAATGTTCAATTCGATGGCCGATGTGCGTGACTTATTGGGGCGACAGAACTATATCGCCTCTGATGAGATCAGCACCGCGATTTTTCTTGCCGAGCGTTTGGGGAAGCCGTTGCTGGCTGAAGGCCCCGCCGGAGTCGGGAAGACCGAGCTGGCGAAGGCCTGGGCAGCAGCGCAGGGACGAGAGTTGATCCGTCTCCAGTGCTACGAAGGGCTTGATGAGACAAAAGCGCTGTACGAGTGGGAATACGCCAAGCAACTTCTCTACACCCAACTGCTGCGTGAAAAACTGTCTGATCTGCTCGGTGATGCGCAAAGCCTGCGTGAAGCGGCTGATCGGCTCGCTTCGCAAGAGGATGTCTTCTTTTCGGAACGGTTTCTGTTACCGCGCCCGCTGTTACGCGCCATCATGAGTGATAAGCCGGTCGTCTTGTTGATCGATGAGATTGATCGGGCTGATGCCGAGTTTGAGGCGTTTCTGCTCGAAGTCCTCAGCGATTTTCAGGTGTCGGTACCAGAGCTGGGCACGCTGAAGGCGAAGCATGTGCCAACCGTTATCCTCACTTCAAATAATACACGCGAATTGAGTGAAGCACTCAAGCGTCGCTGTCTTTACATTCATATTGATTATCCTGACCTCGAAGCCGAGTTGCGGGTTGTGCAGTTGAAGGTGCCCGGTCTGGCGCCCAAGCTGGCGCGCGAGGCCGTTGCCCTCGTGCAGCGTCTGCGCACACTCGACCTCAAGAAGCACCCCAGTGTGTCCGAAACGCTTGATTGGGCGCGGGCATTGGTTGAGTTGAATGCCCGTCAACTCGATAAAGCAACGCTCGATACCACCCTGAACGTCCTGCTCAAATATGAGAGCGATTTGCAGCGGGCACGTCGTTTGTTGCAGCAGGGAGATCGGCCCGACCGTCCTGATCGTCCTGACCGCCCTGATCGCCCACGCGGTGGGTATCGTGGTAGTGATTGGACAAATAACTAGCGGAGTAGCCATGGATCGACGTATTACCGAGTTCATTGCCGGTCTCCGAGCTGCCGGCGTGCGCATTAGTGTTGCTGAGTCTGCCGATGCGTTGCGAGCGATTGAACAGGCCGGTATTGCCGACCGCAATATTTTCCGGTTGGCATTGCAGACTGCGCTGATCAAAGAGCGGCAGGATCAGACGATCTTCAACGAACTGTTCCCACTCTATTTTGGCAAAGATGCTCCGCCGGCAATGCAACCGGCTGGTGGCGGTCAGCTTTCACCTTCCGAACTGCAACAACTGATGCAGCAGTTACAACAACTCCTCTCCCAACTGCCTCCTGGCCCGCTCCGTCAGCTCTTCCAGAGTATGGTGAGCGGTCAGCCACTCAGTAATCAACAGATTCGCTCGATGCTGGCGAATGTCTCTCCGCCACATATGACCAATCCACGCTATCGTGACTGGATGGCGCGCCAGGCGATGCGTGAGTTGCAGATGCAACGATTGCAGCAGGCGCTCCGTCGGCTCCTTGCTCAGCTCCGCGAGCAAGGGATGCGGGAAGAGGCGTTGCAGGCTATCGAACAGGCCGCACGTGCAAATCTGCAAGCGTTGGAGCAGCAGATCGGTCAGCAGGTGGCGCAGCAAATGCAGGAACAGGCGCAAGGTCAGGGGCCGCGCCAGGGGCAAGGTCGTCCCAGTGAGCGTGAGTTACTCGACCTACCGCTGGAACGCCTTGATGAGAGCCTGCTCCCGGAGATGCGTACGCTGGTACGAAAACTGGCTGCCCGTCTGCGTACACGGCTGGCGCTGCGCCAGCGTCGTGGTAAGACCGGTACGCTCGATGCTAAGGCGACGATACGCACCAATCAGCGGTTTGGTGGTGTGCCGATGCTAATCCGTCATCGCAAACGGCATCTCAAGCCAAAACTGGTGATCTTGTGTGACCGTAGCGTCAGTACACAGCACGTCATGTCGTGTATGTTGCTGATGATCTATGCCCTGCACGATCAGGTGAGCCGTACTCGCTCATTTGCGTTTATTGACCGCCTGTACGATATGTCGCACTACTTTGCCGAGTCACGTCCAGAGCAGGCGATTACCCAGGTATTGGCTGAGATTCGGCCGACGCGCAGTTACAGTACCGATCTCGGTCATGCGCTGGCTGAATTCTGCCGTGATCAGCTTCACCTGGTTGACCGGCGAACAACGGTGATTGTCCTTGGTGATGGACGCAACAACGACAATGATCCCAACCTGCCGGCGTTCGAGCAGATTCGGCGGCGGGCGCGGCGGATTGTCTGGTTTGCCACTGAAGAGCGCTGGAAATGGGGAGTCTACGATCCCGGCTCACTGAGCAGCGACATTTATAAATATGCACCGATGTGTGATGCGATGCACGAGGTGACAACCCTGCGCCAGTTGGCGAACGCTATTGATCGCCTGTTCTTACACCCGTAGATGCGTCATTAGCGTATGCGGGAATACACGTATAACTTAGTGTGGCGTGCGGAAGCCGGGCTTCCGCACAGTTTGTCTTGAGATGATCAGTGTTCGATAGATACCAGGTTGTCTATAATACTGCCAGATATCTTGCGAGATATTCGACCGGTAAGCCTGCTATCTGATGTAGAGCGGTATAGACTGAAATCTGTACTTACCACTAGAGGTTATTGCGCTGCGGAATGATCAATCCTGTTCACGATGCCTTCGGCGTCCATCCCCGGCGCAACAGCGGCCATGCCTGCCAGAGGTATTCGATCCCTGAACCGACCGTCCAGATCAATGCCAGCCCCATAACAACCGGCCACAGGTTCAGCAGCGGGACAAGACTACCGCCGAAGATAACACCGAGAAAACCACCGATCTCGGCATGGGCAGCCAGTAACCGCCAGATCAATGCCACGACCGTAATCACCAGCTTCTGCTTCCCAAAGCGACGGGCTGAGATCACAATCCCTTCGGCAGCGGCAAATGAGCGGAGACCGGAAACAACAAACTCTCGGATAATGATGGTGAGTGCGATCCAGGCTGGAATCAGCCCGGTTTCAATCATCGGGATGAGAACGCCGGCAACAAAAATCTTATCACTAATCGTGTCGATAAAAACGCCGAGCGGTGAGACAACCTTCAGATGGCGGGCCAGACGACCATCGGCCATATCACTCAACGCCATCAGCAACAGCAAAATGGCTGCGCCCAGATAAGCGGTCGGCGAGGCAAGCAGTACCATCCAGGCCAGGATAGGTGTAGCAAGAATACGGAAGAGACCTAGCAGATTTGGAAGCTGACGCATGGTAATTTCTCGGTTCTAAGCCTGCTCTGCAGCATCGATTATAGCACAAACTGTCTTTGTTTACTTGACATAAATAACATTTATTCCAGTAGTTGTGTCTGCTACCTGCCATGGTATAATTCAGACTAACCCTCTGATCGGAATCGTCGTAGTGCAGATAGACCGGTCACTTATCACAATTCAGGCTGCTCATTGCGGAAGACAGGTATTTGCGCTTAATGCCGCCGGGTTCATGGCATACCGACATACTTTCTTGATCGTATCTGGTTCCTATACATATTAATATGGTAGCAATTCTCGAACGAATCAATGAACTTCTTTTCGCTGCGGTATTGATTGTGAGCTTTTCGCTTCTGGCGTATATTGTGTTGCAAAACTGGCGCAGCGATATTGTCAGATCATTAGGTGTGCTACTGGCCGGGGTCATTATTGCCTACAGTGGCGATCTCTTGCTGGCTCGTGCGCAGCGTCCGGCCACGATTGAATTTCTGGGTCGTGCTCAGTGGTTAGGTATTGTGCTGGTACCGGCAGGGTATATCCATTTTGCGAATGCCTTGCTAGCCTTTGGCAGTGCACATACGATTGCCCAACGCTGGCGTAGAAGTGTGTATGCTGCGTACATCGGTAGTCTGGCAATCTTTTTGCTGGTTGTCCTCGGCACAAATCTGGTCATCTACACCGGTTCGCCAAGTGGGCCGGTTGCGCGCTTCAATGCCGGCCCGCTCTTTTGGTTTTACGTCCTCTTTTTCGGTCTGGCCATAGCCTCGGCCCTGATCGCGATTCTGATTGTCCGTCGCTCGGCCTTGACACCTGCTCAGCGTCGACGCTTAAGTTATCTGGGAGCAACCTTTGCCGCGCCAGGGATCGGTGTCTTTCCGTTTCTGCTGATAGCTTCACCGAATGTAATACCACTTACCCTGATTCTGGCGTTACAGGCAGTTGCCAGTCTGATTGTGATCGTGATGCTCACCGTTATGACCTATTCGGTAGCATTTCAAGGTATGCTGATCCCGGAACGATTGATTAAACAGGATTTTGTGCGGTGGTGGTTGTATGGCCCGTTTGTTGGTATTACTACCATCCTGTTTATTCAAGCGGTGCCGGTCATTGCGCAGTATTTGGGGTTGCCACCAGAGACGCTGATCACGTTCGGTGTGATGGTGATGACGGTGTTGATGCCGATCTTTGTAACGCAAGCGAAACCCTACCTCGATGCGTTAATCTATCGCCAGGATCACTCAGAGATCGATTATCTGCGTAATTTGCCTCGCAACATGTTTACCCGTGCCGATCTGCGGGCGTTGCTAGAGAATTCGCTGGTTGCGATCTGTAGTGCATTGCACGTCAAAACAGGTTTTGTGATCGCACCCGGCGAAGAAGGCTTTAGCGTTAAAGCGGTATGGGGATCGCGGCGTGATGTTCGGCGGTTTGTCACCGATCATCCGGTGATGTCCATCATCCCACAGTTGGAGTCTATGCCGTATGACGCCGCTGCAAGTCTGGGTAGCGGTTCGTTTGTGGTGATCGACGACTTTTGCCTGTTTCCACTGCGAAGTCCCGATGGTATTTTTCTCGGCGCAATTGGGCTGGAAGCGACTCTCGATCAATTGCGCCGTAATGGCGGTATGTCTTCTGATATGCGTCGTATGGTGACCGGCCTGACCCATCAGATCGAGCTGGCACTAACGACTGCACAGATGCAACGACAGATTTTCGATGCCTTGCGAGAACTGGCACCGGAAATGCAATCGTTGCAGCAATTGAGTTCCCGTCTGGAACAGGCAACCCCGCTAACGTTAAATAATCTCGATGATGATATTGTCTTGCATCCAGATTTTCCTCAGTTGGTAAAGGATGCGCTTACGCAGTTGTGGGGAGGGCCAAAGCTGGCCGAGAGTCCGCTCCTCGGTCTACGCAGCGTGCGGCGGATTCTCGCTGAACAGGGTGGAAGTCCAACGCGCGCATTACAGGCCGTGTTACGGCAGGCAATTGCCAATTTACGCCCTGATGAACAAATTGATCCGTCAGCTCAGGAATGGTTGTTGTACAATTTGTTAGAAGGACGTTTCCTGCGCCGGCAGACGGTTCGTGATGTGGCTCATCGGTTGGCCATGAGTGAGTCTGATTTTTACCGCAAGCAGCGCATAGCCATTGAAGAGGTTGCCCGCCAGATAGTTTTAATGGAAGAGCATGAGTACGAAAATTCTTCTGGTCGAAGATGAGCCTGATTTGCAAGTCATCACCCGCATGGCGCTGGAAGATGCCCACTATACGGTAGCAGTTGCCAGTAATGGTCTTGAAGCCATTTCCATTCTTGATCGCGAGTCGTTTGACCTTTTGTTGATTGACCTGTTGATGCCGAAGATGGATGGCCTTGAATTATGCCAGCATTTGCGTCAACATTCCGTCTGGCAACATATCCCTGTGTTGTTGCTTACGGCCAACCCCAAGGCACATCTGTCAAATCACGATTTTCATCCGGCTGTGCGAGGATGGGTCGAAAAGCCATTTAATGTCTTTGAACTGATCGATTATATTCAGTCTATTCTGAATGATGCAAAGACGTAGGGCGTTCCTTAGATAGGAAGGTGGCAGGTCGTATCGTGCAAGTGTCTGAACGAGCAGTGTTACTGGCTATCTTGTGCCGGCACATGTATCGCGCAACGTCGCGCGATACGGTATGGCAGGTGCTGCTCGATAGCGCACGCAGTGTGGCAGCAGCCGATATGGCAGTCATTTATCAGTTAGACCCTGAAGCTGATCTGCTTCAACGATTTGTAGATCGTGGGACGACAGTCTTCCCGGATTACATTACGGTTCCGAACTATCTGCTACACGATTTACGCCTTTTGCGCCAACCGATCAGATTTATTCCAGGTCAGCAATCAACCCCCCTGGCGCTAGCATTTACCTCTGCTATCTGGCCTGATCGACCACCGCGTGAGGTGGTGATTCTGCCGCTCATCGAGCAGGGGCGGCTGGAAGCGGTGTGTGTATGCGGTTGGTTGTCGTCGGTTTCTGATGAGGAGATCAGCGCATTGCAGTTTCTCGCCGATGATGCTACCTATGCACGGGCAATGTTGGCATCCACCGACAGGCGACAATCCGATGAAGGAGTAATCTCCGACGCGATCACCAACCTGACCCTGCTGTACGCCCATACGTTTGATCAATTGATTGAAGCAGCACTTGATCAGCTAGTGGTGATCGGTGGAGCCGCAGCGGGTGCACTCTATTTGTATGATGAGTCACAATCGTTGCGTTTGCAAAGTGTTAAAGTCAATGCGCTTGCTACGGCTTTTGCGCCTACATTGCGTCAGTTGTGGCAAAATGTTCTGGGTCGTTACTGTCAGGTGCTGGCCGAATCCCTGCTTGAGTCAAGTAACGAAGTCGTCTATCTGGTTGCCGATCCATCATCGTCACACGAGATTGCCCCTCTACACACATTTCTTTGTGAGCATGCGATTGATGGCATTCTGTCGTTGACCATTGTCGCCGGAGGCTGGCAGGCCGGTGTTGTACAGTTGGTGCCGTGGCCAGGGAATGGTTTCAGTGAACGGCAATGGCAATGGTTGCGGTCGCTGGTCAGACAGATCGGCGTGGCTATCGAGCATTCACGCTTGTTTGAGCGTCTACGGGCTGAACTGGATCACGCGCAGGCAGTGGTTGAAACAACGAATGATGGCATTGTGTTGATCAATGCCCGGCGCCGGGTGGTGATGGTTAATCGCCGTGCCTGCTATTTCTTCGGTGTTGCCGAGCACGATCTGAAAGGCCGGCCATATGACGATCTGTTGCAGGTCTTCAACCGGGTCTTCGCCCATCCTGCCCGCCTGGGATTGTGGCTCGGGCAACTGCTCGGTTCAGAAACCGAGCGGGCGAATGAAGAGTTTCAGGTGATTTGGCCACAGGCACGACGTTTGCAGTGCTTCTCGGCCCCGGTTGTTGATCGCCGTGAACAGTACCTCGGACGTATCCTGATCTTCCGTGATGTAACTCGCGAGCGCGAAGTGGAACAGATGAAAAATGAGTTTGTTTCCATGGTCTCCCACGAACTACGCACACCGCTCGCCAGTACTCAGGGTGCGCTCCAGTTGTTGCTGGGTGATAACGAACGAGGTAAGTCCGGTCTGATTCGAGACATGTCGAGTGTCGAGCGTGACTTGCTCCAACGGGCACTGACCAATACGAACCGACTGTTGCGACTGGTGAATGATATTCTGGATATTGCCAAAATTGAACGAGGGCAATTACAATTACAACGCCGTCCCGTCGCGCCCGAAGAGATCTGTCGGAACGCAATTGATGACTTGGCCAGTTTTGCCCGTCAGCAGCAGGTAACAATTTCACTCGACGTGCCGCCAAATCTCCCGCTGGTGGATGTTGATCGCGACCGGATCGTGCAGGTGTTGGTGAACCTGCTCTCAAATGCGATCAAATTTTCACCGACAGGACAACAGGTCGTTGTAAGTGTTGCCCACGAGCAGGGGATGGTTCGATTCAGTGTGCGTGACTGGGGCCCGGGTATTTCGCGCACCGATCAACTTAAACTGTTTCAAAAGTTTCAGCAGCTTGATCAGTCGAAAAGTAACGTTAGGGGTGGCTCTGGCCTTGGTCTGGCTATCTCTAAGCAACTGGTTGAACTGCACGGTGGTCGCATTTGGGTAGATAGCGATGTTGGTTTTGGCAGTACGTTCAGCTTTACGGTACCGCTAGCAGCAGTGCAGCGTCTTTCGAGTGCCGATCAGCGTCCGCTCATCCTGATCGGTTCTGATGGTCATCCGTTAACAGATGTGCTGCACGCCCGGCTCATGGCAACACCAGATTGGGAAGTTGTCATTACGCCTATTGCCGATCTGCAAACGACATTGCCGGCACGTCAGCCGGCAGTGACCGTTCTGCTGCATCCTGTCAATGCCGAGGAGGTGATTAGACGACTGCGCACTCTTGCACTCTACCAGTTGACCTCAACAATTATTGTTAGTGACGAGTCAGCGGTTAAACTGCCGAAAGACGTTGTTATCTTTCCAGGAACGGTTTCTGTAGATCAGCTTGTAGCAGAAATACGTTGTCAAACAATCAGGTATAAACCACTCATCATGGTTGTGGACGATGATCCGAATGTGCGTCCAGTATTAATGCGCCTTATCCAGCGCCATGGGATGCGTGCGCTGGCCGCGAGTGATGGTGAAGAGGCACTGGCCATCGTACAACACGTTCGCCCACAAGCTGTTCTGTTAGATTTGCGCATGCCCGGCCTGGATGGGTTTGAAGTGCTACGCCGGTTGCAGGCCGATCAGGCGACAGCCTCGATTCCAGTAGTGGTGTTGACGGCCAACGATCTGGCGCCTGATGCACCTTCCCAGGCATTTGCGCTTGGTGCACGTGGTTTTCTCGAAAAGCCGGTCTCGGCTGAACGACTGATTGCCACGTTGACCTCCGTCATTCCAGCAGATGAGGACAGTCATGAGTAAATTTTCTCCGGAGGTTGAACGGTTTATTCATCAGTATGTGTCACCGCTAACATCGTTGCAGAGTGCGGTTGATCTCCTCGCACACCACTATGGACAGAGTACTGATCAGCGCCTCAACAATCTGGTTGCTTCATTGCAGCGTTCAACTGTGCGTTTGCGCCAGTTTGCTCAGTTGCTGACAGAACATCTGCAGCAAGAGGGTGAGGACATTGTTGTTCGTGTACCACGGGCGTGGTATTGGAAAGATCAGCACGCTGCACCATCTGTAGGCGCTCTACCGTCTGCATCGCTAGGGTCGGGTTCAGCAGTGCTGGTAGGCGGAGCAGCCCTCGACGATCTGGCTGATCTGCTCCACAATGCCGGTTGGCAGGTTGAACGAGTGTCATCATGCGCTGCCGGCCTGGATATCGCCCGTTATCGCCGTCCACGTTTGCTGGTCATTGCCGGCACCACTGCCGACATCGATCCGGCCTTATGCGCGCAGATTGTACATACCGATCCAGAGACACGCGGTGTGATTGTGGCAATGGCCATTTGTGATCGGTCAGTCCGTCCTGTAACAGGCATTCCCTATATTGATCTGCAACAACCGCTGCTTGAACAGCTCCATCGCCTGCTGTCCATGCATCACCAGGCTGGGCAGAGCGTACCGCGAATTTTGCTGGTTGAAGATGAGCTGGATATCCGGATTGTCCTCAGCCAACAATTAACGGATGCCGGTTTTGTGGTGGTCACGGCACCTGATGCGACAACGGCATTACGGCTGATGAATGAACAATTCTTCGACCTGGTCATCCTGGATCGACTACTGCCCGATGGTGATGGCTTGCACGTGTTACAAACGATTCGCTCGTCCGGTACGACACGCCTGATCCCGGTGATGCTGCTTTCAGCGGTGAGTTCGTTGGATGAGAAGGTACGCAGTCTGCAATTGGGTGCCGATGATTACGTGGTGAAACCGTGTAGTGCGGCAGAACTGACAGCGCGTATTCGCTCGATCTTGCGCCGGAGCGAACGCGAGAGCAGTCTGAATCCAATTTCGCGCTTACCCGGCAATACGACGATTGAAAAGGTTATTCATGAGCGATTGGTCAAACAGGAACCTTTTGCGGTTGGCTATATCGATCTTGACAATTTTAAAGGGTATAATGATCATTACGGCTTCTTCAAAGGTGATGCAGTCATTTTACACACTGCCCGTTTGTTGTCTGAGGTCGTCCACTGGCAGGGAACGCCTGACGATTTTCTGGGTCATTTAGGTGGTGATGATTTTGTGCTGGTTTCAACCCTCGAACGGGCGCAGCAGATTGCAAAGACGATAATCGAACGATTCGATGTTTCTATTCCGTACTTCTATGCACCTGAAGATCGTCAGCGTGGTTATATTTTTGGGCACGACCGTCAGGGACGACCGTGCCAATATCCACTGTTGAGTGTCTCGATTGCAATTGTACCGGTGACGCCGTCGCGCTATCAGCAGCCATACGAGATTGCAATGCGCACAGCCATTGTGAAGCGCCAGTCGAAATCAGTCACCGGGAGTTGTGTGATTATCGATAATGGAGAAAGAGGATAGCAATGCCTTCTGTACCAGTACCAACGATTGTAGAACGCACGAGCCGTGGCGAGCGAAGCTGGGATATTTTTTCGCGCCTGCTGAAAGAGCGAGTGGTGTTGATCGGTGAACCTATCGACGATGAACTGGCTTCATCGGTGATCGCTCAGTTGCTGGTGTTGCAACAGCAAGACCCTGAACGCGATATCTGGATGTACATTAACAGTCCTGGTGGTGTTATCCGGGCCGGCCTGGCGATCTACGACACGATGCAACTGGTTACCCCCGATATTTGCACAGTGTGCGTAGGTCGTGCCGCGAGTATGGCGACCGTTTTGCTCTGTGCCGGTACGAAGGGGAAACGGTTTGCCCTGCCACACGCCACCATCCACTCGCATCCGGCAGGTGGCGGCGCCGAAGGGTATGCCCCCGATGTCCAGATTGCGGTCGATGAAATGCTTCGTCTGCAGCGGTTGCTGCGCGAGATTATGGCTAAACATTCCGGTCAACCCGTTGAACGCCTTGAAGCCGATTTTAGTCGTGATTTCTATATGACGGCTCCACAGGCGTTGGAGTATGGATTGATCGATGCTATTCTGACACCAAACCGGTCGTGAAGGCAGGTTGGTTCAGGTGTCGTGCGAGCCAGTCAACCGTGAGCGTGATGCATTCCAGGTCTATCGGAAGCGAGATATGACTGGCGAACGGCAGGAGACGATATTCAGCCCAGCCGGCTGCCAGTGCTGCAACTTCGGCTGCTGCGGCGGGCGGTACAATTGCATCGCGCCCGGCATAGACCAGCAGGGTCGGTAATGGTGGCTCTCGCCAGGCCAGCGTGCGCAGGCTGTCGGGAAAGGCCAGGGCATCGAATAAATCCCAGGTACTGATCGTGGCCCGAATCCCACTGGTTTGCCACGCTCTGATCACATGATCAACAGCACCATCGCGGAAGAGGTGTAGCATGCGCAATTGCAGAATTGCCAGTGCTTCACGGATTTGCACCTGCCGGTATGCCCGTGCATCGAGCCGTAACCGTGGTGGTACTTCCCAGAGCGCCAGCGCATCTACGTCAGCACCGTTTGCAATCGCCCGAGCCAGCACCGCACCGCCGAGGCTCATCCCGATCGCGCCGACCTGAGTGTAACGCTGGCGCAGCCAGTCAATCGGATCGGCAACACTGTCAACTATGTGGGGAAACGCCTGGGGCCGTGGACTATCGCCATGACCGTCGAGATCGATCAAGAGCGCGGCAGCGCCGTGCGCAATCAGTCTATCCACCAGGCGCCAGGCGTAAAAGGTCTTATCGCAGCCTGAACCATGGGTGACCAGCACCGCAGTCTTTGACCCACCGTGTGGTACGATGTGCAGTGCCGGTACCGGCCCATGGCGGGCGGGTAAATCGAGGCGTACAATCTGGCGATTCGGGTAACGTCCTGGCCGTAACTGTTGTTTTGGATCAAGTTGCCGTCGCCGGAGCGTGGCCAGCCCTATCTGACCAATGAATGCCGGTAATAGCAGGGCCAGATGGCTGCGCCATCCCGAAGCCGGCTGGCTCCAGGCCAGAGTCAGAAATGGTAATGCCAATCGGTTGCTCCAGCTCAACCCTCGCAGACCACTGAGATGGGCAACCGCGTTACCGAGTGTAATCAGCCGTAAAAAGGTATTAAGTAAACGCACAGAACCTCGATGAATGACACAATTGCTGCAATTGCCACACCACCCGGCGAAGGTGGCATTGGTATTATACGCATGAGTGGGCCTGACGCTCAATCGATTGCGTTGCGCATTTTTCGCCCCGTGCGGCCAGGACGGTTGCGCAGTCATCGGGTGCGTTATGGGCACGTGATCGGGCCTGATGGCGAAGTGATCGACGAAGCGTTGCTAACGCTGATGGCCGCTCCGCATAGCTTTACCCGTGAGGATGTCGTGGAAATCTCTTGCCATGGTGGGGCGCTTCCAGTCCAGCTAACGCTCGAAGCGGCCCTGGCTGCCGGTGCCCGCCTGGCGAATCCCGGTGAGTTTACCTTACGGGCGTTCCTCAATGGTCGGATCGATCTGAGTCAGGCCGAAGCCACCCTCGACGTAATTCGGGCGCAGACGAGTGCCGGGCTGGCGATTGCCCAGGCGCAGTTGGGGGGCTGGCTGGCACGCGAAGTACGGGCTGCCCGCACAGCGATCCTTGAACCGCTGGCCTATATCACTGCGCTGATCGATTTTCCTGAAGAGGGGATTGAACCGCAGACGGTAGCCGGGCCAATTGCACAGGCGTTGGCCACCGTCGAGCGCTTACTGACCGGGGTCGATCAGGGTATTGTCTTGCGCAATGGTGCGCGCGTCGTGCTGGTTGGTCGCCCAAATGTTGGCAAGTCAAGCCTGCTTAATGCCCTGCTCCGGGTTGAACGCGCTATAGTTACCCCTATCCCCGGTACAACGCGCGACACCCTGGAAGAGATGGCAAATTTGGCGGGTGTTCCGGTGGTGTTAATCGATACTGCCGGTATGCGCACCAGCACCGATCCGGTTGAACAGATTGGGGTGGAGCGTGCAGCGGCAGCGCTGGCCAGTGCTGACCTGGCCTTGCTTGTCTTCGACTCATCACAACCGTTTACCCTTGAAGATGAAGCGATGCTGGTTGCCACTGCCGACCGACCGACCATCATTGTCTGGAATAAGTGCGATGATCCGGATGTATCACCACCACCTGCTCCGTCGCATCCAAAAGCGATGGCTGTAGTTGCCTGTTCAGCCCGTTATGGCCATGGGATCGATACCCTGGCTACAACAATTGCCAGGACTCTGCTCGGTGGTACCTTACCGGCTGTTGGCGCAACGCATCTGGTCAGCAATCCGCGTCATCGGGCCGCCCTGCGGCGGGCCGCCGAGTTTCTGCGCGCAGCTCAAGAAACCTTGGCTACCGGTGCGGCAACCGATCTCCTGGCAGCCGATTTAACCGGTGCTGCCAATGCGTTGGGTGAGATTACCGGCGAAACCGTGGGTGAAGATTTGCTCGATATGATCTTCAGCCGTTTTTGCATCGGCAAATAGCCCCTGTGTTACAATGACGGCGGGCCGTTATACCGCGAATAAGGAGGAACGCGCATGAACAAGAAGACCATCCGTGATGTGGATTGGGCCGGAAAACGTGCGCTGGTACGAGTTGATTTCAACGTGCCACTCGATGATCAGGGTCAGATTACCGATGATACCCGGATTCGGGCGGCATTACCGACCATTCGCTATCTGCTGGAACACGGTGCCAGTGTGGTCTTGATGTCGCACCTGGGGCGTCCGAAGGGTAAACCCAATCCGAAGTACAGTTTACGTCCGGTTGTTGAGCGTTTGTTTGAATTGCTGCCCGAAGCAAAAGAGGTCAAGAAGACCGAGGCGATCACTGGGCCGGCGGCTGAGGCGGCTGTGGCGATGCTAAAACCAGGGCAGGTATTGGTACTCGAAAACACCCGCTTCGATCCCCGTGAAGAGGCAAATGATCCGGCAATGGCGGCTGAACTGGCGAAATTGGGTGATGTTTTCGTCAACGATGCCTTTGGCACGGCCCACCGGGCCAATGCCAGCACTGAGGGTGTAGCGCACTACCTGCCGGCAGTTGCCGGTTTTCTTATGGAAAAGGAACTGACGTACATCGGTGGCGCCCTGAATAATCCGCAGCGTCCATTCGTAACCGTCATCGGTGGTGCGAAAATCAGCGACAAGATCGGCGTGATCGAAAATCTGCTGGGTAAGGTCGATGCACTGCTCATTGGTGGTGGTATGGCCAACACCTTTCTGCTTGCCAAAGGGCTGAATGTCGGTGACTCACTGGTCGAACCGGACAGTGTACCGGTAGCCCAGCAGTTGATGGCCCGTGCCGAAGAGCGGGGTGCCCGGCTACTTTTGCCGGTTGACGTGGTGATTGCCGATGCGTTTAGCGCCGATGCCCAGCGCCAGGTTGTTGATGTTAGTGACATTCCTGCCGGCTGGCGTGTGCTCGATATTGGCCCCAAGACCATCGAACAATACAGTGCCGAGATTCGGGCTGCCCGCACGGTTATCTGGAATGGGCCAATGGGTGTCTTTGAACTAGAGCCGTTTGCCGTCGGTACACGCGCTATCGCTCAGGCAATGGCCGAAGCGGCTGCCAATGGCGCAATCACAATTGTTGGTGGTGGCGATAGTGTGGCCGCAGTGGAACAGGCTGGCCTGGCCGATAAGATGTCGCATGTGAGTACCGGCGGTGGTGCCTCACTTGAGTTGCTTGAGGGACGAGTCTTGCCCGGTGTGTCTGCGCTGCAAGATGCAGAGTAGTCTGGGTTAAGCAGGATTGTCTTCGGGGTGACCTATGGACGTAGTAGCACAGGCCAACGCCTGTGCTACTTTCCAATCTACCAGCGTCTATGGCACCGCTGTCGTATCTACAACTGCCGCAGTCTCCCACGACTCAATATTCCCTGCCCAATCGCGTGCCCGAATCCGGAATTCAAACTGTTTGCCTTCATGGGGGCCAAACCAGGCACTCAAGTCGGTCGTGCCCAGTTTCCAATCCGTCCAGCCACCGTTCGGCAATAGCCGCACCTGTACGTCGTAACTGGCGATACCGGTCATGTCATCATTGCCGCCCCACTGGAGCTGAAAGCCATTCTCAACCCGTGAGATCGAAATAATCTGCGTATCAGGCGGTGTTGTGTCACTGCGCGGTTCCCAGGCAATAGCGTCGAAGCGCACTGCCAGGCCGCGATCATCGGTGAGATCGCTCAGAAAGACCTGGGGTACTTCATTATTCACACCGCCAAAATAGTATGTGCCAAGCGAAGCCCACTGCCCGGCAGCGGCCCGTTGGTCGACCGTCACTTCGGTAACTGCTCCGTCATGGCTGATCCGATAACGAGCACTGGTCGTTGCCGGATTGCCGCAGACCGGGATGTAGGCTTTTACTTCGTAGAACCCTGGACTGAGATCAGGTGCTTGCCAGCTTGCGGCGGTGGTGGCTTTTGTGGGATTGGTCGTCGAGTAGGTCCATTGATGTTGCCCGTTTAAGCCACATGTCTCTTCATACCAGTCTTTGCCAACTGGATCAAAAGTGGAATCGGTGTTATCGATGGTGGTTGCACCTTCTGGAGCGGTGACTGTGGGATCGGGATCATCAGTTATCTGCCCGGAGCTAACATCGATAGCTGAACCGGGACCGGGGTCTTCGCCCAGCCAGAGAAATGTGACGTAGACATAATCGCTGCGGGTCATACCCAGGTCATCCCAGAAGGTACCATCCGCGATATCGATCCCATTCGGAAGTGTAATGCGTCGTCCCCATTCATCGCGTCCGCCGTTGTAGCCATGATAGTAGGCGGCTTCAGCCATCGGCATACCTACCGGTAAATCGCTGTACCGTCGGTTGGGATTCCAGTAATCATCGCGGGTGTTCCAGGGGCCGACATCCCAGACCGGTACGACTACTGAACGGCCATTGTAAGTGAGACGAACTTTGAATTTGTCAGTGCCTTTTGGCGAGAGAACACACCAGCACGGAAGGGCGACGAAGCGGTCACGAGGTTGAATGATATGACCATTTGCGGTTCGGCGACCAACTAAACCTTCGCGGGTGGCGAAGATACGGTAGGTTGGTGCGAGGTTCGACTGCTGAGATGGCGAAGTCGTTGGGGCAGCCTGAACGTGGGCGATGGCTGTCGAAAGCATAACCAGCACAGCGACAAGCAGGCCACGACGAACGATCCTTCCTCTCATAAATTGTTTCCTCCTTTGTGACGGCATACGGCTATTCGCCGGGCAGACGCGAGGCAGCCGTCATCGGGTGAGGTCCGCTGACGCCAGGGGGCGCCATTGGTGCCTCGTAAACATTACAGTGGTTTGCGTCTGCCAGGGCGTCGCACAATGCGCAAACAGAGCGCAACAGTGGTAGAGAGGAGTGCTGGCAACAGGGCCAGAGCACTGGCGACGCCCGCCTATCGCAGCCGAAGCAACAGGCTTCGGGGTGTAGCGTTATCGACCGCCTTCGACGGTCAGGTTGGCAAGGTCAGGTATGGCGGCAATCCAGACCGATCCGGGCGCGAGTGGTATTTCGTTACTATTCGCGTCAACCAGATACAGTTGCGCGTAGCCGGCTGCTTTCTGCCAGGTCGCTTCAATCATGCGACCATCACGGAAGATTCGGGCCTGACCTTCACCGATCACATCTTGCTCGATACGACCTTTAGGATCGTTGGGGATAGGCCGTTCGGGTACTTCCAAAACGACAACATTCTTAAACTGCAACTGATTCCCGGTTGCTGCATCAACGTGTGGACGATTACCGCGGAAGTAGCGGTAGCTGTTCGTTGCTGGATCGTAGCTCCAGCCGACGCTTGCCTCACGGTAAATGAAGAAGTAGCGCAATTCTTGTTGTGCAGGACGATCTTCCGGCGGAGCTTCGGGCGAGTAGGTAAACCCAATCTCTTCCAATCCTTCAACCGGACGATCATTCGCTGCGGCGAAAGCAGCGATATTTGCGTTATTGGTGTAAAGATTGTGGGGGGCGCTGCGGTCGCGCGTGCGATAGAAATAGCGGCTGGCGTTGCTGCGCAATGCATCCATATTGATCAGTTCAATCGATGTTTCTGCCAGCAACAACCCTTCCGGCGATCCTCCGGCATGGACATACACTGCCCGTAGCCCTTTTGCCCATTCGACATAATATGGTCGAGCACTGCGTACCGGGCCAATGACCGGCATGTCGGGTGAAATGCCGGGAATAAAGATCGCCATATAGCGAGTAATCCCAAATTCGGCCAGTGCTTCAAAGACAATCGCAGCGCCATCCATACCGGTCTGCGGGTAGGCATTCGGATGGTTGTCATACATCACTGCGAAGGGCCGAGTATTCACCGAACCACGTGGAACCGCCAGCGGTGCTGTTATCGGTTCGGGTGAGGGTGTTGGTTCGGGAGTAGCGGTTGGCTCAGGAGTAGCAGTGGCTGCGGGTGTTGCCGTAGGCGGCAGTGTTGGGACGGCAGTTGGTTGTGGTGTATCCGTTGGTAATCGCGTCTCCACTGCGATGAGGGTTGGGAGTGGGGAAACTGTTGACGTATTCGCAACAGCCGATCCACATGCACCGATGAGCACGATACTGAGCAACAGGGCTAGTGAAGAAAATCTGCTTATCATGTTCCTCTTTCCTTGTGCACCGCGGATCATGGCGGATAGCACGGGCGGCCTATTATATCATGACTCTGCTATTTGGCAAGTAGCGATCCTTTTGACCATCGTATAGGCACCTGAACGCTTGCCAATCATCAACGACAGTCTAGCCTGATCCCAGTTTGCCGGTATGGCAGCGCGGAGTGCTGATGCCCATCGCTAGTGCCATCACGCGCTGGATTGGTTGCTTTGCTCGCTCATCATGTGCGTGTCGCATCGTTTGGCGTGCGGCAGCCACGCTGCCGCACAGCCGTGCTTCGTGCCAGGCGCGTATCACGCTGTTGACCCTGCTGGTCACGGTGATGGTGTGTGTGCCTGTCACGATCTCAGTAATCAATCAATGAAAACTCCTCCTGCAGCAGACTCTCGACAAACTCAGTGATACACGTGTTTTGTCATTTGGAACGTGGAATCTAAGCCTGGGTAATATCCGTGCTGTTCACCCGTAAACGCGGTACAATACGATCAAGTGATTAAATGGAGTGTCGATCATGAAAAAAAACGTACCTGTTGATATGCCGGAATGGTTGACAACCATTGCAAAAATGATCGACGCCGAGCGATACTCCGATCTGACTGCTGCTGCCATTGATATTCTGACCTCGATGTTACCCGGCTATCAGGTAGACATCAAATGGTCGTTCCAGAGTGAGTTCCAGGATGAATCAGATGCTCTTGTCCATCGTTTGGGGCAGGGTGAAACGTTTGCCCGGCTTGTGATCCGACCTGCTGATCTTACCGATGCCGATCTGGTGATCTTGCAATCAGTTGAGCAATTAATCATTGCTGGTTATGAGCGTATACGGCAACGGATCGAACGGCAGGGTTGGCGTCGCCGCCTTCAGCTTGAAGTCGACGCTTTGCGCGATACACCCCAGCCTGAGCTTATTTGTCAGCAGATGGCGCAACTGCTGAGTGATCTGGTAGGACTTCCGCTCACCATTGGTCTGGCGACACCGATCCAGCAGAGTGTTTGGCTTCAGCAGATTGTGCATTACGCAGTACAACCAAACCACTATGCCAGTTTTGAACAACGGTGTTGGACGGTGGAGACCGATCTGAGCAGCATGGTGATCAAGCTAAGCACGCCATTAAGCTCAGCCGCATACCTGGAAGATTGTGCACGTTATAATGTGCGTCCACATGCGGCGTGGCAGGCGTCGCCCCCTACCTTCTGGTCAGGTGCACCTGTTCGTTTTGGTGGCAAAACCTTTGGCGTCATTTATGGCTATACATTTGCCTCCGAACCTCTGAACGAAACCCAACAGCAGATGATTGCCGAAGCGCTTGAGCTAGCTGCCCGCTTACTGCGCATGCCCCTCCTGCAACGTGAAGCCGATCTTGCCAACCAGCAACACAACATCTGGCAAAACCTTGTCGCTACCAGTGTACAGCTCCTTGACACTGATCAGGTATTGCAGACGATGCTTGATCTCAGTTGTCAGTTGCTGGCGGTAGAAGGTGGTGGTCTGTTCATTTTCGACGAACAGCACAATGAGCTGGTGTTTCGCTACGCGGTTGGGCCGCAAGCGTACCGGTTGGTAGGGATGCGTTTGCCGATGGCTCACGGCATCATCGGTCAGTCATTCGCGCTGGGGAAGCCGGTAATTGTGAACGATGCCAGTGATGATGTGCGACGCAGTCGCGTCATTGATCGGATGATTGGGCTGACGTGTCATAACCTGATCACCGTACCGTTTACGTCACCATCTGGCGTGCGTTTCTGTCTGCAATACATTAATCGTCAGGACGAAGTGCCGTTTACTGATACTGACACCGATGAGATACATGCTGTTGCTGCACTGATGAGTCTGGTCATTGATCGTACCCGGCAAATCACCCAGATCGAAACCGGTATCGTCCAACAGGCACAAGACTTGGATCGAGATAATGCTGATCTGCGCTCGTTACTGGCGCTCAATCGCAGGTTGCTGGCAGAACAATCGCTTGACCAGCTCTTCCAATTGATTATCGACTCGATCACGAAGCGCATGCGGTTTCAATCGGCTGCGCTGTTTGTCAGTCAGCGTGAACACGCCCTTCATTCGATGCTCGCGTGTGTAGCGACAACTGGTACACTTAGTGGTGAGTTTCCTGTCGGCTTGCGTCTGGCTATTGGTCGGTTAGATGTGCTGGTTAATGAGTGGGCATTTGGCGATACTTGCTTTCTGTTTAATCGCCGTAGTGCCAGTTTTGCCGCCCTATTCGATTTACCGCAACCGCTAGTCGAACAACTGATGGATTTTGGTGCAATTCAATGGCAAGCCGACGATGTGCTGGTGGTGCTCTTACGCGCACCTGACCATCGGGTGCAGGGGGTCTTGCTCCTTGATCAACCACAGAGCGGTCAACGTCCGGTTATAGCCGATCTTCAGGCATTGACATCATATGCCGGTATTGCTGGCTCTGCTATCGATATAGCGCTTTTGCGCTATCGTCAACAGCGTAGTCTCGAACGACTGACGGCGCTGAATGGGCTGGGAATGGTCATCAATTCGCAGTCACTACCGCAGCCGCAAGTGCTAGGTATGACTGCCCGCGGCATGTTAGAGATGGTAGAGGGCAACTGGGCGCAGATCATGTTGTTTGACCCTGCACACGATGAGTTGCACATTGATCAGACTATTGGTGTGATTCCGCTAGACAAGGATGTGGTGCTGACCCTGGCTCGCCGGGCACTGCTTCATCGCCGACCGGTTTTCCGCTCGGCGACCACCGTGGCAATACCGCTCCGCAGCACGCAACAACTCATCGGTGTGATTGTTATTGGTGGTGAACACGCTCTCGAAGCGGCTGATATTGAGATGCTGATGTTGTATGCAAGCCAGACCGCAATTGCTATCGAGAGTATGCGCTTGCTCGATGCAGTGCGTCGTGGACGTGATAATCTGGCGCGGGTGATGGCGGCGGTTGAGGATGGTCTTGTCTTATTTGGTGTTGACGGAACAGTTGTGGTTGCGAATGAGGCGTTTCATCGTCTGGCGCGTACTGGAACCTGGTCGCCACCGTTATCGCGGATTGATGGTCTGAAGTTCGATGATGTCCTGAAACACTGGGCCAGGCAACGAGCATTGGAACCTGCAACAGTTGCTGAGTTACAACGCTCGCTGACCCACGTTGGAGCACAGCATGAGCTACGTGGGAATGATGGTGTCTTTGCCTGGAAGATCATCCAGGCCGGTGATTTAATTGCCGGACGTACATCTGCCTTTCTGTTGACGATCCGTGATGTGACTGAAGCCAAGAAAGTTGAACAGTTGCGCGAGGATTTGATCCGTATGGTAATTCACGATCTGAAAAATCCTCTTGCAGCTATCAAACTTGCGTTTGAGCGGCTGGAGAATGAATTAGGCGATCTTTTTACTGAACGTCAGCATCAGGCAATGATGATCGGGCAAAATAATACCAACCGCTTAATCAATCTGGTTGGAGCAATGCTTGATATTGGGCGGTTAGAGAGTGGTCAGATGCCTATCTACAAAGGGCCATTGCCGATTGCTGATTTGATTAAGCACACTGTTGATCGATTGTTGTTCCAGGCTCAAGAGAAACAGGTACAGATTGTGCATGATCTTGATCCAAACGTGCATTTATTGTTTGCCGATGGTGAGATTATCTCCCGTGTATTACAAAATCTCCTCGATAATGCTCTCAAGTTCAGTGAGCCTGAGAGCCAGATTTCCATTGAAGTACACGTGAAACCTGCTCAGGGTCAGACCCAGATTGTCGCTGTTTCCGATGAGCTAACCATCCTGGTGCCCGGTGATCGAGTTGCGCATATCATTGTTCGTGATCAGGGGCCAGGTATTCCTCCCGAAGATCAGGATATCATTTTCAAGCGGTTCAGCCAGGGCGGTCGTAAGCGGAGTGAGGGAAGTGGCCTGGGACTGGCGTTCTGTAAGCTGGCGGTTGAGACTCACCAGGGCACAATCTGGGTCGAGAGTATGCCAGGGCGCGGCAGCGCGTTTCATTTCACGCTGCCGCTCGCCGAGATTTACGATCCTGAACAGGTGTAATCACTCTCCCAACAAACACTGCCGAGTCTCGGCGATAAAGTTCTGAATACGGTCTGGATCGGGTTTGTCGGTCGGCAAGATCAAAATAAAGTGACTGAAAATCTCCGACCGTTCATTGAGGAGCGTTTGCCAGTCGGCTTCAGGACGTTCACGCCGGATTGCTTCCAGATGAACGTCGGCGAAGGTGCGAATTGGCCCGGCGGTGTCGGGTGTCAGGTGGGCGGCTGGGCCGGCGAGGTAGTAGTTTGGCGCTGTGCGTCCAAGTGGTGTGTCAACCGGCACCAGATGCCCGACGATCACTTCGTCAAGCTCCAGGCGCAATGAGGCATGGCTGTCGGCCAGAATCAGTGCCTCGCCGGTTAGCAGATCACGCAGGGTCGCGCCGGCATTGGGATGTAGTCGCTCAACCTGGTACGGACGTAAGCGAACATTGACCCACGTCGGCAGAAGCTGTCGTTCGAGCGTTGATAGATCGCTCTCCTGCATCTGATCTACCATCTGCTCAACCAGTGTCTGTCCGTCTGATCGGCGATAGTCGAAGGCAAACCAGACCATGAAGCGGTCGGCTCCGTACCCTTCGCGCTGGTTCAGTTCGGCCAACTGGGCAAACTGGTAACGCTGTTGCCAGTATCGATCAAAGGCAGTTTGTAGTTCCTCTGCTTCAGCCTCAGTGGCTTTGGCCAGAATACGTTGTAAGAGCTGGTCTTGAGCGTTGCGCAGGCGTAATTGCTGACTGCGCCATTCCTCTTCGATGCGCAAATGGCAATCCTTGTATTTGCGCCCACTACCACAGTGGCAGGGATCGTTGCGGCCTAATTTAAGCGTTTTGGCTGGGTTCATAAAGCGAATGCTCCTTAATTATTCCGGGTCTAGTGCAAGGCGCATGCCCAGAAACTGGTTGTGCATCGTCGGTTGTAGTCGAAAACGACAGGCACAGCGTGCATACCCCTGGGGATTGGCGTAACAACCGCCGCGTAAAATCCGTCTCCCGGTTGCGGTTGGGTCTTCACGTCCATCATCGGGTCGGTAGGGATATTCCCGGTCGAGCGATGCTGTCCATTCCCATACATTACCGGCCATATCTTCAACACCATACGGACTCCGTCCGGCAGGGTAGGTACCCGGCGGGTTAGGTGCTGATCGTCCCCCCTCGCGCGTATTGGCGTAATCGGGATGAAATGTCTCGCCCCACGGGAAGCGCCGATCGTCGGTGCCGCGGGCGGCGTGCTCCCATTCAGCTTCGGTTGGCAGGCGAAAGCACAACACAGGAGGTGGCGTAACCGGCTGACCGTTCGGGTCGATCAGGCGAAGGGACAGACCGGATTGTTGACTCAGCCAGGCGCAGAAGGCCATGGCTTCGTACCAGGTGATGTCGGTGACCGGTAATGCTGCCAGTGTGTCCGGTGGGGTCGTGCCATGCCAGGCGGGAGGTGGTGGCACAGCTCCATCAGCAACAGCGCAGGCGTAGAGGGTGTTACTCAGCGGATGTTGCGCGATTGCGAATGCCGGAAGCGTCAGTTCGTGTTGTGGTGTCTCTTCACGGTAGCTTTCGCGAGTACCGCCATAGTGACGGGCCAGGTCACTGATGTCGCTCACAGGTGTGCCCATGCGAAAGGGACGTGACGGAATGTGTATAAAAACCGGTAATAATTCAGTAAGCCTGCTCATCGTTGATAAATCCGATTGAGCCGATCTAGCTCACGCTGGTAGATCGTCTCGGCGAAATGATTGATGGATGTCACGTTCTGTAAGGCATCATAGCCGCGCCGTAAAAAGGTATGGACATGACCAATACCGGCGAGGCGGGCTATGAAGTGGGAGCGGCGCAGCGCCATCCCCAACACTGCCGAACGCGACAGGTGAAAGACATTGTACAACGTTGTTCTGACCAGTGTTAACTGACGATGGCGATCATTATATTTATCGGCCAGCCGGTAGAAGTATTCATACGTCGGCTCGTCAAAATCGGTGCCTACATTGGCCTGCCACATACGCTGAGCCAGGTCTTCATCGAGTTGATTGGTGAGATCGAGTAATTCCAGTACCTCCTCAAGGTCGCGCAGGCGTACACCGGGGAGCATACCGATAAAATGGTGCAGGCGGCGGCCTTCCTGATCGCGCTGACTGAAATCACGCGGGCCGTACATTTCGTTGAAGAAGAATTCGCCTAACGGTTCGTAGGCCGGCACCTCCGCCAGATCACGGTAATCCCGGCGGAGGCGATTTGATTGAAAAATTTGCAGGGCGATGCGATACTGGCGTAGCGTACTCATGGTAAACGTTCGATTTGGGCAAGTGCACGCTGACCCCACTCGCTGGTTGGTTCCCGACTGATCAGGGTCTGATAGGCATCACGGGCGGCGGCAAAATTGGCCTGATCTTCCGCAATGAGACCACTGTAGAAGATAGCTTCACTGTAGTTTGGGTTGAGAGTAATTGCCTGTTGAATAGCCTGTAAGGCACTTTCACTTCGGCCCTGGGCGTAATAGGCGCGACCCAGCCAGTAGTAGGCTTCGGGAAAGTTGGCTTGCAGTGCGGTGGCCCGATTGAGGTCACGAATGGCCTGGTCGTATTCACCGTTGCGGATGGCGAGCAGGGCACGACGGTAGAAGCTCTCGGCAATGCGATCATTGGCGCCAATGGCTGCATCGTAAGCGGCGCGTGCCTCCGCGAAGCGACCAGCTTCTTGCAACAATTTGCCGCGGAAGAGGTGTGCTTCGGCATAGTTGCTCTTCTGCTGAATAGCTCGCTCTACCGTCTGAAGTGCTTCCTCGGCCCGACCTAATGCGTACTGGGTCTGGGCCAGCCCCAGCAGGGCTTCTGAATATTGCGGTTGCAATTCCAGGGCGCGCTGGTAGGCTGCGAGGGCACGCGCAAGGTTGTCGTTGCGCAAGAGGGCTTCACCCAGCCAGAATTGAGCTGCGGCATTCGTATCACCACCGGGCAGTGCAGCAGCAGTCTCGAAGTAGGCCAGGGCAACTCCCCAATTCCCCTGTCCGCCGGCAAGCTCACCCAGGCCAATGTGGGCGGGAATCGACTGTGGATCGACTGCAATTGCCTGTTGATACGCCTGCTCGGCGGCTGCCAGATCGTTTCGGCGCCGGGCTATCTCGGCCAGGGCGAGAAAGGCATTGACTCGTGCTGAAATCGCTTCCGGGTCGGTGCGGTTGGCGGTTAGATCAAGCGTGCGTTGGGCAGTTTGCGCTGCTGCTTCTAGTCGGTTTCCGTTCAGGTACGCCCGTGCCAGCAATTGATTCACCGTTGTCGATTCAGGATTTCCCGTTAGCGCATGTTCGAGCGCCTGAATCGCTACCGTTGTGGCATTACTGGCAAGGGCAGCCTGGCCGATGCGGATTAAACGGTCAAGGTCATTTACCCCCTGGCCGAGGGCAATCCGGTATTGTTCAATGGCGCGATCGGGCTGATTGAGGGGGCCTTCATACAATTCGGCTAAGCGGAGGCGGGCGTCGAGATTACGCTCATCGAAGGTGAGTGCATCACGTAGCATGCGTTCAGCAGAGGTGATATCACCCAGCCGGATATACGTTTCTCCTAATTCAAAGGCGGCCACGGTTGAACGCGGATCAAGTACGAGCGCATCGCGGTAGACACTTGCCGCTTCGTTGGAATAGCCGGCATCGTTGTACAGCCGGGCCAGTTCAATAGTTGCTTCGACATGTTCGGTGGCTAGGGGAACGAGTAACCGTTCAGCTTCGGCAAAACCGCTGGCACCACTCCGTCGTAGTGCACGTGCAAGATGAACGACGGTGTATGGCGTCTCTTGCCAGTTGACCAGGGCGCGCCAGTGATTAATCGCTGATGACCAGTCGCCGGTATCTTCAGCCACTTGCGCCAGCAACAGGTGGGCCGGGAAGAAGCGATTGTTCCGGTCAAGCGCCTGGCGTAGCCATTGCTGAGCACTTTCGCGATCATTGCGCGCCAGGGCAACCATCCCAATTCCGGCATAGCCGTCGGGAAGCTGTGGTGCGAGTTCAATCACGCGCTGATAGGTCTGGACAGCCTCGTCGTACTGTTCATCCATACGTAGGGCAAACCCAAGCGCGAGCAATGTCATCACATCGTCAGGCTGTTGTTCGCGCAACTGGCGCAATGCTTCTACACTGGGATTACCACTGCCGACGGCACCGAAGAGCGCAGCTATGAATTGATTGAACGGATTTTGCCGGTTGGAATTTTCTACAGACCACAAGACCGCCTCGGTCAGTGCCAGTGATAATCGCTGACGTCGTGCCAGCTCTTCACTTCGTTCAGCCTGACCGGTTGCCATCAGGCCACTACCGGGAAAGATGGCGGCCTGACTGGCTGCTTGTTGGCGCCACAAGGTAACTGCCCGGTTACTCTGTTCAGTTGCTACCCGGAGTTGGTCTCGTGTCTGTCGCAATGTGTCGGCAGAAGGGAGTGGATTGGCCGTTGCCAATGCCCAGTAGAAGGGGCCGGTTATTGGTAACCGTGCTTCGAGGGCGGTCAGCGCACGCTCTTCAGAAAACACTGCATTCAAGCGAGTTTCATACGCTGAGCGAAACGCAACCGGGATACGTGCCGCTGTAGTGGCTCTGGTTGCCTCAAAGCGGGTAAGTGATGCCTGAGCTTCGGCGATACGACCACTCTCGCGATAAGCAGTAGCGATGAGCAGTTCCAGCTCAGGGTCAGGCGACAACAGATTGCGGGCCTGTTCGAGATCAGAGACAGCATCAGATGCACGTTGTTCGCGTAATGCCCACAGCGCCAGATTGACCCGCAGTTGACCGAGATCGCTCCCATCCAGGAGATTGATCGCCTCGGCAAAATAACGTGGTGCCTCAGCGTTACCGGCATCAAGGAGAATGGCTCCGAGGTTACTGGCGAGCAGTGCTCGTTCACCCTGAGCAAGGCTTAGTGCCGTCTGGTATTCCGTTGCCGCTGCACCGTACCAGCCGCGTGCCCACAAGAGATTTCCCCGCAAGACGTGGAGTAAGAGGGGGTGAAGCTGGGGATTATTTTCAACCAGGCTTTGTAGCTGATCAAGCGCCAGATCGGCTTCACCGTGGTGATACGCGGCCAGAGCCAGCAGATACGGAGTCAGGATCGTTTGACCATTGATCGGTTCAGTACTGATGACGTATCGATTAGGGATGGCGAAGCGAATGGGAAACCCGTACCATGCCCGACTAATGTCAATATTGTGTGGCGTATAAATGATTTCGGGCGACAGGCTGGAGCTGTCGATCATACCACCGGCTGCAACCGTTCCCCAGACCAGAAGGTCGGCGTTTGTCTGGCGGGCAAGGGCAAGGGCTTCGGCGCCATTGGTCGGCTTTGTTTCGCTCAAAACGACGTGAACAAGGTTGGCACCTTGATTGCGTAATTGACGTGCCAGCGCGTTGGCGATTTGCTGGCCGGTACGTCCGTCCTGATCGGCGAATGGCGTTACTACGATCACAAAGCGCGGGTCAGCAGGTCGCGAGATGAGGAACAGGACAATGACAACACCTGCGATAAGCAATGCGAGTAGTGGCCAGGGCAGACGCTTGCGCCAGGAGATTGGTTTTCCCGCAGTTGCTTTTTCCGTGACGACCGAATCCGTCGGTTTACGTTGCCATGGCCACCGCATATCCTCGCTCCTTACCACCGTAGACCATACCATCTCCTATTGTAAGCAGTTTTGATGATATTTCAAGCAGTGGGATTGATTCTGACTTTGTTGTTAACAATGAGAATGGCTTACAGGAATTGAACGGTGGTGTGGGGGTGTCCTTATATCAAATCTGGCGTCATAGAATTCAGGCTACGTGATCCGACAATTACCCTGGCAGCGTAGCTGAGGGCGGATGAATTGAGCCGGCATTTTCATTGCCTGAGCAGTAGCATGCTGTGCCTGAGCGGACACCTTTCCTGGAAGGTTGCCCGTGACGCAGCGTTTGGAGTGCGGCAGCCATGCTACCGCACCCACCAGGCTCACGTGGCGGGCGTGTCGTAGCGGTGGGTTTGATGGCAACAGGGATAACGTGTGATCTCGTTGCGTGTATTGGGGCTAACCATGCTTTGCCGGGCACGATTGTTCCTATTGCGTCCAGTAGGGGCGGGAGCGCACGGCAGTGCGCCCCTACTACGTTCGCCACGAATGCCTGTGCTCAGAGTCAGTTTAACGTGATTGAGGTGTGAGAACCTGCAATCCTGGTTCCTGCAATTTTGCCTAACGCTTAAACTAGCTTTACCTACAGCTCCTGCACCGTCACTCTTGTCATTTTGTCGCCTTGTTTAATGGCGTAAACGACATCCATACCGGCGACAACTCGACCAAAGACGGTATGACGGCCGTTCAAGTGTGGCTGTGGCGTGTGGGTAATGAAGAACTGGCTGCCGTTGGTGTTAGGGCCGGCATTTGCCATCGAAATCACGCCGGCTTCATGAGTGAGCGGGTTGCCAACTACCTCATCACGAAACCGGTAGCCTGGGCCACCGCTTCCACGACCGGTGGGGTCACCGCCCTGTATCACGAAATCTTTAATGACACGGTGGAAAGTCAGGCTATCGTAGAACCCTTCGCGTACCAGAAAGACGAAGTTGTTGACGGTGAGAGGGGCATGTTGCGGATAGAGATCAAGTTCAATCGTCCCGCGCGTTGTTTCCATTGTGACCCGATATGTCTTACTGACATCAATCTGCATTGCGGGTGGACTACTCCACTGTTTTGCCACGGTTGTTCTCCTGTGTTATTCGGCGGATACCACTGTTATTATACCTCTCACCAGCGTTAAAAACCTCTTATAGGGAGGATACTGGCTACCCTGCTCAGGCACAAAGGGATCAACTGCGCCACCCTTGTTGTGTTCCCAGCCGACGGGTGGCGTAGGTTAATTCTTTGGCCGAGGGACTCGATTGATGATTGTGGGCAAGTGTCGTTGCTTCTGCCATCGCCAGCGCAGCCAGATCGGGTTCGGCCAGATCGTAGAGGCGATTGGCAAGTTGCCGGAGAGTTTGGACAGCCGTCGCATAATCGCCCTGTTGCCGGGCCTGATCGGCCCGCTGCTGAAGTGTGGCGATGGTGGCCCGACTGATGATCGGCAGAAGTTCTGGTGGTGGGTTGATTGCATTCGGCGAATAATGAGCAACTACGTCGTGAGTGATATGCGACTGACCGCTGTTGAGCTGAAGGCGAGCCAGGCGGCGCTGTTGACCGGCTGCACCGGGTGCAACCAGGAATTCAACCAGAAGCCGCACCTCTTCGCCGTGACGGAGATCACCAAGGTGAATGGTCAGACGCCGACCATGTTCCGTGCTCAGCGGGTTCAGGACGGTGAGTGTTGGTGTCAGGCGGGTAATACGTCGTACACTGACAGTTTGCGGCAGATTGCATTGCAGCGTAAGCGCCTGCGCTGTTGTTTGACGCGCACTCTCAAGTTCGGCAGCAATGATCGCCGGAATCTCGGCAGCGTCATACACAAAACTGGCCCGTCCGCCGCTCAAATCGGCGAGTTGGGTGAGCAGATGTTCTTCAAATGATCCACCGAGGCCAATTGTGCTCAGGCTGATCCCACGGGCTGCCGCCTCTCGCGCCAGCGTCAGACACAACGTCTGATCGGTCGTAAAACCATCGGTGATCAAGACAATCCGTCGCACGGTTGTGTCATCAGCAGTGACAAATTGCGCCAGCGCCAGTTGCAGACCTTGGGCGAGATTGGTGGTTTCACCCAGGCGCAACGCCGGCAGACGGGCAATGGCCGCCACCAGTTCAGCCCGTCGGCTCCCAGGTATCCCAGACGCAAGCACAATTGCATCGCTGGCACAGGCAATCAGTCCCAGGCGGTCGTTGTGATCAAGGCGCTCGATCAGGCTATGTAAGGCGTGGGTGGTATAGTCGATAGGACTTCGATACCGGCTGCGCTGCTCGGATGAGAGCGGATTGTTGAGCTGCCAGACCGGTACCCCATCGACTAAGACTTCGTGAGCACCGCTGCCGCGCACAACGTCGCGAAACTGCTGTTCATTAAGGATTGGGATGCGCATTGAGCGGCTGGCGTCGGCAACAATGGTCATGTGAAGCGGCAAACCGGTCGTACCGGCTGCCGCGATGGTGAGGTGTAGATACGCGACTTGCGGCTGGTTGAGTGCCGGAATAGCGATTAGCTCAGGTGTACAGCGTATATGCAGCGGCATAGGCTGCTGTCCTCTACTAGTATCCTGCTGGTTTCGTCGATGTTGATGCAGGTGGTTGGTATATGTCAATTACACTCTGCCGGTAATGGTTGATCGCTGAACGTAATCTCCAACACAGTTCCATTGTTGTACGTCGTCACCCTTCGCGTGCGGGGGATTGATACCAGTTCATTGGAACCGGCGATACGAATACAAGAATCGACACTCGTCGTTTCAACCGTCTCGCGAATGCCGCCGCGTGTGAAACCGACGATATATTCCTGGGCGATGGCCAGCTTAACCGGCTGGAGAAGTCCGACGCCAAGGAGACCTAAGGCCAGTATTGCAAACATGAAGAGCCATACTGTGCAACCAATCCGACGCTTTGGTTTCGCCGGAGGTTTCTGATTGGCAGTTGCCGGTGGTTTGGCAGGTTGAGTAGCCTGTTGCGATGCCATACGTTGCCTGTTATCTATCAGAGTAACTATTCCGATACCGATGATATTGGTTCAAGGTCAATGAGGTGAGCACCAGCCGCGACGCTGGTACCGGCCTGGTAGGGTAGACGACGGACAATGCCGGCATACGGAGCGACGACTGTGTGCTCCATCTTCATCGCCTCCAACACCAGCAGTGGTTGCCCTTCGCGTACCTGCTCGCCGACGGCAACGTGGATACGCACAATGGTGCTGGGCATCGGCGCAGTGAAGCTGGCCGCATTCTGATCACCACTGCGCGTCACGCTATCGGCGGTCAAGGGAGCGGGGCGGGTAAGATGGTACGCTTCACCACGCCATGCAATCAGCCAGCCGTCATCGGCCTGCGCAAAGAAGAACTGCTGGCGTTGCCCATCAATGTCCAGAGCCAGTTCGTGGTCACCACGATAGACCAGTGTTGTCTGCACACTCCAGCCATCGCCATGGATATGCCAGCCGCCGGTTGCCGGCGCTACCCGCAGGCAGTGATCGCCATGGGAGCTAAAGGTGAGCGGAATGGTGTCGCCACCCAGACGCCAGACCCTGGTCAGCGGATTGCGAGCCGGTGGTTCGGCGGTAACTGTCAGGACGGCGGCAGCGACCAGCACTTCGCACGGTGGTGATGCGGGTGGCGGTACCAGTCCTTCGTGTTCGCTCAGGAAGCCGGTATGGGTAGCACCGGCGGCAAATGCCGGGTGCCCGGCAATCGCCTGCAAGAGCGGTAAATTGGTCGTTGGCCCCAGCACCGCCATCTCGCGCAGCACCCGGCGCAGCCGGGCAATCGCCTGCTGACGATCAGCCCCGGCCACAATAATCTTGGCCAACAGCGGGTCATAATGGACGGTCACTTCATCGCCGCTGGTCAGGCCGGCATCTACACGCACGCCCGGCCCTTGTGGCGGCACAAACAGCGCCACCTTCCCAACCGCCGGCAGATAGGTGCGAGGGTCTTCGGCGTAGAGACGCACTTCAATTGCGTGACCGCGCACCGTGACATCCTCTTGTCGGAACGGAAGAGGCTGACCGGCGGCAATCGCGATCTGCAAGTGCACCAGGTCATAACCGCAAATCAGTTCAGTGACCGGATGCTCAACCTGCAAGCGAGTGTTCATCTCCAGAAAGTAGAATTCACCATCTGGGGTAAGAATGAATTCAACCGTACCGGCATTAACATACCCTGCCGCTCGTGCGACTGCCACCGCAGCCTGGCCCATCGTGTTGCGTAGAGCAGGGGTCAGCGCCGGCGATGGTGCCTCTTCGACCACCTTCTGGTGGCGGCGCTGGATCGAACAGTCGCGCTCGCCGAGGTGAACTACATTGCCGTGCTGATCGGCCAGCACCTGAATCTCAACATGGCGGGGGCGGAGGACGAGACGCTCGATGATCAGCCGGTCATCGCCAAACGCGGCACGGGCTTCACGGCGAGCACCTTCAATAGCGGCGGGTACTGCGGCCAGATCACCAACGGAACGCATACCTTTACCGCCGCCACCAGCACTCGCCTTGATCAGCAGTGGTGGCCCGATACGGTGCGCCTCGGCCAGTAGTCGCTCATCACTCTGATCCTCACCATCATACCCCGGCACAACCGGCACACCGGCAGCCTGAGCCAGCGCACGTGCTTCAGCTTTACCACCCATAGCGGCAATGGCAGATGGTGGCGGTCCGATAAACGTGATCCCAGCCGCTGCACACTGTTCGGCCAGTTTGACACTTTCGCTGAGAAAGCCGTAGCCGGGGTGTATGGCCTGGGCACCCAGTTGAAGCGCTGCTTCAACAATTGCCTCGGCACGCAAATAGCTTTGTGCGGCAGGGGGTGGGCCGATTAGGGCGGCAGCATCGGCCATGCGCACGTGCAGCGCACCGGCATCGGCAGCCGAGTAGACAACCACCGGGCTAATGCCCAGTTCGCGACAGGCGCGGATAATACGCACGGCAATCTCGCCGCGATTAGCGATCAGGATACGGTTGAACATGGGCGTAATTTGGGCAAAACCGCTTCTCCGTAGGCTTTAATCCATTCCGCTTGATTGCGACCAACGTTATGCACATAAATCTCGTCGAAGCCGAGATTGATGAACTGTTGCAGGTGAGCGCGATGCTGGTCGAGATCGGATGAAATTAGTACCCGACCACGAAAATCTTCCGGGCGTACCAGCCTGGCCATCGCGGCAAAATCCTCCGGCGAGCGAATATCCTGTTTGGGGAAGTTCATGCCACCGTTTGGCCATTCAGTAAGCGCATTCTGCAACGCCTCTTCATCGGTTGGCGCCCACGAGACGTGCAACTGCAACAACTTGGGCATCTGATCGGGATCTTTTCCGGCTTCGCGGGCACCGGCGGCGAAATCGGCCAGGATGCGGCGCAGTTTGTCGGGGGCAGCCCCCGGCGTGATCAGGCCGTCACAGGTGCGCCCTGCCCAGCGCAGCGTTTGCGGGCCGGTAGCAGCAATGTAGATCGGTACTGGTTCTTCGGGCAGCGTCCAGAGCCGGACTTTGTTCATCCGAAAATAACGACCCCGGTAACGGGTCTCTTTGCCGCTGAGCAGCTTCTGAATAATCTCAGTTGCTTCCTGAAGCATCTCGAAGCGCACGAGCGGTTCCGGCCATTCCCCGCCAACCACATTTTCGTTCAGCAATTCACCACTACCCAACCCCAGCCAAAAGCGACCGGGGAACATTGCACCGAGTGTCGCTGCGGCCTGGGCAATGACCGCTGGATGAGTACGGAATGAGGGGCAGGTAACACCTGGCCCAAACCGATGATTCGTCACCACTCCCAGGGCACCCATCCAGCTATACACGAACGCATTATGGCCCTGAGCCGGCACCCATGGCTGAAAATGATCGGCAGCCATCACACCCCGAAAGCCGTATTGTTCGGCCAGCCGACAATGTTCGAGGAGTTTATTGGGATGGAACTGTTCCAGTGCTGCTGATAAACCAATCGTTGCCACGTGATCTACCCTTGTATTGTATTCAGCGAGGTCTGTTGCATAGTATACCACGGTGGTAAGGACTCTTCCGCGATAAGCACTCTCGCAAACAACTGGCGTTGGGTGGGTACGGCCTTGCTATGGCGCTGGTACTGCAATCGTGATCAGGCGATGCGTCAATTCCACATTCCCATCAACAATCACCCGATCCCCAATACACGAGACCAGGGTGAGCCGTTCGTCGCCGGTTGGCAGAATGTACTGCACTTGATCGGGGGTAACCCGCTCTTTGCGAGCGACAACGTAGCGAAAAGCGGTGCCGTCGGCGCTGTAGAGCAGAATTTCGCTACCGATCTGCAACCGATCAATGTTAGCAAACGGGGCAGGAATCTGGGGGGCTTTGCGAAAGCGTAAGACATGACCCCATAGGACGATATTTTCGCCCTGTCCCGGTTTGGCGCTGTAGATGTACCAGCCGACATCGTGGTCAGGCACAATGGGAATATTTTGGGCGTCCAGTCCGACCGGTATCAACTCGCGGTTGAGACTAATCTCTGGAATGACCAGGCGCACCGGGGTGCGGTCGCCAACCGGTGGCAGGGTTGGTGGCGGGATTGGGGTGATTGATGAAGCAGGAGTGAGTTGCAGGGTTGGGGTAGCTGATGACGTCGCCGTGGCGGTGGGGGCGTGGGTTGGGGTTGTCGATGGGGTGGGCGAAGGTTGGAGGCTGGGGCTTGACAATTGCTCCGCTGTCGGCGTTATGGATGCTGCCGGCGTAGGTGATGGCACGGTAGCGCTGGTCGTCGTTTCACCGCATGCACTCAAGAGAAGATAACCGGTCAGGACGATCAACAAAACTCGCATCACGATCCACCTCGCTATATTCGGTGCCCTTTTCAGCCTACCACAATTCAGAGTTGGTGCCCACAGGCAATCTTCCCGGCAGGGCGACGGGATCGGTTATACTGAAAAAGATGCCGTTAGCAACACCCGGAGGATTGCAGGAACGATGCTCACCATGCGCACGTTGACGGTTCATTATCTGGGGCAAATAGCCTACACCGCCGCCTGGGACATCCAGCGTCAACTAGCTACCGAGCGGTCGCGTGGGCAGATTGGCGATACACTGCTCGTGTTGGAGCACCCGCCGACGATCACGCTGGGGAACAAGGCCCGACCTGATCATGTGTTGGCGTCACCTGCCGAACTGGCCGCACGCGGTGTTGCCGTGGTGCAGAGTGATCGGGGGGGCGAGGTGACCTATCATGCACCGGGTCAATTAGTTGCCTATCCGATCTTCAAACTCTCGCAGCATGGGAGCGATGTGGGCCGCTACGTGCGCGGTTTGGAAGAGAGTGTTATTCGCGTGTTAGCCGGTTATGGTCTGGTTGGCGAGCGGGTTGCCGGATTGACCGGGGTCTGGGTGCGCAACGGTGCGGCGAAGATTTGTGCCATTGGCGTGAAGCTCAGCGCGAGTGGGGTGACAACCCATGGCCTGGCGCTCAACGTCGATCCCGATCTCAGCGGGTTTGACCTGATTGTACCCTGTGGTATCACTGATCGCAGCGTGACCTCGCTAGCGTTTGAACTGGGTCAGGCACCGTCACTCGCTGAGGTAGCCGAGCGTCTGATCACACAGATAAGCGACGTCTTTGCTCTTGAACCGCGGGTTGAAGCGCTGGTGATGTAAGTATTTGGGCGGTGTTGCATCCCAGAAGCACCGAGCGTACAGCGGGTGGTGGCAGATACATCAGGTGGTAACTTGGTTTGCGACATTCTATTATACGTGGTATAGTACTTGCAAACCATGCTCCATGTTTGAATTTCTCCGTTATTGCCACGCGTTCTTTCTGTCATTTTAGATTGAAGGTACGGTAACAAATCCTATTCAGATCATATTTTGTTGGGTAAATATTTGTTATCCGATAATAACAAAGATTTTCTCTAGCGATATATGCTAATACTGTAGCTACTTCGCTACAAATATTTCATTGTTAACCGGACATCATACTGTTGGTTTGCTTGAAATGATCTGGAGGCATAGCGGATGGAGGATATTACGCAGGAAATTACGCATGATCTTGGGTTTGGAATTATGCCGAACGTCTTTGCATACGCTAAAAGTACCGATACCCAGATCGCTCTTTGGAAGGCGTTTCGCCACATGGTTTTACGAGGGGTGTTACCGCGTACTGTAAAAGAAATGATGGGTGTGATCATTTCACAGGCACGTGGATCGCGATATGCCGCCGAAATTCATCTCCACGCGCTCATGGTGCAGGGGCTGGAAGCAAAAGTTCTTGATGCGTTACGTCGCGGAGTTATTATACCGACTCTACCGGGTAAAGTTCAGGCACTCCTTCAGTTCGCTCAGTCCGCTGCGGTTTCACCGCATCCGCAGCTTTTGGCCGGACTCCAGGCTGTAGGGTTGAGTGAGGTAGAGATACAGGAAGCGGTTGCCGTGGTGGGGGTCTTTACATTGATCAACAATTGGACAGATATGCTGGAAATCCCTGTTGACCCACTATGATAACACGAACTGAGTCATTGCTGATTCGTTTACTCCTCTTACACGAAGCAGCGACCGGCTACACAAACCTCAGCTTTGCCGAAGTTCTTGAGCATGCTCGCCGTTGGGTGAGCTGGATATTTGAGCGCGGCCATCTTGAGGTCATCGATCCCTCCTCTACAGTGATTGAGCAGAAGTTTCCAGTTCGTGGCCGGGTAACGGGAGGGTATGGCATTAGCTTTTCTGGCCCGCCGTACCCGGTTTATGTTCGGCTGGTATTGCCTAATACTGACGATCCGGATGAGTTGCGGATGGCAGCTCTCTATTGCGATTATCTGTTTGCTGCACTCCAGGCTGCCGGCTATCGAGAAGAACTTGATCGTCAGGCTCGTTATGATTGGTTAACCGGTTTAGGGAATCAGCGTGCACTTGAGCGACGGTTAAAAGGGGGATTGCCTGCAGATTGGGGTGTAGCGTTTCTCGATCTCGATAATCTGAAAAGGGTAAATGATTCTCAGGGGCATCTGGCCGGCGACCAGTTGCTCCAGCGTTTCGCCAACGCGCTTCGGCAGGCGGCGTTTGAAGCGTTTCGGCTGGGTGGGGATGAGTTTGTTGTTCTGTTGACCAGACAGCAGAAAGCAGCATTGCTGGAAGCAATAAGCCATTTTCAAGTTAGCTACGGTTTCGCCTGGGCTGATGAGGATGAATGCACAAATTTGCTGCAACGGGCCGATCAGCGTATGTATGCCCAAAAATACCACAAAAAGACCAGTCGCTAACTTTCTAATAATATGCGGTACAATAAGTATGCCAATCGAAATCGTTATCGTTGATCGTCCGACCCGGTCGGCGATCACTGGAAGGCGAGAACGCCAATGGCAGAACTTATTCCGCTAAATGAGGTAGGTGTCACGCAACCGGCATCGGATGCATCCACTCGGCCACGTCGCCCAGAGTGGCTGAAAGCGCGGGCACCGGGTGGTGTGAACTATCACGATGTGTTGCGCTTGATGCGCGAAAAGAATCTGCATACGGTCTGCGAAGAAGCCCGCTGTCCAAATATCGGCGAGTGCTGGAACCATCGCACCGCCACCTTTCTCTTGCTCGGTGATATTTGTACCCGTGGTTGTCGCTACTGCGCTATCGGTAAAGGGAAACCAAAGCCAATTGACGAGAACGAGCCGGAGCGGGTTGCCGAGTCGGTTGCTCACCTGAAACTCAAGTTTGCCGTGCTCACGTCGGTCAACCGTGATGATGTGCCCGACGGTGGTGCGCATATTTTTGCCCGTACTATCGAGCTTATTCGCCAGAAGGTGCCTGATTGCAAGGTAGAAGTGCTCATCCCTGACTTCGATGGTAATTGGGATGCACTGGCGACGGTGCTAGCCGCCGAACCCGATGTGCTGAACCACAATATCGAGACGGTACCGCGCCTGTTCCGGCGGTTTCGACCACGCGCTAAATTCGAGCAGAGTATTGAATTGCTGGCCAGAGCACGGGCTGCTCGCCCCAAGCTGGTTACCAAGAGTGGCATGATGGTCGGTGCCGGTGAGACCAACGAAGAGGTGTACGAGGTGATTGATCGTTTGCGCAGTGTTGATGTGAATGTGCTGACGATTGGTCAGTATCTGGCACCCGATGCGAGCTATTGGCCGGTGCATCGCTATGTCACGCCCGCCGAGTTTGCTGAGTTTCGCAGCTACGCGCTGGCCCGTGGTTTTACGCACGTTGAAAGCGGGCCGCTGGTGCGGTCGAGTTACAATGCCCATCTGCACGTGGGTGCTGCCCAACATTAGACGCAGGATTGCTCGCGCAGGTAGCAACAGAGTACCTGCGCGATTGCCTATCATTTCAATGCTGTTGTATCTTTTGGTAACGGCATCTGAGTGTTGCGTTGTCGTGATCAGATGAGATGAAAGGATAGTTCCGTGAGTGAGCAAGTATACGATCTCGTGGTACTTGGTTCAGGGCCGGGCGGGTACGTTGCTGCCATCCGTGCTGCCCAACTGGGTGTGAAGACAGCGATTGTTGAGGTGAATGCCCTGGGTGGCGTGTGTCTGAATATCGGCTGTATCCCAACCAAAGCACTCTTGCACAGCGCCGATCTACTTGAAGAGGTGAAGGAGGCGAAGCGTTTTGGCATTACCGTCGAGAACGTCGCCTTTGAGCTGGCCGGGGCAATGAAGCACAAAGATACGGTCGTCAAGCAGAGCACCGATGGCGTGGCGTTTTTGATGAAGAAAAATAAGATTGAGGTAGTGGCCGGACGGGGCCGCCTACTTGGCCGCGGTCAGGTGCATGTGCAGTTAAACGAAGGTGGTGAGCGGGTTCTGGCGGCCAAACATATTATTGTCGCTACCGGTGGTCGGCCACGTCCCTTCCCCGGTATTCCCTTCGATGGCGAGCGGGTGCTCTCTTCGACCGATATGCTTTACTTGAAAACGGTACCGTCCAGTCTGCTAGCTATTGGTGCCGGAGCCATCGGGGTTGAATTCGCCTCGATGTTCCGTTCGTTCGGCAGCGACGTGACGATTGTTGAAGCCTTACCCCGCATTGTGCCGAATGAAGACGAAGAGGTCAGTGCCGAGTTGACCAAGGCGTTTCAGCGCCGAGGGATCAAGATGCTAGCCGGGGCAAAGGTCGAAGGGGTGGATGTTGGCGGCGAGAAAGTGGTGGTCACCGTGGTTGATAGCTCTGGCAAGCCACAGCAGATTGCCGTCGAGAAGTTGCTGGTCTCGATTGGCATCGCTCCCAACACCGAGAATATCGGCCTGGAAGAGGCTGGCGTTAAGGTAAACAATCGCGGTTTCATCGAGACCGACGGTTTCCTGCGAACCAGTGCCGAGGGTGTCTACGCCATTGGTGATTGTACCGTCAATACCCCCTGGCTGGCGCATAAGGCCAGCGCCGAGGGGATTCTGGCCGCTGAACATATCGCCGGTCATCACGTGACGCCGATTGACTACGGAAAGATTGTTGCCTGTACCTACTGCAACCCTGAAATTGCCAGTGTTGGTTTGACCGAGGCAAAGGCACGCGAGCGTGGCTACCAGGTGAAGGTAGGCAAATTCCCCTTTTCGGCCAACGGCAAAGCGCGGGTGCTTGGTCAGACCCGGTTTGGTTTCATCAAGCTGGTTGCCGATGCCCAGTATGATGAGATTTTGGGTGTGCATATGATCGGCCCGCGGGTCACTGAAATGATCGCCGAAGGTGGCATTGCCCTCAGCCACGAAGCAACCGGTGAGAGCATGATGCAGACGATCCATGCTCACCCGACGCTGTACGAGGCGATTGGTGAGGCTGCCCATGCGCTGGTGCACGGTGCGCCGATCCATCTGTAATCCACGCCGGGCATTGGTCAAGAGACGTTACGTTAGAATTGCGTATTTTTACCCTGCATAGATAGGTTTTTTGTGCCGGTGTACACTATCATAAACTGTGGCAGCCAACCTGCCACAGTTTATGTTTTTGCGTTAGCCGGAGCAGGAAGATTGCTATGCGCCGAATAATGTCGCTCCTCATCTTATTGATCGTTCTTACCGGTTGTGCCGGTCGCTCCTTCATTCCCGAGCCAGCACTGGCCCCACCTGACGCACCTGTAGCGTTGCAATACCTATTACCGCCGACATTTGCCGATGATTATGATGTCTTACCCGAACCGGTACCATTTGCCGATGAACGTGGGTTTTTGGTGGCAATCCGCCCGCACGGTGGCTCGGCGACGATTATCATCGGTGGTGGCACGCCGGCTCGTGCAGTGTGGGAGCAGAATCAGCCAGTTGAAGGGAGCGACCGGATTAAGAAGACCCTGTTACGCGGCGTGCAAGGCGTGGCTGTGGTCGATCCTTCGCTGATCACAATGGCCTGGGTTGCCGGTGGCGTCCCTTATTTTGTCTCGGTTACGACTGCCGATGACAAGACAGTGCAAATCTTCATCAATGCCCTGGCCGTATACGATCTCGATACCTGGCGGAATCGGGTTGGTCGTTAGGTGGTTGATAGGCAGAGGCTGGATTGCGGGTCAATCATCTCTCAGGCAGACGTAGCACAGGTCACAGCCTGTGCTACGTCGATGACCTGACCTCACATTGTCCCCTGGAGATACCGTCTCTTATGCTGTAACGGCTACGCAGCAACACGTGTAGCCGTGACCTGCATCAGCTCCCACAAGGCCACAACATCGGCGTGTTCAGTTGGCTCGGCGCCGATACTTACCCGCACCATCCAGCGTCCATCGAGCACTGCTGGCGTGAGGTAGGCTGCCCCGCTAGCGTTAATCATACCGACCCAGCGTAATGTGTGCTGATCGAGCGCCTCTCCCGTCAGTCCGGGTGGTTCGTGGCGGACACAAACCGTTTGCAGCGGCACCGGTGCCAGGCGTCGCCAGGGTGGTGTTGCATCGACTTGCGCAGCCAGCCAGCGTGCGTTAGCCAGATCGCGCCGCAGGCGAGCGCGTAAGCCCTCGGCACCTTCACAGCGCAGGAGAAAGTAGAGTTTCAGCGCCCGGAAGCGCCGACCGAGCGGAATTCCCCAATCACGGTAGTTGGTAACCGTACCGTCGGCACTGGTTTGCAGATAGCTGGGATTAGTAGACATAACTCTGATCAGATGCTGTGGGTCGCGCACATAGTACAGCGAACAATCGAATGCCGCTCCCAGCCATTTGTGCGGATTGAGTACCAGACTATCGGCCTGTTCGACCCCCTGCCAGAGCTGCCGACATTCGGGCAAGATCATCGCCGATCCGGCCATTGCGGCATCAACGTGCAACCAGATACCCTCGCGCTGACACAGAACACCAATCGGTTCGAGCGGATCGCATGCGGTTGTCGCAGTTGCGCCAATGCTGGCCACAACGGCACATGGCACCCGTTCGGCGGCGCGGTCAGCAGCGATGGCCGCTTCGAGGGCATCCACGCGCATGGCAAACTGATCGTCAACCGGAATTAGCCGAAGATTGTCGCGCCCGAAACCGGCCAGAAGCACCGCCTTTTCGACCGAGCTGTGGCTTTGGGTTGAGGTATACACTACCAGCGGTGCCGGCAGCGCCTGTAGCCCGCCACGCACCTGACAGTGGTCGGTCGCACGCTCACGGGCACAGAGCAGTGCGACCAGCGTACTGGTGCTGGCGGTGTCCTGAATAACGCCGCGCCACATCTCGCTTAAGCCGAGCAACTGCCGCATCCAATCGGTGGTCAGCTCTTCCAGTTCGGTTAATGGCGGGCTAGCCTGCCAGTTGAGTCCTAACTGACCGAGACCGCCGCTGAGCATATCGCCAAGCAATGACGCCAGACTGGCATTGGCCGGGAAATAGCCAAAGAATCGTGGATGTTGCCAGTTGGAAAGGCCAGGGATAATCAGGCGTTCAATATCGGCCAGAATATCTGTGGCCGGTTCGGGATGTTCAGGTGGATTGGCCGGAAGCCGACTACGTAACTCACCGGGGCGTAACTGTGACCAGACCGGGCGCTGAGCAATAGTCGCACGGTAATCGGCAATCATATCGATAATCTGATAGCCGAGACGACGAAATTCATCAGGCTGCATACAGTGCTGCTATCAAGAAAGTGCACACACGTGCGCACTCTTCTCTTCCTGCCCCGAGTGCCTTGCGGCTGACTCGTATCT
>NZ_DAOUBI010000230.1:0-4661 GCF_034432675.1 Chloroflexus sp. | reverse complement strand
CGATCCGCAACGGATTGGTCTATACTATCCATCGGTACGTGCGTCTCGATTGATCCGATCGTTGCAACAAAGCATTTGCAAATCAATATCAGGCACCGATCTGGTACGGCCCGATCAGAACTTTTACAACGTTGCCCGCCATTCACTCGTATCATAAGCGAGGGATAATTCCCGCATCTCCGCTAAAACTACCTGCCATACTATAATAGTGTTATAGTCAGGGGAGAAAACCATGATGAGCACATTGTTTTTGATCGCAATTATCATTGGCGGCTTGATCGTAGTCGCTCTGATTGTCTCAGGTATCTTCTGGTTCTTAATCCAGGTTGGCGTGATTGTCAAGAAAGCGACTGAACCACCTACGCAGGATTACGGTAGCTATTCACTCGATCAGGGACGCGATGTTGGTGAGCGAGAGCGATGATTGATATGTTCAGCATGTTGGAACGTGAAGCCATCATCATTGGTGTCATCGTCGGCATCGTCGCGGTTGCCATATCTTTCCTCCTGGCCGGAAGCCCACTTGCACTTCATCTGCTCGTGGTAACGGTGGCGGGGGGCTTGATTTGTGGCCTGGCAATGCTTATAAAGTAGCACGCGCAGATAGGCGTCGCTTGCCGGCCTGGCCTGGGCGAGAGATCGCTCAGGTCAGCTAATTCCATGCGCTTGTCACTGAGAACAATGGTCTGGACGTTATCCATTCCCAAAATAGTCGGAGTCAACTCGTTTGAGTTGACAGGTAGAGACGGTCGCCACGCCTACATCGTAGTCGATTATAAGCTCCGCTAAACGTTTTCCATCAATCAGGACGATCTTCATATCAATATTTACAACATAATCAATAGCCTCAGCCGAGAAAGTAGAAGTTGTAATGAAAATACCTTTTCTTGCTCGCTTTCCCATCAAAGCACCAACAAATTTTTGAATTTCTGGGCGGCAACAACACCGTTTTGCTTGAATATAAATCGTATCAAGACCCAGCCGATCTTCATCAATGATACCATCGATTCCTTCATCTCCAACCTGGCCAACGGCCCGTGCAGCATCACGCCGCGAGCCACCATACCCCATGTTTACGAGTAATTCGACAACAAGCCGTTCAAAGAACGCCGAAGGGCTTTGTTTTACCAGTTTGAGCAATTCTTGAGCTAGGTTATTTCTAATCTCTTGATAGGCATCTTCAAGAACCTCTTCAGGTGTTTGTTCTTTCTCTTCAAAGATTGTTAATTTCGGTCGTCGCCGAAACTCAAGATGTTCGGGGAATTGTTCCAGAAATCTTATATCAATTCGCGAAGGGTTTTGTTGCAGAACTTGTTGACCACGAGCGGTAATGCGGTAGTTATGAGCGTCGGGTTGTTTCGAGCAGTCCTGCTTTGGCTAGATACGTTCTGGCCCAGCCGACGCGATTGTAAAACACGGTTTGCTTACCGCTCGGCAACAATTCGCGTACCTCTTCTTCACTTAGGGAAAACGTCTCGGCAGACGATCCAACAAACCCTGGATCGAGTGCTCTTGACCATCGGCCATCACCCGTAGCACGGGCAGCATGATCGCCTGGAAATCGGGAATTGGCATATCGACTCTGCCATCAGATATCATCTACCCGACTACCGGCTCGCCTGCGCTTCAGGGTACGTCGCAATCCGTCGTTCGCCCTGGCGTTGGGTGAGACGCTCGATCCGCGCAGCCACCTCACGTAACACTCGCGGTTTATCGATGGTAAGCAGGGTACGCCTGTGCATCAGGATGCGACCATCAACGATCACCGTATCAACATCGGCAGCCTGCGAACTGTAGAGCAACGCTGCTGCCGGGTTGTGCAGCGGCTGCGTATGGGCAGTTACGCATTGTACCAGCGCAAGATCGGCACGGGCACCAACCTGCAAGACACCGATCCCGTCCCATTGCAACGCACGGGCACCGGCGCCGGTAGCCAGTTCGAGCGTCGTTCCGATTGGCATACAACGGGCATCACTCTGGCGTAGCTTTTCGAGCAGGGCCAGCAGGCGAGCTGACTCCAGAATATCGTAGGTATTATTGCTTGCCGCACCGTCACTCCCAAGCGCAACGGTGACCCCTGCTTCGCGCATTGCCAGCGTTGGCGCAACGCCAATCCCAAGTTTCATCTCGGTTTTCGGAGTAACGGCCACCGCTACCCCATGGGCTGCCAGGGTCGCAATATCGTCTGGCGACACGTGGGCAACGTGCGCTGCCAGGACCGGTACATCGAACAGGCCGGCGTTGCGAGCGACGGCGACCGGTGAACAGCCGTGGGTAGCGAGACTCTGGGCGACCTGGGCTGCGGTTTCGGAAAGGTGAATATGGATACCGACGCCGAGTTCACGAGCAGTCTGGGCTACCCGCCGCAGCAACGATGGTGTGCAGGTATACGGTGAATGCGGCCCCATCCAGACCCAAATCCGATCTGCCTCAGCACCGTGCCACTGCTCGACAAACTGACGTGCCTGAATCAATTGTTCGTGTTCATCAGCCCCCGAAAAGATCGTCCAGGCCAGCAATGCCCGTATCCCCGACTCCTGCACCGCCCGGACAATTGCGTCCATAGCAAAATAATGATCGGCGACACAAGTCACTCCCGCTTCGATCATCTCAGCCAGACCGAGCAATGTGCCCCAATAGACATCTTCAGGGGTGAGATTGGTCTCCAGCGGCCAGATAATGCCGTTGAACCACTCTTCGATGGGAACATCTTCAGCGACACCGCGAAACAGACTCATCGCGGTGTGGGAGTGACTATTGATCAGGCCGGGAATAGCAAGCAGACCATCAGCGGCCAGGGTTTCACGAGCAAGACCGGGGCTGATGTCGGGAGCGATGGCGACGATACGTCTATCAGTAATTGCAATATCGTGTTGCGGCAACACGGAAGGAACGCCGTTGGCGATCTGAAGTACGTCGGCGCGTTGAACCAGAAGATCGTACATAACGCTCCTCTATATTGACAATGCAATTCAGTTATTATGGGCATTGTAACCGGAAATCTCAAGATTGACAAAAGTTGAACATTTGTGCTATAATAGTCTCAGCGCCGGCATTGCACAACAATAGCCACCAGGCGCATAGGGACGAATCGGTACGGAGAGTTAGAGGAGGAAGCCATGCCGGCCAAATCACAGAGCGAACGCAGTGTTACCCGCACCTATCGCACAGCGATCAAACTCGGCGACGACTTTATCACCATCGAAGAGACCATTACCCTGCCAATTGATGCTGATGATCAGATGGTTCAGCAGGCAGTTGATCTCGGCTGGCGTATTTTTCGCAGCCAACGCGAAGCAGTCGAGCAACAGATCGCCCACATTCGCGAGCAATACACTTCAGCAACGGCCATCACAGTGCGCGATCCTGAGGCGCCGGCCAGTGAACGACAGCGCAACTTCATCGCTGCCCTGCAACAGGCATTGGGTTGGTCAGGTGAGCAACTGGCCAGCTTCGCCCAGCAGCATGGCTATGATCTGGTCTCGCTCAACAAAGGCCAGGCATCGGCCTTCATCGATGAGCTGAAGCGTCTGAGTGATGAACACCAGCGGGTTCTCATCGCCGAAGAGCGCGCTCGCTACGCAAATCAACCGATCACCGATAAGCAGCGAAACGCCATTGCTTCACTGGCCCGTGACCTCGCACTCGATCCCGACGCCGAAGCACAGCGTCGGTTTCAGGCTCCGGTTGCTCAGCTTACCAACGAACAGGCAGCCACGCTGATTAGTGAGTGGCAGATGGTTCAGCGGGCAAGGGATAGTCGTCGGTCAGGGTAGGCAGGGTTAGTAAAAGTAATCTCATTCATCATTGACCAACTCGATGAACGTAACGAGAACGTCCACTATCTTCACGTCCGTTCAGGGACGGAAAGTACATGCGAGCGTATGCGGGAAAGAGGGGCTGGGGGTGCGCTGAACGCCCTTACCCCCAGCTCCTCCCCCGCGCTGCGTTATGCATTACCCACAACTATACCCATGGCGTCAACTATGTACTCTCGTAAGTAACATGCCAGGGATCAGTCCTATAGTGCGCCATGCGCATCGTGAATAGACCGCGAAACAGGTGCGGTCTGGGGGCGGCGGGAGACATCGTGCCAGACCGTGGCGCAGGCTGGAAGCCTGCGCACCAGCGGTCACGGCCAGCACCTGACAGCGGTGGCGAGGATGCCTGCACGCGGGCTGGACGCCCGCGCTGATACCGACGCAGCATGCTGGGGGGTGCCGCACGGTAGTCTTGATAACGATGCACCGTATCCATCACGATGTGCGCCGACGGAGTATACCGGTCGCTGGGAGACAGATGGGTCACGCAGAGCACAGCACGGGCGAGGTGAGGGACGATGGTTCGGGGCGTTCTGATCGTACCGCCAGGCGACGAGCACAGACCGGCAACCGCTCTCCCTGCGGCTGCCCCTGACCGATGCGCCATTGCCCGCCGGTAGGGGCGACGCATGCGTCGCCCCTACTACGATGCCAACGAACGTCCACTCACGACGCGCCAGTGGCCCCTTGTGAGCCTGGTCGTGCGAGCCTCCGGCGCCGTCACCCTGGGAGCGCACGCTTCCGGCGCACCCAAAACCCGTACCTGTTAACCCTGCCGACACGCGCCGACCAATTCGCGTCGCCGGTGTTGGGAGGACGGCAGCCACGCTGCTGTCGCGA
>NZ_DAOUBI010000229.1:0-30408 GCF_034432675.1 Chloroflexus sp. | reverse complement strand
GGCAGGCGTGATCCCCCGTCCCCAGTGGGGGCAACAGCGGAAACGCCATTCTCCATCGCTACAATCAGGCCACCGCCAGCATGAAGTTTCGATCTTGAGCGATGACTTCTCTTAAACCGGATTTGACCTGATACCACGTAACATGAGGGAGAATGTACGGCATCGCATAGCAAGAGTGGGGACGGGAGCAGCGAGCACAAGTGGCCAACAAGCCAGCGCTTCCCATTGAGCAAGAGGTCACAACGAGGCTGATACGGAAGCACATAGCTTGCGTACTCCACACTTCGTGACATGTGCATCACGGAGCACGGAAACCAGCCCTAGCTCGATATGTGACTGAACTGTGGATGCATAACAGCACTTCTTTCTTCCTTGCCGGCAGGCTGATATGCTTCCTCACGTATGCATGTTTGTCCTGTTCTACAGCAAGGCATCGTAATGGCCCAGCTTAATGAGATACGTTCCAGGTCTTGTTGGCAAGCTATCGCTCTTTAGACTGACGCACTGCGCGCATAAGCAGCGACAGCAAGACCAGTATTCCCAGCACTCCATATTCAAGAATCGGTATGCGCAGAATATCAGGTAAGCGATGCCACTCACGACGTACACCGTAATAGGTCAAGGCGGTTGTTGCATACGCCGCACCGATTGTCCACCGCGCTCGTTGCGAGAGTCCCAGACCGTGCATCTGATTAATGACGAACATCGCGAGCAGGCTGAAGGTAAACATTGCACCCAACCCGCTCCGCTTGTAGAGAGTCGAAACAACTGCATGTGGCAGCACCATCAACTCCAGTACCAGTGTCCAGCGCGGGTCGCGATGCGCTTTTGTGTAGATCAGTGCCGATTGCACAAAGAGCAGGAGGGTGTGAAAGAGACCGGTATAATGCAGCGGCTTGGGATCGATTGGATGATACCAGAAATTGTACGTCGATGCCCACGAGAAGATATAACCGTGAAAGCGTCGGGCGAAGCGGACTAACTCAGGTGGTGGCAAGACCCGCCGACTGCCGAAGAAAAGACCACGCCGGGGTGCCTCAAGCGCCAGCGTCAACATCAAGATGAACGCAACGGAGCCAAGTGCGCTCCCTTCAGGCACATCACGCGCCAATCCGTCGTAGGTGTATCGGGATTGGAGATAGTGCAGGGCCACGCCACCAGCATTAACGGCCAGCGCAATCCAGTTGAGCCGCTTCAGAGCAGTGGTGTAAGGCAACCGCTGGTGTTGAGCAGCGTAGATACACCCCCAGATCGCGAACTGATGCAGCAGATACCCGCTCCAGGCCAGCCAGCGCTGTGCCGGATGGGGAGTAGCTGAAATCCAGCGGTAATCACCGTGTTTACCGCTATATTCGATATAGCGTTCAGGCTCGCGTCCAACCAGTGCAGAGAGGCCAACCGTACCGGCACACACTGCCGCTGCCGGCCAGAGCAGATCGTGGGCATTCAGCGCAGGTGTATCAACCACTGCCGCTTCAGACACCCAATCCACGTAGCGCCGCAGCACCCAACTGGCCAGCGCTGCGCCGGCTGCGGCTACCAGACCACTCGCGAGCACCCGCCATGGATGCCGACGCGGTTCAGCCGCTAATCCCGCACACACAGCACCTGCTGTACTGACCAGCAGGAGTCCTGTGCCAGGACGTTGACCGCGCATTACATCAAGCCAGTACATCACCGCCATCGGGTTGAAGAGCGCTGCTCCTGCCAGAGCATAATTCGTGCGCGGATTGGTCACCGCTGGCCTCCTCTCAAGGCACGAGCTGTTAACAGTATGTGCAAAATGATGACATATCATACCACAGTTACAGTGTGCAAATAAGGTTGAATGTTTAGAAGTTAAGAATCTTTTAGACTGTGTAAATATTTGACTACTCAGATTTGACAGAACAGGGAGAGATGCGTAGGATACAACGCAACACCCTCAGCGCAGGAGGATCGCAATGAAGACCATTATGATCTACAATGGCCCCATTTACACTCTCGATCCAAAGCAACCGTTAGTAAGGGCACTGGCCATTCGCGGCGAGCGTATTATCGCCGTGGGTAACGAAGGTCCGGTACGTGCGGCAGCCGGTAGCCAGGCCGAGTTGATAGATCTGCAAGGGAGAGCGGTTGTTCCAGGGCTAACCGACGCTCACGTACACATTGTGCTCCACGGACTGGCCCGTCAACAGGTGCGCTTGACCGGATGTGCCGATTATGCAGCCGCCCTTGATCACATTGCAACTGCTGCGCAGCGCCTTCCTGCTGGAGCCTGGTTGCGCGGGAACGGATGGGATCACACGCTGTGGGGAGGACACTGGCCAACACGTACCGATCTCGACCGGGTCTGCCCGGATCGCCCGGCGATGCTCTCGCGGAAAGACGGCCATTCGCTCTGGGTGAACAGTCGGGCACTGGAACTGGCCGGCATCACGGCGGCAACCCCCGATCCGGCCGGTGGTCAGATTCAACGCGATGATCAGGGAGAGCCGACCGGTATTTTGCTCGAGACTGCTATGGAGCTGGTACGGGCAGTGGTACCGTCACCCACACGGGCCGAACGTATTGCCGCGTTACGGCTGGCGATAGATGAAGCACTCAGCTACGGTTTAACCGCTCTCCATGTGCCACCGGCCACCAACCCGACGGATGGCCCCGACACCCTGATTGATCTGCAGACCCTTTACCATACCGGCGATTTGACCATCAGAGTTCTGGCCCATCTCGCCGGCGCACATCTCGATCACGCCATTGCCCTTGGCTTGCGCAGTGGTCTAGGTGATGACTGGCTACGGATCGGCGGCCTGAAGCTCTTCGCTGATGGATCGCTCGGTTCTGAAAGTGCGCACATGCTGCTGCCGTATGAAGGACGAGATCATACCGGCATCGCCGTCATCTCTCCCGTCGAGATGCAAGAGATTGTCACGCGGGCCAACGCTCATGGGATCAGCGTTGTCGTGCATGCAATTGGTGACGCCGCGAATCGGAGTGTGCTCGATGCGATTGCCGCTGCTCGGGCTACGGCTGCACCTCTAACCCTACCCAACCGGATCGAGCATTGCCAGATTCTCGATCCCCACGATATTCCACGCTTCGCCGAGCTGAATGTTATCGCTTCGATGCAACCCATTCACTGTACTGCTGATATGGTGATGGCCGAGCGGTTGTGGGGAAAACGTTGCGTAACCAGCTATGCCTGGCGCAGCCTGCGCACTGCCGGGGCAACACTGGCGTTTGGCTCAGATGCACCGGTCGAGACAATGGATCCGTGGGCCGGCATTCATGCCGCTGTAACCCGCCAAACGACCGATGGCACGCCGGATGGAGGGTGGTATCCTGAACAACAATTAACCCTGACGGAAGCGTTAGAGGCATACTGTATTGGCCCGACAATTGCCGGCGCCGATGCCGAACGAAGGGGCCGGCTCATCCCCGGCAGGTTTGCCGATCTGGCGGTGCTCAATAGCGATCCCTTTCAGGTACCAGCAACCTACCTTCATACACTGCACGCCGAACTAACGATGGTTGGGGGCAAGATCGTTTTTAATCGCACATCTCGTTGAGAAAGGGATTGCCATCATGCTGCGTAATCGCGTCTTCACAGCCGTTGTCGGTGGTCATTTTATGGTCGATCTGCTGAACAGCCTGGGAGCAGTTCTGCTGGCAGTACTGGCGGTACCGCTCGGTTTGAGCAATCAGCAGATTGGCTTAGCGCTGACGATCTACACGCTCCTTGGGGCGCTATCGCAACCACTCTTTGGCTGGATCGCCGACCGACTACCCGGACGCACCCTTCAACTCGCAGCAATTGGCGTGATCTGGATGGCAATCTGCTACACAGGCGTTGCCCTTGCCCCTAACTGGACTATCCTGCTGCCGTGTTTTCTCCTGGCCGCGCTCGGCAGTGGTCTCTTTCACCCGATTGGCACCGCCAGCGCCGCGGCTGCCGTGCCCGACAAACCGGCCAGTGCAACGTCGATCTTCTTCTTCGGTGGGCAGATCGGTCTGGCCACCGGCCCAATCCTGGCCGGTATTGTGTTGACCATGGCCGGCACACCCGGCATCGTGCCCATTGCGCTCGCAGCCGCCATACCGGCAGGCGTACTACTCCTGGCGCAGCAAACCGCTCGCAGTCGCCGTCTGAACCGCGCTGCTCCTACAGCCAACATCCACCCCTGGACAAAGCTGGCTGTCGTGCTGTTGATTGCCTTTATTGTGCTGGTAGTTGTGCGATCATCGATCCAAACCGTCTATCAATCATTCCTGCCCAAACTATTCAGTGATCGAGGGTGGGAACCAGCGATCTATGGCGCTCTGGCCGGCACCTTCATGGCGAGTGGCGCAATTGGCAATGTGATTAACGGTTGGATGGCCGACCGCTTCAGCATGCGGGCAGCGACCGTCTGGCCGCTCATCCTCAGCGTCCCTGCCGGTCTGGCCTGCTTCATGGCTACCCCCTTGTGGGCAATCTTTATCGGATGCGGTCTGGCAGGTATGCTCGTCGGCGGCCAGCACAGCATCCTGGTCTTACATGCCCAACGCATTTTACCGGTACGGCAGGGATTGGCATCAGGACTCATCCTCGGCTTCACTTTTGCCAGCGGTGCCATCGGCACCTGGCTTAGCGGCATCATTGCCGATGTGATTGGGCTTGAAACCGTGATGATCGGCGTTACCCTGCTCGGCTTACCGGCAGCCGCTCTGGCGCTCACCCTGCCGGGCCGCCCTAAAGCGACCGTCACCCGCGATATACCCGCAGGGATGCAAGCGGAAGTGCGGGGGTAGAATTCCAATCCATTCCCCTGCTGAATCACTTCTCGCCTGGCCCGGCAAATTGAGAAGCTGCGAGTTGGCGCGGAGCAGTGAATTCATACATCGGCGGATGTACCGATCAGTAAGTTAAAACCCTGCATCAATTCGTGGAATCCCCTGCGAAGCAGGGGTTCCAGGCGCACTGATGCACTGCTCCTCCTGCCCAGTAGTTTGAAGCCCGGCCCGGAGACGTGGCAGCCCTATAAGCGCTTGTGTGCTGTCATGCCATCTTTGACTCTCCTGCGCAAAGCCTGTTCACTCACGAAGACACAAAGACGCTAAGATACAACATAAAGGAAGACTTCGCAGTTCTGCGGCTTCGAGCCTTTATGAGCATAAACCCTTTTTGCATTGCTCGACAATGAGCATCGTTCAGGTGACACCCCTGTGCTGAAAGATGATTGCAGGTAATGAGTTACTAGTTTTGACATAGCTGCAAGGCATTGCCTTCGCCTATTCGGCTGGGAAGATTTTTCGGATAGTCTCTAAAAGGCCACACGGAATTGCACCTCGCTATCACTGTCCAGAGCCACATAACGATGAGTCGTGTTGCTTGTATCACCTGACAATCGCCGTTATTCCTTCCCACACCAAATATTGCTCAATCAGCTTATAATGAATAGATGAAGGAGAAGAAAGGAAGGTATTATGACCACAACTACCAGCAAAGTTCCAACCCGTGCCGAGGTACCGGAAGAGTACACCTGGGATTTGAGCCAGATCTTTCCCGGTGTAACGGCCTGGGAGCAAGAATTGAGTGCCGTTGAGGCGCGAGCGCAGGAGCTGGCCGCCCTGCAAGGCACCCTGGCTCAAGGCCCGGCTCAATTGCTGAACGTGCTGACGCTGCGCGACGAGGTTGGTCGTCGCTTATACGCGCTCTATGTGTATGCCACACATTTGAAGGATAGCGATAGCACAAACCCGGTTGGTCAGGGATTAGCTGAACGTGCCAGTAGTTTTGCTGCCCGGATACAGGCTGCGCTGGCCTTTATCGAGCCTGAACTGTTGACGATTCCAGCGGAGACTATTGAGGCGTGGGTAGATGCCACTCCCGATTTGCACGTCTACCGCTATGAGTTAGAGAAGTTGAACCGGCAACGCGCCCATATACGCTCGGCTGAGGTTGAGCAGGTGATGGCCGAGTTCAGCGATCTGGCCCGTACACCATACCGGACGTTCTCGATGTTGACCGACTCAGACCTGCAATTTCCGACGATTGAGGATGAGAATGGTCAACCGGTGCAGTTGTCGCATGCCCGCTATGGCCGGTTGCTCGAAAGCCAGGACCGGCGGGTACGTTGTGATGCGTTCAAAGGATACTACAGCGCATTCCTGCCGTTTCGTAATACGATTGCAACAACGCTGGGTGCTGCGATCCGTTCGCATGTGATTGAAGCCCGTTTACGTAATTACTCCTCTGCGCTGGAGGCAGCGCTGGCACCGAATGAGATTCCGGTCGAGGTGTACCACAACCTGATTGCGACTGTAGAGGCCAATTTACCGCGCTTCCATCGCTATCTGTCGGTACGGCGTCGCTTGCTGGGCCTGGACGAGCTGCATTTCTACGATTTGTATGTCCAACCCGTGCCCGATGTCGAGTTGACGATCCCGTACCACGAGGCATGCGATTTGATGCGGTCTGCCTTCCGGCCTCTCGGCGAAGAGTACAGCGCTGCGCTTGAGCAGATGTTCAGTCGCCGCTGGATCGATGTCTACGAAAATGTTGGCAAGCGCAGCGGTGCTTACAGCGGCGGTTCGTATGGTACACCACCCTACATTTTGCTGAACTACCAGGATCGGCTGCGCGATGTCTTTACGCTGGCACACGAGTTGGGCCATTCGCTCCACTCCTACTTCACCCGCACCCATCAGCCGTTTGTCTACGGGAATTACACGATTTTCGTCGCCGAAGTGGCTTCAACCCTCAATGAGGCACTGTTGACTCACTACATGCTCACCAATGGTGCAGATGAAGCACTGCGCCGACGCCTGCTGGCGCAGCAGATTGAGGAGATTCGGGGCACCATCTTCCGCCAGACCATGTTTGCCGCCTTCGAGTTGTGGATGCACGAACGGGCCGAACGCGGTCAGCCGCTCACTGCTGATGCCCTGAGCCAGTATTACCGTGATCTGGTCATTCGCTACCATGGCCCTGAGCTGCAGGTCGATGATGAGCTGGCGTATGAGTGGATGCGCATCCCTCATTTCTATTACAACTTTTACGTCTACCAATACGCCACCGGCATCTCGGCAGCGCTGGCATTGAGTCGCCAGATTATCAATGAGGGTCAGCCAGCCATCGAACGCTACCTGCGCTTCCTGCGGAGTGGCTCATCACGCTCGTCGATTGATTTGCTGCGTGACGCCGGTGTTGACATGACGTCACCGGAGCCGATTCAGGCGGCGATGGATACGTTTGCCGGGTTGGTTGATCAGCTTGAGCAGTTGGCTGGTTGAGGGTGAGCACGGATTGCCAGCTTCGTGATCTTTAGAAGTCTATGCAAGGGCGACCGGTTGGTCGCCCTTGCGTGTAGGTAACAAGTATGGATTGTGGGCCGACGAATTGGGAGCGGTCTGGGCAATCTACCAGTATGCTGTCAGATATGCAGTGTGGTATAAACACACAGCTACTCCTCCGCCCAGTCACGTGGCTTGAGAAATTCGGCCATCGCTGCTTCCGGTGAACCGGGTTCGGGCTGGTATTTGAATTGCCAGCGCGCCAGCGGTGGTAATGACATTAAAATCGCCTCGATGTTGCCCCCGGTTTGCAGCCCAAAGAGAGTGCCACGGTCGTAAATCAGGTTGAATTCGACATAGCGCCCACGACGGTAAAGTTGCCACATGCGTTCGCGTTCACCGTATGGAGTGTTCATACGACGACGAACGATTGGCAGGTAGGCGTCGAGGATGGTGTTAATACCATCACTCACGAAAGCGAAGGCGCGCTCGAAGCCATCGTCGCCGGCAGGATGCAGATCGTCGAAGAAGATACCACCAATCCCTCGCATTTCGTTGCGATGTTTGAGGAAGAAGTAGTTATCGCAGGTCGCCTTCATTTCGCGATAGTCGGCAATCGGATGGCGGTCACAGTAGTCGCGTAACGTTACGTGAAAATGGCGGGCATCTTCAGCGAAGCCATAGCTAGGGGTGAGATCCATCCCCCCGCCAAACCACCAGTCATCGCCGGCTTCAAAGTAGCGAAAATTGGCGTGAAACGCCGGTACGTAGGGGTTGCGCGGGTGAAGCACCATCGAGATGCCGGTTGCAAAATAGGGCTGACCACGAGTTGAGGGGCGGTGTTGCCAGATGCTGGGTGGCACTTCGGCACCATAGACCGCCGAGATATTGACACCGGCCCGCTCAAAGACAGCCCCTTCAGTCATCACCCGTGCGGTGCCGCCACCACCACCCGGCCGCTCCCAACTCTCGGCGACAAACTGAGCACGCTGATCGATCTCTGCAAAGGCGGCGCATAACCGCTGCTGACCACTCCGCATCAGATCGTGTACAATGGTACGGGTATCAGTGATTGTCATATGTAATCTCCTCATTCCGCCGACGATACCAGTCCAGCAAACGCCACTTCTGCCGCCGCCAGGGTTTCATCGATGTCTGCATCGGTGTGCGCAGTGCTGAGGAAACCGGCCTCAAACTGTGACGGGGCCAGATAGATGCCCTGATCAGCCATCGCCCAGAAGAAACGGGCGTAGCGCTGGGGATCGGCGTAGGCTTTTGCTTCGGCATAGCTGGTGATCTGGCTCCCCTCTTGACGCAAAAAGTAGCAGCCGAACATAGTGCCGACATGGCCAACCTGCACCGGAATGTGATAGCGTTCGCCGAGCATGCGCAGGCCATCGGCAAGCCGGGTAGTGCGGGTGACTGCCTGCTGGAAGGCACGGGCATCCCCGCCAAAAGCGGTACGGAGGGTCGTCAGACCGGCGGTCATCGCCAGAGGATTGCCACTTAGGGTACCGGCCTGATACATCGGCCCGGCAGGCGCAACCAGTTGCATAAACTGCCGTTTGCCGGCATAGGCACCTACCGGTAAACCGCCGCCGATGACCTTCCCTAGGCAGGTCAGATCGGGATCAAGGCCCCACAGCGCCTGCGCACCACCCGCCGCCACCCGGAAACCGGTCATCACTTCGTCGAGAATGAAGATCGCGCCGTGGATCTGGGTCAGTTCACGCAACCCACTCAGGAAGCCAGGTTTAGGCAGCACAAAACCCATATTGGCGGCAATAGGTTCAACAATCACTGCTGCAATCTCGGCACCACGGTTGGCAAACAACGCCGCCGCCGCATCGAGGTCGTTGTACTCGATGGTGATGGTCTCGGCAGCCACCGATGGCGGAACACCGGGACTATCAGGCAGGCCAAGGGTCGCCACCCCACTTCCCGCCTGCACCAGCAGCATATCGGCATGGCCGTGGTAGCAACCGTTGAACTTGACAATCAGGCGGCGACCGGTGGCAGCACGAGCCAGACGCAGTGCGCTCATCGTTGCCTCGGTGCCGCTGTTGACAAAGCGAATCTGTTCAATCGAAGGCACCAGTTCGATCACCAGCCGGGCAAGTTCGGTCTCCAGCTCGGTTGGTGCGCCGAAGCTGGTACCCCGTTGCACCTGAAGGGTAATTTCCTCGACCACCGCAGGATGGGCGTGACCGAGCAGGAGCGGCCCCCACGAGAGCACGTAGTCGATGTAGCGGTTGCCATCGACATCCCACACATAGGCGCCCTGTCCGCGCTCAAAGAAGATAGGTGTTCCACCAACCCCTCGAAAAGCCCGCACCGGCGAATTTACACCACCAGGAATCACTTCTCGGGCAGCAGCATAATCGGCCTGCGAACGGCTGTAGCGTTCGGTTACAACACTCATTACACAACCTCCTGAAGGACGGGAGCAGTAGCTGGGAGCGGATACGATTGGACAAACTCGACCAGATAGCGCACGTGATCAACCGGTGTTTCGGTGAGAATGCCGTGACCGAGATTAAAGATATGTCCCGGACGTCCGCCGGCCCGTTCCAGAATATCACGGGCACGAGCGGCAATGACCGACGGCGGTGCAAAGAGGGTCATCGGATCGAGATTGCCCTGAACCGCATGATTGAATCCGTACTGCGCCCAGGCCACATCAAGATCAATCCGCCAATCAACACCGAGTACATCGGCTCCAATCTGGCGCACTTCACCGGCCAGGCCGGCCATATCGGTACCAAAGTAGATAATTGGTGGTGTTGCGTCGCCGAAACGGGCGCGGATTGTTTGCACGAGCGCCTGGGTATGGCGGAGCACATACGCCCGGTAGTCGGCAGGCGCGAGAGCACCGGCCCAGCTATCAAAAATCTGGACCGCGTCGGCGCCGGCTTCGATCTGAGCAATAAGATAGTCGGCAACTAACCGGCTGAGACGTTCCATCAGATCGTGCCACGCTACCGGTTGCTCGTACATAAAGCGCTTGGTAAGCCGATATTCGCGCGATCCACCACCTTCAATAGCGTAGCTGGCGAGTGTGAATGGCGCACCGCTGAACCCGATGAGCGGTAAACCGTTCAGCTCCCGCTTGACAAGTTGCAGAGCAGCCAGGGTATAGGCAACCGTCTCGCGCGGATCGCACGAGCGTAATACACTGACATCACGCGGGCTGCGGATCGGGTTGTGGATGACCGGTCCTTCCCCTTTTTCATACGTGAGCTGTAAACCTAACCCCTCGAGTGGGGGCAAAATATCGGCAAAGATAATTGCCGCATCAACTCCAAATGCCTGCACAGGCTGAAGGGTCACTTCGGCGGCAACTTCTGGGGTTTTAACCATCTGCAAAAAGCCATAGCGCTCGCGGATGGCCCGGTATTCCGGCATGTAACGTCCAGCCTGGCGCATTAACCAGATCGGTGTACGATCAACCGGCTGACGACGACAGGCGCGCAGAAAACGATCTCGCATTGCACTCCTCTCAATCTTTACAATGGCGGGTTGGGTCACCACAGAGACACGGGGGGCACAGAGGTTTTTTAGTTATCTCTGTGTCTGCTGTGCCTCGGTGGTGCAATCCCGTCCCCCGCGTTGACGCTGCTGGGCGCGGATTGAAGACCTCGCTCAGCACCAGTCATCCAAGCCATTCGGCGGCTTCTCTGGCCCAATAGGTAATAATCATGTCAGCGCCGGCGCGTCGAATGGCGGTCAGCATCTCCAAAGCAATCCGCTGTTCGTCGAGCCAGCCCTGTAATGCTGCGGCCTTCACCATACTGTACTCGCCGCTCACCTGATACGCTGCCAGCGGCAATGTATGGCGGTCGCGCACTTGCCGGATAATGTCGAGATAGGCGAGTGCCGGTTTAACCATCAGGATATCTGCCCCCTCCGCCACATCGAGATCGACTTCACGCAGTGCTTCACGGGCATTGGCCGGATCCATCTGGTACTGGCTACGATCACCGAACTGAGGAGGACTTTCGGCAGCATCGCGGAAGGGGCCATAAAAACCGCTGGCATACTTTGCGGCATAGCTCATGATCGCGGTATGGCTCAGTCCCGCAGCGTCCAGCGCCGAGCGAATCGCCGCCACCATGCCATCGATCATGCCAGAAGGGGCAATAATATCAGCCCCGGCACGGGCATGCACTACCGATGCTTCGGCCAACAGCGCCAGTGTTGGATCGTTTAGCAGGTACCCTTCCCCCAACTGCGGTTGAAAATCTTCGCGGGTCGGTGTATTGAGCACACCGCAGTGACCGTGATCGGTGTACTCACAGAAGCACATATCGCTGATAACCATCATTCCGGGCACTTCGGCTTTGATGGCCTGGATCGCCTGGGGCACAATCCCCGCCGGGTCGGCATTCTCACTACCACACGGATCCTTGTGGGCCGGAATCCCAAACAGGAGCACGGCCCGAATCCCGAGCGCCGCCAGCTCGCGTACTTCACGAGCAGCCTGGTCGGGTGACATCTGGTACTGACCGGGCATCGAGGCAATCGGATTGCGCAGGTTATGACCGTGACGGACAAAGATCGGGGCAATCAACTGGGCCGGTGTCAGGCGAGTTTCGCGCACCAGATCGCGCATGGCCGGACTGATCCGCAACCGACGCGGACGGTGAACCGGCGTTGGTACCTGTGTCGTTGTACCATTCGTAGCCGGTGTATGACGAGAGAGCACATCCACAGCCTTACTCCTTCACTTCACAATACGGTGTAAAAACCTGTTCAAGCACAGCAATCAGCGCATCGTCGTTTGGACGTTCGGCAATACCCGCAATGGGGAGACCCAGATCAGCGCAAACGGCAGCCGTGCTGGGGCCAATGCAGACCAGTGGCGGCAGGCCGGTCGGTACGTGAAGCTGCTGCAACTGGCGAACTGCCGAACCACTGGCGAGCACGATAGCGTCAATCGCACCGTCATCGATCATACGTTGCAAATCGGCAAGGCCAGGGCCAGCCACGGTGCAATAGGCGGTAACCCGATCAACGTCGGCACCGGCAGCGCGAAGCGCTTCAGTGAGAGTCGGTGGAGCAATATCCGCGCAGGGCAAAAAGACACGCTTCCCGGCAAGCTGCCCCATGATCGCTGGCAAGGCACTGCCGATCTCAGTATCAGGAACAACTGTAGGTTCGCGCCCCCATACGCGCCGACAATCGCCGGCAGTCGCTTTACCGACCGCAGCAATAGCGGTAGTCTCGGGAATTGTGGCATCGGCCAATGCCTGCACCGTTTGTCGGCTGGTTACGACCAGCCAGTGATACGCACCAGCAGCCAGGCAATTGAGCGACTGTTGCAACGGTGTCGGATCGGGAGGCGGCGTATACGCAATCAGTGGCGTCAGAAGTGGAATCGCACCGAGTGCCTGCAAGTGTGCAGCCAGCGTATCACCACGTCCGGCTGGGCGCGTGATGGCGATTCGACGACCAACCAATCCCCTCATCGTCGTGCCTCCAACTGATGCCGGATAGCGGTGAGAATCGTATCACCACCGCGAGCCAGCAATTCTTCGGCAACCGCCACTCCCAACGCCTCGGCCTGAGCCGACTCGCCAGTCTGTTCGGCAAATACCAGCCTGCCATCGAGTGTACCAACCATTCCACGCAGATGCATACCGGTATCGGTCACAACCGCGTGCGCTGCCACCGGAATCTGACAGCCACCTTCCAGGCGACGCAACAGCGCACGTTCAGCGAGTGCCGCCGATCTGGCCGCCGGATTGTCAAGTGACTCCACCAGCGTGCGCGTTGCTTCATCATCGGCGCGAGTCTCGATAGCCAGAATACCCTGCGCCACCGCCGGTAGCATCACCGATGGCTCAAGCGGATACACAACCGCTTCCCCAATCTGTGCACCGGGGGTGCCATCCCACAAACCTAGACGCCGCAACCCGGCTGCAGCCAGAATGAGGGCATCGTACTGACCGGAGGCCAGTTTACGCAGGCGCGTATCAACATTGCCCCGAACGTCCATCAATTGCAGATCGGGCCGATGATGACGTACCTGACTGGTTCGCCGCAGGCTTGACGTACCCACCCGTGCACCGGCAGGCAACGAAGCGAGATCGGTGCCCAAACCGGACTGACGGACAACCAGCACATCACGCGGATCAACGCGCACCGGAAACGCCGCCAACAGCAGACCATCTGGGGTCACCGTCGGCATATCTTTTGCGCTATGCACGCACAGATCAACCTCGCCAGCCAGCAAGGCATGCTCAAGTTCTTTCACAAATAGACCTTTATCACCGACCGCTGACAAGGCCACATCGAGCACCCGGTCACCGGTGGTCGAAATAATCCGCAGCTCTACCTCTAATGAGGGAAAGGCCGTGCGGAGCGCGTCGGCAACCCACTCGGACTGAACACGGGCAAGTGCCGAACCACGCGTACCAAGCAATAAACGTGCCATAACTCCTCTCAATGCTCCAGATTAAAGAGTTCGGCCAGAATGGAAGCATAGCGTTTGCCCTGACCATGCGCGGCGGCTTCGCGCAGGCAACGGGTAGGCGGGTGCAACAGCTTGTTCACGATACTCCGCGACAACCCTTCAATCACTGCCCGCTGTTCGGGTGAGAGATCGTGCAAGCGACGCAAGGCACGGGTCAGTTCCTCGTTCCGTACCTCCTCAGCCCGCTGGCGTAACATCGTCAGTACCGGTAGAGCCTCCTGGGTTCGCATCCAGGACATGAATTCCTGCACCTGCTCTTCAACGATCTGTTGGGCAATCTCCAGTACTGCGCTCCGCAACTCAATCGTATGACTCACAACCTCACGCAGATCATCAACCGTGAAGAGATGCACACCGGGAATCTGGGCGACATCAGCCGCAATGTCGCGGGGCACGGCCAGATCGATCAATAACATCGTCGGCGGATCACACTCACCACAGGCGCGTGCCCGCTGTTTATGGGCAATCGCTTCAGCCACGTGATGGCGATAAATAATCGGTACCGGTGCTGCGGTCGAGCTGATGACAATGTCAGCACGTGCCAACGCCTGGGGTAGAGCGCCAAAATCAAGCATCTCGGCACCGTAGCGTTCGGCCAGGGCGGCAGCACGCACCGACGTGCGATTGACAATCGTCAATCGATCAGCACCATTGGCGATCAGATTCTGGGCGGCCAGCTCGCTCACCTCACCGCCGCCAATCAACAACACCTCACGGCCCCGTAGATCACCTAGCCGACGACGGGCAAGCTCAACCCCGGCCTGCGAAACACTCGCCGCCCCTTTCCCGATCGTCGTTTCGTGGCGCACCCGCTTCCCGGCGACCAGAGCAATCTGAAACAGACGGTGCAAGATCGAACCGACACTGCCGATCCGTTGCGCCGCTTCGTAGGCATTGCGCACCTGACCCTGAATTTGGGCCTCACCCAAAACCAGGGAACGTAACCCGGCGGCAGTTGCACACAAATGACGGGCAACGGCTTCACCCTGGTAAAAATAGAGCGTGTGGACAAAGCTCGCGGCTGGGCGCTGATGAAAGGTTGCCAGAAAATCGACAACGTGTTGGGCCGTCGTTCCAGGGTTCGTTACACCGTACAATTCAACTCGATTGCAGGTCGAAAGAATCACGGCCTCGGCAAAGAGTGGCGGCGTGCCGGTTTCTGAACTGGTCAATTGCATCAGGGCTGAAGGCAAATCAGTCTGACTAAAGGCAAGTTGTTCGCGAATCTCAACCGGCGCAGTCGTATGATCGAGACCGGCAAGGAACAGATTCATACTCCTGATCCTTTGCTTTGCAAAATGCTCACGGCAACAAATGGTGAACCATTGTATATTCAGGAAAGGCGGATGGCGGCAAAAGACCCTCCTGCCTGCGCCGACGCTCCTTCGCGTTGACACGGGCTATATTATTATACTGCAAATAGTTGCAAAATCTGCGTATTTCTATATTTTTCTATGCATCACTCATTGCAGCAACCAACTGTCCCAACTCACGGCGCTGGCTACGGAAGGCACTCACATCAATTGCCCGTAGCATGACCAGTGCCGTACAGAGGATAAGCGCTTCAATCAAAAAGACGGTGGCATATGCACCGGTAGAACCCACCACCAGAGCCGCGAGATCACGGATCACGCCGGCCAGCAAGTTGCCCAAACCACGAGCAGCGGCATCGGCAACACCCCAGGCGCCGATGAAGAGGCCAACCTGTTGCGGTGTTGTCATATCGAGCATCAGGGCCAGATTGGTTGCTGTTGCAATGCCGGTACCAAAACCGAGCAGCGCAATCGCCGGAACAAACAACGGCTCGATATGCAAGATGCCGCTGAGTGCGATCAAGGTTAGACCAATCGCCGCAATCGAGCCGCCGATCATTGCGCCACGCTTGTTGCTGAGCCAGTGGCTGAATACAACACCATGCAGCAGCAGAGCAAGGAGCGTTGCCCCACCCCAGACGGCGGTCAATTGGGTTGTTGATCGCACATCCATCCCAAACGCCTGGGCGCCATACGGTTCGAGCAGGACATCCTGACCAAGAATAGCGGCCAGCATAAACATCAGATAGACGAAGAACCGGCGCGCAAGCGGATCACGGACCACTGTCCGCACCGACTCGGCAGCCGAATAGCGTTCTTCGTGACTCAGCGGGATTGCATTGCGCGTCTCAAGACCGACTAAACCGAGTGCACCAATCGTCAACGCTACACCGGCACAAATGGCGAAAACTTCAATCAGTCGTTCCGGCGAATAGGGTTCCAGTGCGCGACCGGTGCTAATCGCCGTCCCAATCACCGCCGTAATCATCATAAACCACATGACGGCAATGGTACGCGAGCGCAGATGCGCAGGTGACATATCGCTGGCTAATGAGAGGTACGAAACAACGGCAGTATTGAAACCCACTCCCCAGATACCGAACACGAGGAGCGCCAGCGCCAGCCCCGGCCAGAAGTTGGCATCCATTGCAAATGCAGCGAAGGGTGTGAGAGCAGCACCACTGATGCAGAGCAGTAAGCCTAATGCAATATACGGAGTGCGCCGATAGCCCCAGAACGGATGGCGATCAGAGAACTGACCGATCAAAACCTGCATTGGGGAGAAGAGGTGGGGAAGAATGATCAATGCAGCAACGATACTGGCCATCAAACCGAGTTCATGGATCATGATTCGATTAAGGACACCGGTAATCGGCACCAGACTAATCGCCACCGCAACGTGCAGCATGCCAAGGCGAATCATCTTAAACCAGCTCATCCTACACTCCTCTCTTCGGTAATGCCTTCCAGTCGATCTTCGAGGTCCTGGTAGATTTCCTGCAGGCGGTTGAGGGTTGCTTCATCGGCAGCCCAGAAGCCACGTCCGGCAGCTTCGAGCAGACGCCGAACAACCCCGGCGGTCGCAGTTGGATTGAGGGCGGCCATCCGTTCACGCATCGCATCATCGAGTGCGTAGGTGGCTGCAATTTCGTCATATACCCAGTCTTCTACCGCATTCGCGGTTGCACTCCAGCCATAGGTATGACCAACACGCGCCTCTATCTCGCGCACACCGGCAAAGCCGTGGGCGAGCATGGCTTCGTGCCACTTCGGATTGAGCAATTTCGCCCGCGTTTCGAGGCGCAACATCGTTTCAATCGAGGCCACACGACTGGCGCCGGGTGAGCTGATCGCATCGGCAACCAGCACCGGCGGCGGTTCGCCACGCAAACGAGCTACACTCTTTGCCATACCACCCAGGTTTTCGTAGTAGTTGTCAATATCCGTGAGACCCACCTCAAAGCTGTCGATGTTCTGGAACGTGGCCTGAACGTGACGCAGCGCTCCTTCTAGTAAGTTACGGGCTTCTCGCCATTGCCCATCAGCAGCACGAACAAAGCTCTTGCGTGATAGAAAGGCGTCGCTGAGCTGGTCGTCATTCTCCCAGGTGCCACTTTCGACCAGGAAGTTGACATTCGCGCCGTAGCTTCCAGGCGCATTGGCGAAGACGCGAATGGCCGCTTCGGCTAACGAGACACCGGTCTCAGCCATTTGGGTCAGCGCATGCGCCCGCACAAAATTCCACTCTGGCGGCTCATCAGCAGTTGCCGCCAGATACGCTGCCCGATCAATCAGGCGCATCTGATGACCGAGCAGATCGCGGAAAATACCGCTCACCGTCACCACCACGTCGATCCGGGGTCGGCCCAGCTCGGCGAGTGGACGCAAAGCAACATCGGACACATTCCCCAGTTCATCGATGACCGGACGGGCACCGATCAGTGCCAGCACCTGCGCGACACCTTCACAATCGCTCTTGAGATTGTCGGTACCCCACAACACAATCGCGATGCTGGATGGAAACCCGCCCTGCTCACGACGCAAGCGCTCGATCAGTTCAGTGGCCAGCGCTTCGCCACGCTGCATTGCGGCCGGAGTAGGCACCCGGTAGGGATCGAGCGCAAACAGATTCCGTCCGGTCGGCAGCACTGCCGGATTGCGGACTGCATCATTGCTCGGGGAGGGCGGGATAAAACCGCCACGCAGACCGTGCAACAGATTTCGCAGCTCGTGATTGGTCAACAGACCGGTACGCAATTCGGCCAGTTTCGGCCAGAGAGGGCGTAGTGCGCTTGCCGGCACCAGATCGGCTAGTGCAGTGGATGCAGCATGGGCGCCAGCCTCGGCATCAGGTGCTTCGGCATAGGCCAGCATTGCTGCCCTTCCCCGCTCTTCGATCAGCCGAAGCTGGCTTTGGGCCGCCAGATCGCTATTCAAGCGTGCACATAGATCGGCGTAATCAACCCCCATCCCCCGGGCAATCAAAGCGGGCAAACCAATATCAGGTTGTAAACTCGCGTAGAGCAGAAGAAAGTCGGCCAGCTCAGCCGGCGCCGGGGCCTGACCAAGGACGTGCAGACCGAGAGGTATCATGCGCTGCTCGATCCGCAACAGTTCGTGGGCGAGACCGGCAACATCAGCGTAATCATCACCACTGGTCACCATTGGAATGCCTAATTGTACTGCCCGCTCGCGTATATCGCTCACCAGTGCTGGATCGGGATGACGCTCAAATTGATCAATTGCATCGCGCAGCGTCCGCAGCCCTTTGTACAGACCTGCCTGCTGCACCGGTGGCACCAGATAGCTCACCAGCGTGGCCACACCTCGCCGCTTCGCAATTGCCGCCTCGCTCGGATTGTTCACACTGTAGACGTAGAAATTGGGCAAGGGTCCGATCAGGCGCAGCGGCCAGCAACGGGCACTCAACCCCACCTGCTTGCCCGGCATAAACTCCATTGCGCCGTGCGTGCCAAGATGAATGACAGCATCGGCGCGGAATTTGTGGATCAGCCAGGTGTAGAACGCAGCAAAGGCATGATTCGGGGCAGCGTCTTTCGCTAGCAACAACCGCATCGGGTCGCGCTCGTAGCCAAAACTGGGTTGCACCCCGACGAAGACATTCCCAAACTGACGACCGAGAATTCGAATGCCACGATTGTCGCGTAGGAGATCACCCGGTGCCGATCCCCAGTACGGCTCGATGTCGGTATAAGCCGGGAAGAGCCGGCGATACTCATCCGCGCTGAGCCAATCGGCGATGTGGGCATCGGCACCGTGTGCCGGCCCATCGGCCAGTAAGCGATGGCGTAACGCATCAACGCTTTCCGGCACCTCAACCTGATAGCCATCGGCAGCCAACGCCTGCAACAAACGAAACAGGCTGGCAAAGACATCGAGATACGCAGCGGTACCAACCGTGCCCAGAGCCGGGGGAAAGTTATAGATCACCACTGCCAGCCGCTTCTGGGCATTCGGCATCCGGCGTAGAGCCACCCGGCGCACAATCCGGTCAGCAATCTGGTCAATTTCCGCCTGAGCCGGTGCAAAGCGCTGACCATCAGCCGCCGGTCCGCCAAAGATCAGCGGTTCAGTAGCACCTTCCAGTTCGGGAATGGCAACACTCAGCGCCTGCTGCACCGGTACCAGACCGTTATCATCGGCACGCCAGTCATCGATCCGTTGAAACGCCAGTGGCACTAGACTGAGGTATGGACGGTCGAAGCGCGTTAATGCCTCGGCGGCCTGCTGAGGCTGGCTCTCGGCCGGGCCACCAACCAGCGCAAACCCCGTTGCATTGACCAGCAGATCGACATCAGCCAGCTCCTTATTAAGCAGTGGGCGCAAATCAAGCCCGGCAGCGTAGGCGACACGGGCTTCCAACCCGCGCGCCTCAATAGCACGGGTCAATGCATCAATATGTAGGGTATTCCCACTCAGCACCACCGTCCGCAGGGTAAGAATACCGACCTTACCCGCAGACGGTATACGTTTTCCACGCCAACGGGAGTAATCGTTCAATGATGTAAAAAGATCAGGTGCGTCGGGATGGTAGATCGCCGTATCGGGATAGGTTAGTGGGTCAAGCTGTGGCAACTTTGGACGCGGCGATGGGCCATAACGACCGATAAGCACGCAAAGTAGGCGGTAGAGATTCTCTGGCGAGGCATTCAGCCAATATTGATGACTGGTAATGTAGGTGTACAAATCGCGGGACGTGCCGGGGATAACTTTCAACACCTTACTTAAATTTCGCAAAATCGCCAATTGACGCCGAGCCTCGCCTGCACCACCCTGCGGACGGAGCTTCTGCACCCAACGACGGAGTGGCCCCGGTTCGTTCTCGCTTTCGCGCCGTAACGAAAAACCACCGATCCGGGTACAGCGGATCAGTGCCGGATTTGAGGTAATAATCAGCGTTGGTTGTTCAAAATGGGATAATCGCTCGACCAATGGCCGCACCAGATCTTCGCTGAATAGGCGCGCCCCGAACACCAGATCGGCCCGTGCCAGATCGTAGTCGAGTTTCGCCCATCCTGCGGCATTACTCAATGTTGCCGCATCGTAGATAGCCAGGCTCAGATCAACCTTATGATCGCGGCGCAGCCGCTCGGCAGCCGCCAACAGCGCCGGACGATGATTACCATCGATGGTTAACACCACAACGTGCATGCGCATTTCCTCATCACTCGTACCGGGTGAAACCAGAATTGCGACAAAACCAGAGCCAGACGGCAGGAAGTATTCCTGCCGCCAGTACCGACAGCAATGGAAGCCTGCTAACGGACGACCCTAATCGGCTGCTACCACACGCTGCGGACGGTTAGGACCGGGATAATTGGGGAAGCCGGGCAAACCCTTCCAGCGAATCGTCTCCGTCGTCTTACGGGTAGGCAACCGATAGATAGCCAGCAAGCGGAGCGCAATTGCGGCTTTCAGGCGGGCTGAATGGGCCAGTGCAATCGGATCTTTCCGGCCCTCCAGCGCTCGCAACGCCCGATCATACTCAACCAGCTTATCCATGTAGGCGAAGAAGTGCGGATCATCGAGATTCATCGTCTCGGGATAGACCTGAGTCGCAATATCGTTGCATAGCCGGATCACTGTCTGGTCGTAGTCACGCCAGTCGAGACCGAGTGCAGCGTAGAAATTGGCTCGGCGCGCATCGTTGAGATACATCGTCGCGTACACAGCAAGCAAGAAGAAACGGATCCAGCGCCGATTAGCGCCCTCAAGCATCTCCGGCTGCGAACGCATCAGCAGGGCAAAGAATTCACCGTGGCGATATTCATCGTTACACCACTGCTCAAACCACTTGAAGATCGGATGGATGCAGTACTGCGGATGCCGTTCGAGGTGGCGATAGATAGTAATGTAGCGCGAGTAGCCAATCTTTTCAGACAGATAGACAGAATAGAAGATAAACTTCGGTTGGAAATAGGTGTACTTCTTGCGCTTCTGCAACACCGTCAGATCAAGCGCCACATTCAGATCGGCCATCGTGCGGTTGAGAAAACCGGCGTGCCGCCCCTCATCGCGACTCATATACTTAAAAATGGCCCGCAGCGTCGGATCGTGCAGATGCTTGACCATCTCGGCATAGAGCAAACAACCGCTGAACTCGGCAGTACACGAACGCTCAAGAAAATCGATAAAGGAATCGCGTTCGGGCATATCATCGAAATTCTGCAAAAATTCATCGGTGCGGCGGAAGTGGGTGCGGTTGTAATCGTAGGCAAACTCGTCGCGGATCCAATCGAACTCGTCGCGCAGCCCATTGCGGTCGATTTCTAACTTGTCAATGGCCTTAAAATCGGTTGTGTAGAAGCGAGGTGAAAGGACGGCATCCTTCAGCGCATGACGTGTCGTGCGGCTAAACTCACCGGGCATTTCCATCATCAGCGGATTAATCCAGAACATTTCGGCGCTCCTTTGTGATCTGGCAATTCCTGACGTCTCACGGGCCAAAGGCCCGATCACCAACACTACGGATGCTCAACCAGCTCGTTAATCTCGACTAGACTGCTCTTCTTGGTCAGAAAACGGCGGAGGGCACTGGCCTTGTAGAGCCGGATCGGGCTGCGATAGCAGATCTCGCCGCTCGTACGACCATCTTCGGTCGGCGGAAGATGCATAATTTCGAGCGTATCGCCAGGTTGAATCTCCATACCGGGTGGCAGATCGACGTGGAAGTGGAAATGTTCATGTTCGCTCTGCAAGCGAACAAAGCCTTCACCTTCCAGCAACACCTCACGGTTGTACCACTTGTGCAGTGCAAACGCGGCTACACCAAGGGCCAGCAATGCTAGTAATCGTCGCATAGTGTACTCCTGTAGTTACATTTCTGAACTACAACCTTATGAAACTAGACGCACAGCTTCTATCAACGTAACGTGATAAAACCGGCTACGGATTGGTTGTACCCGCCGTACCTGTAAACCAGACCGGTTGAGAATCGCAAACACCTCGTGATCGCGGATCATCTGAATCTCGGTGCGTCGTTGAGTACGTGGAAACCAGCCGCCGATTCGGTGTAGCGCAGCCAGCAGCGTGCTATAGGGAGCGTAGGTGAGAAGCAGAGTATGTTCGGTAAGCTGTGCCAGATGGGCGCAGAGCTGGCCAAAGGCCGGCTGCGGATAGTGGATCAAGACATCAAAACAGACGACAAGTTGAGCCGGTTCACATAACGATTCAATATCGGCCTCGACGCACTCAACTCGACCAGACAGTCCGGCTTCAGCAACTGCCTGCGCTGTCGCAGCGACCATTTGCGGTGCAATATCAGCAGCCCGAACCCGATAGCCCCGACGGGCCAGCATCAGACTAAACAGGCCAACTCCACAACCGACATCGAGAGCAGTGGTTGGTGGTGGTTGATCGTCAAGCCACGAATCGGCAATCGCCAGCATGCGGTTATGACCGTCACGAATGCTCTGCCTCACTAGCGAAAGAGGGGCATTCCCGTAAATAGCCGACCAGCGTTCAAAGCCCAAACCGTTGAAATAGTCACGCAATTGAGCCTTGTGCTGAGATAGCTCTAGCACGACTGCCTCCTGGTTGTCTTACAACGTAGTCCAAACATGGAACTACGTTCACAAAGAATTACTCCCTACCAGCAGGTTGAGACGAGGCCGTCTGTGATCTGGAATAGCGTAGTGCAGAATCAAAACTACGAATCTTCAAGTAAATTGTAGCATGAGAGTCAATAATATGGAATATAGACAATAATTGTGCAAAATCTTTGCGTTTCATATCAATTGGGCAAAAAGGGCATTGAAATGAGGTTAACGAGCGTTGGCTGTACAGAGAAAGATTGGTGTAATTGGGATAGCATTGTTGCATAGAGTACACATCGCTCAGCAAGTACTTAGTATGCACGTTTCCTTCTACCACGAAGAATCATAGCATTGTTGCATAGAGTACACATCGCTCAGCAAGAGCAGTCATACAACCATCATCGCAGTAGCACGTGCTATAATTGGACAGCAACATTTTTAATTGCCCGTACCCTGGAGGATTCTGGCCATGCAAGGCTATGCTCTGCCTCTCGCCGATCCACTACCTGATCGGATCGATCTACGCAGTGACACCGTAACTTTACCCAGCCCGGCAATGCGTGCTGCTATGAGTGCAGCAGCACTGGGTGATGATGTATATGGCGAAGACCCCACAGTCAACGCGCTGGAACGACTGGCCGCCGAACGAGTGGGCAAAGAAGCCGCGGTACTCGTCGTCAGCGGCACAATGGGGAACCTAGCTGCCGTACTAGCCCATTGTCAGCGTGGTCAACGAGTGATTCTCGGCAACGAGAGCCACATTTACCACTACGAAGCTGGAGGGGCGAGTGCATTGGGTGGACTGATCTACCATCCACTGTCAACCGATCCCAACGGCTGCATCGATCTGGCAGAACTGGTCGAGGCAGCAACTACCATTGACGATGCCCACTTTGCTCCGCCGGGCGTTATTTGTCTGGAAAACACGCACAACCGCGGCGGTGGAGTTGTACTAACTCCCGATTATCTTTCTCTGGTGCGGCGGATCGCCGATGATCACGGCTTGCCAGTCCATCTTGATGGCGCCCGCATCTTCAATGCCGCAGTTGCGCTGGGGGTACCGGTGACCGACCTCACCAGGCACGTCGATACGGTTATGTTTTGCCTCTCGAAAGGACTATCCGCTCCGATTGGTTCGCTAGTAGCCGGCCCTGCTGATGTCATTGCACGAGTACGTCGGGTGCGCAAAATACTCGGTGGTGGCATGCGTCAGGCTGGGGTGATTGCCGCAGCCGGCATCGTAGCCTTGACCGAGATGGTTGATCGCCTGGCTGAGGATCACGCGAATGCCCGCCTGCTGGCCGCCGGTCTGGCTGAATTGCCGGGAGTCCAGATCGATCTGAGCAAAGTACAGACCAACATCGTGCGCTTCACCTTTGTCCATCCTCGCCTGAGTGTAGATGCCTTCCTGGCGGCGCTCCGGTCACGGGGTATTCTGATGGGCAGTATGAGCAACACCAGCATCCGGGCAGTGACCCATTACGGCATCGAGGCAGCGCATATTGAACAGGTGGTTAGCGCAGCGGCTGAGATTCTGGCCTGACCGACCTACAACGACAAGCCAGGATTGCGATCACCGGTTTCGGGTGTTGTTAGTGAACAGGTTGCGTTGAGAGGAAGCACAGCAGGCAGTAGACCGGCAACACAGCATCAGAACACCTCAACCCCTGATCTCCATGCCTCTATTTGGAGCTACAATGCTTCGGCAGGTATGTGATATGAACCATGAAGCCTCTTCTGAACAATACATTCTAGTCACAGATAGTGGACAGATTCTGGCAGTAAGCGATACGGCGCAATCATTACTCCCTTATCTCTTGCCATTGCTACCCGATTTGATCAACGGAGCAGAAAAGGATACCCTCCTGCTCAACGGACTCACGTACTGGATACACCAACACCGTCTGAAGAGCGAGAGCGGCGAGACATATGGTCTGCTAATCTCATTGCAACAGACAACCACAGAACAATCCTCCGATCTCCGGCTTGAAGCAATTGCGCTTGCTCTTTCTGACAAACTAGAGATCGATCACGTTCTCAAGAACGTTGTGCGTTTTGCGATGGATCTGCTCAATGCTGATGCCGGTGCACTTCCCATCTATGACCCGGATACCGACCGTCTATTGCCGGGGCATCTGGTCAATTTGCCGGTTGATCTGATTATACCGGTGATCGGAAAACGCCGTGGCCTCATGTGGCAGATTGTCCATCAGGGAACCTCAATCCTGATCGCCGATTATGCAGATCACCCGGCGGCACTGCCGGAACTGGTACAGGTCGGGGTACATTCGTTACTGGCAACCCCTATCATTTACGGTAAGACACCGCTTGGCATCCTGGCGATGTATCGTTTGCGTAACGAACCGTTCGATGAAAGTGATCGTGAGCTCCTCCAGGCCATTGCCCGCCAAACGGCCATCGCTCTTCACAATGCTCGCCTATACCAGCGCGCCATTCGCAATGCCGATGAACGCTTTGCGCTGTACCAGGCTAGCGTCGAGATTAGTGCAACGCTCGATCTCGAGCAATTATATCAAGTCATCTATCGCGCTACGAAGCGACTGGTTAGCCATCAGCGTTTTGCAATTGCCGTTCCGGCTGAAAACCGGATGGTCGAATATGTGCATATCGTCACCCCAAGCGGACGCCAAGCATCGCAACAGGTACCATTACACTATGGACTGGCCGGCTATGTGTTACGCTTCGGCGTCTCATTACGGCTTTCCGGCGCTCAGGCAATCCCCGAGCCGGCTGTACCGTTACTGCCAGAGATCGAAGGGGATCCGGCTGAAGGCTCGTTAATGGTAACTCCACTCATTGTTGGTGATCGGATCATTGGTGCTCTGCTCGTATGGAACAATCGCTTCGATGCGTACACGATAACCGACTTGAATGCACTTGAACTCTTGGCAGCAACCGTTGCCATCGCTCTCCACAATGCATTTCGTTTTGCACAGGTACAATCTTTAACTATCACCGACTTTCTCACTGGATTAGTGAATCGACATCACTTTCTTCAGGTTTTACACCAGGAAATGGAGCGTACCCGACGTTACCGTACACCGATGAGCATCGCTAAGATAGCAATTGATAATTTCCAGCAGATTCACAACAGCTATGGTCACATCATCGGTGACCATCTTTTACGCGAAGTCTCACGTCGCTGCCGCCAGCACCTGCGTGATGTTGATATATTGGCGCGTTATGAGGGGGCAGAATTTGGCTTAATATTACCAGAAACCACCTACGAACAGGCGCTGATAGCTGCAAAACGCTTACATACTCTCTTGGCAACCACACCGATTATGATCGACGGTCAACAGATCAATCCGACCATCAGCATCGGTGTTGCATCATTCCATCCAAGTGTCTATCCCGATCCACATTCACTGATTGCCGACGCTGATCGTGCGCTCTATCTGGCCAAACAACAGGGGCGCAATCGCGTCTGCGGTGTACAGGAGCTGACCAACGATGCCCAACCCTGATTTTACCTACGTTCAACGCATCCTAACCAGTCGGGTCTATGATGTCGTCAAAGAGACCCCGTTGCAACCCGCACCTCTCCTTAGTGCCCGCCTGGGAGCACAGATCTTTTTCAAACGTGAAGATCTGTTGCCCATCTTCTCTTTTAAGCTCCGTGGTGCGTATAACCGCATGGCCCATCTCAGTCCTGCCGAGAAAGAACGTGGCGTCATCACGGCCTCTGCCGGCAATCATGCGCAGGGTGTCGCCTATTCTGGCCAGCAGCTTGGTGTGCGCACGCTGATTGTTATGCCGGCAACCACCCCAGAGATCAAGGTTGCAGCCTGTCGGCGGCGGAATGCAGAAGTCGTGTTGCACGGCGACAGCTATAGCGACGCTGAAGCGCATGCCTACCGCTTACAGCAGGAATTGGGCTTAACCTTCATCCATCCATACGATGACCCGTTGGTGATTGCCGGTCAGGGTACGATTGGGCTTGAGATTTCCCAGCAGATGCGTGCCGAACGATACCGTGTCTTCGTGCCGGTGGGTGGAGGCGGTCTGATTGCCGGCATTGCAATCTTCTTGAAGAGCATCAATCCCAATATCGAGATTATTGCCGTTGAGCCAGATGACTCCGACGCGATGTACCAGAGCGTCCGGGCCGGCTATCGGGTTACCCTCGATCAGGTGGGAATCTTTGTCGATGGCGTGGCAGTACGGCGGGTTGGCGAACACACCTTTGCCATTGTCCAGCGCTACGTCGATGATTTTGTGCGGATAACTACCGATGAGGTCTGTGCGGCGATCAAAGATGTCTTTGAGGATACACGGGCAATTATGGAGCCGGCCGGCGCATTGGCCGTCGCCGGGTTAAAGCACTACATCGCTGAACGAGGGGCCGATCTACCGGCCGTTGCCTTAACGTGTGGCGCTAACATGAACTTCGACCGTCTGCGCCACGTCGCCGAACGGGCCGAGATTGGGGAACGGCGTGAGGCGTTGTTTGCCGTCACTATTCCCGAACGACCCGGTTCATTCAAGCAATTTTGTCGCGTGATCGGGCCACACAACATCACCGAATTCAACTACCGCTACGCACCGCGCCCCGAAGCCAATGTCTTTGTGGGTGTACAACTGACCAATGCCAATCAGCGCCACGAGCTGGCTGAACGTATGCGTAACGCCGGTTATACAGTGCTCGACCTGACCAACGACGAGCTGGCGATCATTCATCTACGCCACATGGTTGGTGGACGAGCACCTGAAGCAACCGACGAACGGCTCTTCACCTTCGAGTTCCCGGAGCGACCGGGAGCGCTCTTGCAATTTCTCGAGTCGCTCGATGCCTCGTGGAACATTAGCCTCTTCCACTATCGCAACCACGGCAGCGCACACGGACGAGTACTGGCCGGCATTCAGGTACCCGATGCCGATCTCGACCGTTTCTACGCCTCACTGGCTCGCCTGGGATACCCGTATCAGGAGCAGAGTGATAATCCGGCGTACCACCTGTTTTTGAAATGAGCAACGCCCCCGGTAGAGCCGGGGTGGCAGAGCGATTGAGCGCCACGATTGAAGAGACTGCCCGTCGCACCAGATGGTGTGACGGGCAGTTCAGAGTTTGTTATCAAAGCTAATACAATCCAATGCCCAACAATCGATCCAATCCGTCACCTTTCGCCATCCCCGTTCTCACCGCATCCCGCCTGAAGAACACCGCCGGGTGCGGATGGTGCCACGCCTGACGGCATCATCACGTGCATCGGCGCACCCTGCGTCCATCCGGGTCATGCCGGCGAGTCCACTGGATCATCGCGGATCACCGCATATCTGGTGCCAGGCCGTGATGCACCGGATCGCCCACGATATGAGATGACGCCAGATAACGAGGAATTTGTGCAGATTCTCCTCACGACAACATATCACACCTTGACAAGATATGCCTGCCGTGATATTATCGATCAGAACATTTATTCTATTGTACAATAAACCGAGCGACTATGGCATCAGAACCAAACGAAGGCTTCACCGCCGAAGAGCGGGCGGCAATGCAAGAGTGTGTCCGCGAGCTACGTGCTGAACGGCAGGCCAAAAAAGGGAAGGCGGACGGCGAGCGTGATGTTCTGACCAGAATTGTCGAAATGCCTGAGCCGGATCGCACGATAGCCGGGCGCATTCATGCCATCATCAAAACAGTTGCCCCAGAGCTGACACCGAAAACCTGGTACGGTATGCCGGCATATGCCAGAGACGGCAGTGTCATCTGCTTCTTCCAAAGCGCCAACAAATTCAAAACCCGCTATGCAACTCTTGGCTTCACTGATACTGCACATCTTGACGAGGATGACATGTGGCCGGTAGCGTTTGCGTTAAAGGAGCTAACCCCAGCCGTTGAAGCACAGATCAGCGCGTTGATCAAAAAGGCAGTACGGTGAACAACACTGATACACGGACAGTGGTTGTCACGGCGCGAACGTAATCAGGTTTGTCCAGACATATCAGCGCAAAGTGACCGGTAACTCAATCCGGTAAGAGGCGGTGAACAGGAGAATCACTGCAATCGGCGCACGGTCTGGCACAGAACGGCAGCGCCACCATTGAAAGGGTGTTTGAGGTGAACGTGTCACCTATGCGCACCGCACCGGTGTTGAGCGGGATTGGGTTATTTTCGGAACATCTGCACGCGAGAGGGTTCGCTACGAATGCCGGAGTTAGCCGGTACAGGAAGAACGAAAGACAGGAAAAACAATGAGCACAGTACGCCTGCTGGTCGGTACCCGCAAAGGAGCCTTCATCTTGACCACGGATGAAAAACGCAGCCAATGGCAAATCAACGGCCCGTATTTTGCCGGATGGGAAGTATTTCATCTCAAAGGCTCACCGGTTGATCACAACCGCATATACGCTTCCCAATCAAACGGCTGGTTCGGACAACTTATCCAACGCTCTGATGATGGGGGTCAGACCTGGCATCCGATGAACAACGAGTTTCGCTACGAAGGTGTTCCGGGAACCCATCAATGGTATGATGGCAGTCAGCATCCCTGGCAATTCCAGCGTGTCTGGCGGTTGGAACCATCGCTCACCGATCCGGACACCGTCTACGCAGGTGTAGAGGATGCAGCGCTCTTTCGATCAACTGATGGCGGACAGAGCTGGCAGGAATTAGCCGGCTTACGTTCAGTAAAGGGCCATCTCTGGCAACCGGGTGCTGGAGGTCTTTGCCTGCATACTATTCTGCTCGATCCACACAATCCTGATCGTATCTTTGTTGCCATCTCGGCTGCCGGCGCGTTCCGTAGTGATGATGGCGGCCAGACCTGGCAAGCGATTAACCGTGGATTAGCCTCGCCAGGCGAATTGCCGGATGCTACCGCAGAAGTGGGGCATTGTGTTCACAGTCTGGCACTACATCCTTCACGTCCTGATGTCATATTCATGCAAAAACACTGGGATGTCATGCGTAGCGATAATGCCGGTGAGTGGTGGTATGAAATTAGCAACGATCTTCCCAGTGACTTTGGTTTTCCTATTGCAGTGCATGCCCACGAACCGGACACCGTCTTTGTCGTCCCTATCAAAAGCGACTCAGAACACTTTCCCCCTGAAGGCGCACTTCGTGTCTATCGGGGTCACCGCGATGGTGAACGGTATCGCTGGCAGGCACTGAGCACAGGTCTACCGCAAAGCCACTGCTACGTCAATGTGCTCCGGCAGACACTGGCAGTTGACACATTAGCTCCGTGCGGAATCTATTTCGGTACAACCGGCGGACAAATCTACGCATCTGCCGACGAAGGTGAGCACTGGACATCACTGGCAAGCCATTTACCGCCGGTTCTCTCGGTCGAAGTGCAGGTTATCCCATGATCCGCATCATACTGCCTTACCATCTGAGCAACCTGGCCCGTATTGACCGCGAAATACAGATTGAAGTTACCGGGCCAGTAACCCAGCGTTCGCTATTGGATGCGCTAGAACGCACGTATCCAGCGCTACGTGGTACTATTCGCGATCACGTAACGAAACAACGGCGACCTTTCATCCGCTTTTTCGCGTGTGGTCAAGATCTCTCACACCTATCGCCCGATATACCGCTGCCTGATGAAGTTATCAGCGGTGCTGAACCATTTCTGGTCGTTGGAGCGATGGCCGGTGGCTAATGTTGCGGTTGTGGTAGGGAGGAGAAACTATTTCGCGCTTCCATGCAGCAATCACGCGCTGGATGGGATTGCCTTGCGCGTGAGGTGATGTACGTATCACGAGGGTTAGATTGCGGAAGCTTTGCTTCTGTATTCCAACGAGGATTGCAGTTGCACCGGTTAACCTGCCGACTACGGGT
>NZ_DAOUBI010000228.1:0-29031 GCF_034432675.1 Chloroflexus sp. | reverse complement strand
AGTGGGCCACGCGCCGGATCGTGAGCGCGGCTGGCGCGGTAGTATGGCTGCCGCACTCCAAACTGCGCGACACGCGCATAACGAGCGGGTCAGGCAATCCATCCAGCACGTGCCGGCACGGCTGGAACGGCGCACTGCCATCGGGTCAGTCGCCCACAACAGCACCCATGGCGATCATCCCCGCTGATACGCACGTGGTTGACACCTGTTGTGGATAATGCATAGGCTGCATCCCTGTAACCGGGTATGTTGTCACCTGAACCATATACATCCCCGCTATTACAGGCATCAGGATAGCGGGTGATGGTTCATAAACGCACATGACCATCCGGTAATTCACAGAGGTATGCAAGGGAAACGTAAGTCTGTTTGTTGACATTATTTCTATGCAAGCAACGCGATGATGCAACTGACACAAGCAAACCATCGGGTATTATGGGAATGCTGAGCCGGGGTTTAGCATCTCCCTGGCATTCCCCTCACCTGACACACCGATCTATGCTATGATATTTGACTTGTAAGATATTGTTGACCGGGGATGCCATGATCGCCGTTTTAATCGATGTCCTCTTGCCGATTGCTGTCGTAGCAAGCGTAGGATTTGCGCTCCGTCGCGCCTTACCGCTCGATCTAATGACGCTTAATCGGTTGATGATCTACGGTCTCAGTCCGGCCCTCATCTTTGTTGCCTTGCTCCGCGCCGATCTCAGCGGGCCAGATGCCGGGCGTATGCTGTTTTTTTCGGTTGGCGTGATTGGGCTGATGGCGATCACGGTCTGGCTGAGCGCTATGGCACTGCGCTTGCGTGGCAAAGAGATAACGGCGCTCTTGCTGACCAGCATGTTTATGAATTCAGGGAATTACGGCCTGCCCGCGTCACGCTTTGCCTTTGGTGAAACCGGGTTTACGTTGGGTGTTTTCTACTTTATCATGCAGTCAATCATGGCCCAAACGTTAGGGGTAGGCGTGGCCGCTGCGGGTGCCGCCGGAGGTGGACGACGGGCCTGGCGTCAGGTTAGTAACCGCTTGCTCCATATGCCACAAATCTACGCCGTTGCCGGAGCACTGGTGCTGCGAGGGTTGGGGTTTCATCCGGCAACCGCAACCAGTGTTGCCCGTAGTCTCTTTGAAGGTGTGGCATTGCTCAGTGAAGCGGCGCTGCCGGTGATGCTGCTCATTCTTGGGGTGCAGTTGGGAGCCGGAGCGCCAATTGTACAACCGACGATGGTGGCTTTCGCCACTGCGATCCGGCTGGTTGTATCACCCATTCTGGCGTTTGGCCTGGGACGTCTGCTTGGCATGGAAGGTGTGGCGTTAGGGGTTGGGGTGATGATGGCCGGGATGCCGACCGCAGTCAATACGACGATTCTGGCAATCGAGTTTGACACCCGACCGCAACTGGTGGTGAGTACCGTTGTAGTCTCATCATTTGCCAGTCTGGTAACGCTGAGTGTGTTGTTGAGTCTGGTACGGTAGGAAGGTACGATGGATTTCATTCTGCGCAATGTTCGCTTTCCCGGTCAATCTGTTGCCCAGGCCATCGCGATTCGCGGTGAGCGCATTACCTGGATTGGCCCCGATCGCGATGCACTGCAGTGGCAACAACCGGCAACCAAGATCATTGATGGTACCGGGATGGTGGTGCTCCCCGGTTTCACCGATAGCCATTTTCATTTGCACAACGGTGCGCGGGCACTAAGTGTGTTGCGGTTAGAGCAGACCGAGAGTATCGCCGATCTCCAGACGCGCCTGGCCGATTATGCTGCTGCTAACCCTACGCTGCCGTGGATTATCGGGCGGGGCTGGCGGTACCGCTTGTTTGCGCCTGGTGAATTACCAACCCGCCATATCCTCGATGCAGTGGTGCCTGATCGACCGGTTCTGCTCACCGCATTTGACGGCCATACTGCCTGGGCCAATACAGCAGCATTGCAGATTGCTGGCATTCTAGCGGGTGCCGATACCGGTAATCCATTCAGTCAAGTGGTGATGGGCAACGATGGCATGGCAAGCGGTGAATTACGCGAAGCACCGGCGATGGATCTGGTACGTCGCTGTATTCCACTACCGACTGAAGCTGATATTCGGGATTCGGTACGGCGTGCTCTCCGTGAGCTGGCTGCGTTGGGGTTGACTGGCGTCCACAACATGGATGGCGATGAAGCGCAGCGCACGCGCTACCGCGATTTGGCAGCGGCTGGTGAATTGACCCTACGCATCAGGCTGCCACTCTCGCTGTCGCCAGGTACCGACCTGGCTCGTATCACGGATTGGGCAATGGATGCGCGTCAGTATCGCAATACGTTGGTGCAGACCGATGCGGTGAAGCTTTTTATTGATGGTGTAGTGGAAGCGAAGACGGCGCTCATGTTGGCACCGTATGCCGATGGCAGTGGCGAGTGTGGGATAGCCAATTACGACGCAGCTGAGTTTATCAGGCTGGTAACCCATGCCGATGCGGCTGGTCTCCAGGTCTGTGTGCATGCGATTGGTGATGGCGGCGTCCAGCAGACTCTCAATGCACTGGCACAGGCCCAACAGATCAACGGGCAACGCGATGCGCGGCATCGAATCGAGCACGCCGAGATTGTCGATCCAACCGATCTGCCCCGTTTTGCCCACCTGAGGGTCATTGCTTCTGTGCAACCGCTCCACGTTGATTTTGGCATGGATCGGGATAACCCCTGGCGGCGCCTGGTTGGTGAACAGCGTCTGCGGTACGGGTTTCCCTGGCGCGACCTGTTGCAGGCCGGGGTGCGTATGGCCCTGGGGAGCGACTGGCCGGTCGCCGATCCGAATCCGTTGCGCGGGATACAGGTAGCCTGTACCCGCGGCAAACTTGATGGAAGTACTGCGGATAGCGATTTTCCAGATCAGCACCTGACGATTGCCGAAGCCCTGGCCGGGTATACGACCTGGGCCGCTTATGCAGGCCATCGTGATCACGAATTGGGGCGGTTGGCGCCTGGCTGTCTGGCCGATCTGGTCTTGCTTGATCGCGATATTACGACGATCCCACCCGATCAGATTGCGACAACGCGGGTGATGTTGACGATGGTTGGCGGGCGAATTGTCTTTGCCCGCTAAGGGCAGCAGTTGGCGACGTATTCACGTCAGAAACGTAAGCAATTCAACTTCGTCATTCGCCTCAATCACTGTTTCATCTGGTGGCAACCATTGATACTGTTCACCACGTCGCAGACTGAGTGGTAATTGACCGACAGCGCGTAATTCGGCTACTGTCTGGCCTACCCGACGATCGGTGATAATCTGATGGCGAACGACCAACAGGTGATCGCCGACATCAAACGCTGCTGCGACATCGGGAAGTAGCCCAGCCGCAACTAAACTGGGCGCGGCCAGTGCCGAGGTGCTGAATGCCGTGTGAATCCCAAACAGATCGACCAGGCGGTCGGCCAATACGTCACTGAATACGCGCAGTACCAGATGCACATCAGGATACATACTGCGCACGGCTAGCCCAATTTGCAAATTGAGCAGATCATCGCTGTAGAGTGCGGCCAGGGCCACTGCTTCTTCGATCCCTGCTTCGCGGAGCAGAACCGGATCACGAGCATCACCACGCAAGACCCGTATGCCCTGGGCAGTTAAGGCTTCAACGTAGCGCAGCGGTGTCTCGACGGTGCAGATGACGGTGAGCGGAGGACGTGAGTCACGCCGACTGAGCAGTCGCACGACCTGGGTACCAACCTTCCCCAACCCACAAACGATCAGGCCACCATTACGACGAGTGGGAGATGGTCGATTAGCCCACTGCACTGCCTCAAGGGCAGGTAGTGGGCCAACCAGCGCAATCTCCTCGCTCGGCAGAATTGGAAGATTGGCGTTGGGACCAGGGAGTCGGCGCACACCAAAGCGTGTTTCCAAATCGGCGACCGGCCCAATCAGAGGGCTATCATTACTCACATTGACAAATGCTATCCCCAACAGTCCAGCCGGCAGGTCGAGCACATAACGGACATTGGAACTCAAGAGGGCAGCAGCAAATGTAGGAGCAGCCAGTGCTGCCGGGCTAAAAGCTGAATTCCGGCCAAACGAGCGTTCGATGCGAGCATCAAGGGCGCGACTGAAGATACGTTGCACCGTCGGCAATTCAGGCCGAATACGCCGGGCTGCCAGTGCGATCTCCAAATTTTTCAGATCATCATCAATGGTGGCAATTAACCCCTGGGCGCGACGCAGACCTGCTCTCACCAGTACTTCCGGATCACGGGCATCGCCGCGCACAACCGGCACGCCCAACTGGTACAGGATCGGCAAAAATTCACAGCTGGGATCAGGCTCAATCGCTACCACCTCACGCCGGCAATCAAGCAGTTGCAGTACGGACCGATACCCCACCCGGCCCAGGCCACAGACGATCATGTGTCGGCGGTACGTTGCCGCTAACGCCTCCTGCCACCGCTCAGGGCGTGCTCGTTTATCAACCAGCAAACGCCCTATATCAACCGCACTTTGCAACAGGAAGAACAGACCGAGGAGTGGAATGAGGAAGAAGAGCACGCGACCGACAGGATCGGCCGGCAGATCAAGATCGGTTTGAAAAATGAGCAGCTTCAGCGTTTCAAAGAGGGCAACTTCAAGATCAGGGCTACAGCCACAGACAGGTGGCAGATAAAACCAACGCAGATACAACACCCCACCGGTCAGCACCAACGCAAGCGCCGTCAGAGGAAACCAGGCTTCCCGCAGCACGCGCAGATCGTCAAGCAGATTCGCAACTATCAGGCGCCAGAGCGCAAATCTACGACGACGTAACCGAGTCAGTCGTATATCCTGAGCCATATCACGACCGTCGCCTTCATTCGCCACGACTGACAGCAATCATCTGGTTCAATCGCTCTAGCGCTCGTCCACTATCGATACTATGACGGGCCATCGCCACACCGGTAGCCAGATCGGGGGCCAGATCACCGGCAACCATTGCCGCTGCCGCATTGAACAGCACAACATCGCGACGCGGCCCATGTTCTTCGCCACTCAGAATGGCGCGGACAATTGCGACATTGTACGCTACATCACCACCGCGCAGCGCATCCTGGGGTGCTCTGGGCAGTCCGACATCTTCGGGCGCGACCAGCATCTGACGCGGTGCCTGACCGGCACGAACGTCAAAAATCAGATTCGGCCCGGATAAAGTCAGCTCATCGACACCACCATCACCGTGAACCACCAGGGCATGCACCGTATCAAGCCGGCTGAGCGCGTAAGCAAGTTTTTCGGCCAGGGCAGCACTGGCGACACCCAGCACCTGATAACGGGCGCGAGCCGGGTTGGTCAGCGGGCCGAGAATATTGAACACCGTGCGAATACCAATCTCGCGGCGTACCGGCCCGACAAACCGCATAGCCGGATGGAACTTAGGGGCAAACATAAACCCGATCCCGGCCTCGCGCAAACAGCGTGCGACACCCTCGGCATCGAGTTCGATCTGCACGCCTAAACCCTCAAGCACATCGGCGCTGCCGCACACACTCGACATGGCCCGATTCCCATGCTTTGCCACCGTCAACCCGGCACCGGCAGCCACAAATGCTGCTGTCGTGCTAATGTTAAACGTATGCGCTCCATCGCCACCGGTACCGCAGGTATCAATCACCGGTCCATCAAAATAGACGTGGGTTGCCTTTTCACGCATCACCGCCGCCATACCGGCGATCTCAGCGTCTGTCTCACCCTTCATATGCAAAGCGGTCAGAAACGCCCCGATCTGGGCCGGCGTCACCGTACCGCTCATAATCTCTTCCATCACACTCGCTGCTTCAGCCTGGGTCAAATCTCGTCGGACGACCACTGCCGCAATCGCTTCGCGGATGTTCATCATCAGCTCCTCTAGCTCTTCATATGCACTGCGTTTGTATTGTAGCGATCCGATGCGTTGTGGTCAATGTGGGGGATGAGCAGGTGAACCATGGAACGGGTTTGGGTTGGGAGCATACGGGAACAGTGGGTACCGGTGGATGCCTGCAATGTAGCAGAGCATTTGGGCGAAGGATCAGGGGTGATAGCACAACAGTCTATTATCGAGTACGCGATCCAATGATTTTTCAACTCCTCGATATTGCCCGTGTAATCTTCAACAATCATCTCATCGATACTCAAGAGATGCTGGCAACGCTGAGCGAAGAGCAATAAGGTCACTGCCCCAGATTGAGGAGATAACGATTACCGGTAGCAACCGGTGATGAGTACATAGTTCATTCGTGGCCCCAGTCAATTCACTGCACTCCATCTGCCATGAACCAGGCGACATAACCCAAGTTGCCATCTACGCCGTGAGCAGGCCACGGAGGCTTACTGCCAAGATGAACAGCATGACGTTGCACGCAACACCGTATGACGTAACCGGGAGAGCGATATGGGGAGCAGTCAGTTCCCATGCACGCATTGTCATGCCTCACGGTAGCAACCCGGGTTACACACATCCTCTCTGTCCTCCGTGTCTCTGTGGTGATAAAGGGGGCAACTTGGGGGTTATATAACGTGCCGGGATGATCATACTCACCCCGGCACGAGCGTTTCACGACACGCTGCTAGCACTCGCTATGACCGCATGAGTGGCACTTCCGACAACCCTCTTCGTTCAGCATAGTCGCGTTCTGGCATTCAGGACAGATCTCGGCGGCTTCAATCGTGCCGTGACCCGGCTCGTTGTGGGAATGACTTACCGATGTGGTGGCCGCAACCTCGCCAACTCCATTCGTATATGTCCAACCAGTATCGGCTTCGCCGTTGCCGTACTCGTCGTCATGCCCATTGCCGTTGCCATTCCCATTGCCATTGCTATTCCCGTTTTTCACGTAATGATCGAGCAACACCTTGCCTATCGCATCAGGCACCGAACGCACCCGATCCGGACCAAAGCCGGCCGAGCGCGAACCACCGATGCCACGCAGTTGCTCGGCAATGAGTTTCACCGGAACTCCACACCGGAGAGCGAGTGAAATCAGCCGTCCAATGGCTTCGGTGAAGGCGGTGACATCGCTGCCTGCACGCCCGATGATGGCAAAGACCTCGAATGGTTTCCCGTTCAGCTCGGTCACGAAGAGGCGCAGTTTGCCGAGTGGCGTGACAACGGGGAAGGAGTGGCTGGGCAATCCCTCAGCCGGGACCGGGCGCGGCTTCAGCTCCACCGGTTGATCGGAGGCCGGCGCCGGCTCCGCACTCTTACCGGTTGAGCCGGTTGAGAGCACCTGGTTTGCACGCGATCCGTCACGATAGACGGTGATCCCCTTGCAGCCAAGGCGGAAGGCCAGCTCGTAGGCTTCGCGAACCTGGTCGGGGGTTGCTTCGTGCGGGAAGTTAATCGTCTTCGAGATCGCACTATCGGTGTACTCCTGGAACGCTGCCTGCATGCGCACGTGCCACTCTGGGGCAATATCGTGGGCAGTGACCCACACCCGCTGCACTGAAGCCGGCACTTCCGGATGATGGATATGACCGGTGTCCGCAATCCGCTCCATCAGTTCATCGCTGTACCATCCCTCGCGTTTGGCCTGGACGACAAAGTCCTGATTGATATCGAGCATGCGGGTGTCGGCCTGGTAGCGCCAGAACGCAATCGCAAACAGCGGCTCGATGCCAGATGAACAGCCGGCGATAATACTGATCGTGCCGGTTGGGGCAACGGTGGTGACATTACAATTGCGGAGCAGGCGTTGAGGCCGAATGCGCGATCCATCGGGGCGACGGGCGCATGTCGCATCAGGTCCCCAGATGCTGTACTCCCATTCCGGGAAGGGGCCACGCTCGCGGGCAAGCTGCTCGGACGCTACTTTGCTCTCTTCGTCGATAAAGCGCATCACCTGGTGCGCCAGATCAATCGCTTGCGATGAGTTGTACGGAATACCCAGACGCACCAGCATATCGGCCCATCCCATGACCCCAAGGCCGATGCGGCGAATCCGCTGGCTGAGCTGTGTAATCTGTTCGAGCGGATAGTGATTGGCGTCGATCACATTATCGAGAAAGCGGGTACTCTCATGCACCACGTCACGCAGCGATTCCCAATCAATGGTGCCGGCATCGGTGACGAATTTCCCCAGATTGATCGAACCGAGGTTGCACACGTCATAGGCCAGCAACGGTTGTTCACCGCAGGGATTGGTCGCTTCGTATTCACCGAGGTGGGGCACCGGATTGTACTCGTTGGCCCGGTCGATGAAGAAGAGACCGGGTTCACCGGTGGCGTGGGCGCACTGCACAATCAGATCGAAGACCATGCGGGCCCGCAAGCGCATCGGTTGACCGGCGGGAACGAGCACCTCGCCGGTGAATGGATGCTTGAGACCATCACGCGACGCAATCTGCACCAGACCGGTGCGCGGGTTGATCAGGTCATACTCCTCGTCGCGCTCAACGGCACGCATGAACGCATCGGTAATTGCCACCGAGATATTGAAATTCGTGATTTTCGTCGTATCGAGTTTGCAGGTAATAAACTCAAGAATATCAGGGTGATCGCAGCGCAGAATACCCATATTTGCGCCACGGCGTGTCCCACCCTGTTTAATGGCCTCGGTGGAGTGATTGTAGACATCCATAAAACTCACCGGACCGCTGGCCACCCCCATCGTACTGCGCACCACATCGTTGCGTGGGCGCAGCCGCGAGAAGCTAAAGCCGGTACCGCCACCACTTTGATGGATCAGTGCCTGATGTTTAAGCGTCTCGTAGATACTGGTCAGGTTGTCGTCGATAGGCAGAACGAAGCATGCACTCAATTGACCCAGTGGCCGCCCGGCATTCATCAGGGTTGGGCTGTTTGGTTCAAAATAGCCTTGGGTCATCAGATGATAAAATCGTTCGGCACGTTCTTCGACCTGCTCGGCTGACGCCCCATAGCGAGCATCGACGGCAGCGATGGTTTCGGCCACCCGCCAAAACATCGTTTCGGGGGTTTCAATCACATCACCGTGCTCATTCTTCAACAGGTAGCGCTTTTTGAGCACGGTACGGGCAATGTCGGTAAGATTGGCGGGGGCAAGTTCTTGTTTCATCATTGGTTGGATGCTCCTTTTCAGGATAGACCTCTCACACGTGCAGACACCAACAGAGGCGCACTTAACTGTAAAAAGTTTATTAACAACACATCAGGTCGCAATCAATGAACACTAGATCATCATACTATATCTAGTGTGTACTACGGCTAATAGAGTGCATATATTGGTGTTCTTGCACGCTTCGCTAGTTTAGCATAGTGATCGGTGTTGTGTCAAGCAGTAAAAGATTACAAAAACCTTTTACAACTTGACGATAATGAATCGGGTACTCCACGCCAGTTTGCCTTCCTATACCTCACGCTATGGCTCATGGATATTGGGGATGATCATTAAATATCAGTTGCCTGCTTCACTCACGCTGCCGGGGTGCCCGTCTGTATCGGCGGGCCGTTGTGCAGAGAGTGATTCAACCTGCCACCAAACTGGCAGACGTGTTAGACGTATCGGTCAAAACCATCTCTCGCCCAATCGATGCGCTACCCATCACCAACGTGGGGTAGTTTGGGTATTCCACTGCATAGCATGCCCCTGCGTTGTCAGCACAGCACCGGTGCTGTTTCGCGTTGCCTAGGACATCACCTGCCCCAGCACCACATCACCCTGGCCCGCGCCTCCTTACCGATCCGCATCCCCGCTCACGCACCGTCAGATTCGCAGGTGGTCAGACCCGTTGCGAACGATGCGCATGCTCATCATCGCCATTACCAGCAGGTGTACCGCTGCACCACGCGCCTGACCGGAAGCACGGCTGGCGTGGCAGCGTGGCTTCTGCACGCCAAACGATGCGACACGTGTATTTTTGAGCATGAAACGAAACCATGCGATGTGGTATCATAGTTATGTAGACACTTCTTGCGAGGATTTATTTCCCTATGACCACACATACTGCACCTGCTGCTGAAACTGCCATTGCCTGCCTGCGCACGTCGTTTCGTCGTGCCGGGCATGGTTATCCGCTCCTCTTGCTGCACGGTTGGGGTGGCTCGTCGCGGTTGTGGCACTATACGCTGCGTGATCTGGCGGATCGGTACACGCTGATCGCCCCTGATCTGCCCGGCTTTGGTGCATCACCACCGCTCAGCGGTCGATTGTCACTCGAACGGCTTGCCGATTGGGTGATTGCTTTTGCCGATGCCCTTGGGCTGGAACGATTTGCCATCAACGGCCATTCGCTGTGTGCTGCTGTTGCCGTTCACGTTGCTGCGCGCTACCCGGAAAGGGTTTCCCATCTGATTGTCACCAGCTTCAGCACCTTTCGCGATGAGCGTGAACGACGGGTTGTGGCATCGATCCACCATCTAATGGCCCTCTGGTTAGCATTACGCCGCCCATGGATGCTCGATGTCCAGCCCCTGATGCGTCTGGTGGGTAGTCGATTCTTCTACCGGTTACCTGCTGATCACGCCTTGCTGCGCGAGACCTTTGCCGATTTTCTGGCTATGGAACAACGTACTGCCCTGGAGACCGCACGGGGAGCGGGAAGTCCGACGATCAGCGCTGCCCTGGCCGCAGTGCGCGCTCCGGCACTGCTGATCGCATGCCGTCACGACCAGATCATGCCACCGCCGGGTGCACCGGTTGCCGCCGCGCGCATACCGCGCTGCCGGTTAGTTTGGATTGAGCAGTGTGGCCATTTGCCAATGCTGGAACGACCGCACGAATACCACGCTATTCTGACCGAGTTTCTGAAGGATGGGTCTGTATGACTATCGATTTGGCCGCTTATCGCGCTGGATTTCCGATTACCGAACGCTACGCCTTTCTCAGCCACGCGGCTGTTTCACCGTTGCATCAGCGTGTGCAGGCAGCAGTGCAGAGCTACCTTGACCATGCCACCCGTGAGCCGTTTCTGGCCGTCTTTCCACAGGTGATGGCACAGTTCGCCGATCTTAAGCAGCGCCTGGCCCGGTTGATCAACGCTCGTTCGCCCGACGAGATCGTGCTGATGCCCAATACGGCTGCCGGCATTAACACCGCAGCCGTTAGCTTGCCGTTACACCCCGATGATAATGTGCTGGTACTTGAAGGTGACTATCCGGCTAATATCTACCCGTGGCAACAACTGGCATATCGTGGTGTGCTAACGAAGGTCGTGCCGCAACATCGGGGCGGCCTCGATCTTGATCTGCTAGTGCGACGCATCGATCATCGGACGCGGGTGATCGCACTTAGAGCCTATCCGAAAAGTGGGGCGAGATGGCATCTCGCCCTACGAAAAGTGCCTCAGAAGCGATTTCTCGGATAGGTTCTTGGCTCAGCGATGTTTGCAACCGAATTTCGCAACGATCTGGCAGCCGTCGGCCAGCTTTGTTGCGAGCGGGGCATCTATTTTGTGGTTGGCGCAATTCAGACCCTGGGGGCATTTCCGCTCGATGTGCAGGAATGCCATATCGATATGCTGGCCTGTGGTTCGCAAAAGTGCTTGCTCTCAACACCCGGCAGTGGCTTCCTCTACGTGCGCCGTGTGCTGATCCGTGATCTGGTACCAGGAGCTTACGTCGGCGCCACCAGTAGTGTGAGCGGGATGAACTATCTCGACTACAACCTGACCCTCTCTGAAACTGCCGAGTGATTTACGTTGGGAACACCAAATGTCGCCAACAATCTCGCACTGTTGGCTGCGGTTACGTTACTGCAAGAGGTTGGTATTGAGCGGATCACGCACCAGATTGCGACGCTGGTGGATGCGTTGATCAACGATCTTCAAGAGCGCGGCTATCAACTGGCTGCCAGCACCGAACCGGCGCACCGGAGTGGCATTGTGGTAGCGCTGGTCGAGAATCCGGCTGTGGTCGCACAGCACCTCTACGAGGCTGGGATTGTTGTTACTCCGCGGGGGGCCGGTGTGCGGATCGCCCCCCACTTCTACAATACACTCGATGAGGTGTTGCGGGTAGGTGAAGCGCTCGATGTGGCAACCCGCTGAGCGGCAGACAGGCTATCTGACACGGTCGTACAGCCTTAACGCTTTTCATCAACCACTTCGACACCGATAGCACGCAGACGGTTCAGGATCGTCTGCGTGCTGTTTTGCCACGACCAGATCCGGGCGCGCAATGCGGCTTGTGCCCCACGTTGCCGGGCCTCGTCGCGTTGTCGATGCACATGCCTGAGCAACTCCACCAGCGCATCGAAATCAGGCTCTGCCCAACAGGCATCTGCGTATGGGCCGGTGGGGATTCCGGTCGGCACCAGACCGCGAATCGGCAGCGGGTAGCCACAGGTATCATCGAGAAATGCGGTAGGTCCACTCCAGGCAGTGGCAATGACCGGTAGACCGCATGCCATTGCTTCCAGCACCGGCATCCCCCAACCCTCACCCCGACTGGGTAAGACGAAACAATCGGCGCTCCGGTAGAGTTCGGCCATCCGCGCTGGATTGAACGTCTGATTGTAGATCACCGCCACCGGCGGCGCCTGATCGCCGGGGATGCCTGCCAGCTCGCGGAGCGGATTACCGGCAGCGCGGTGATCAATCTTCAACACCAGCACCACCGGATCGGTCGGCTTGAAGGCCGTCCGATAGGCGGAGAGCAAGATATCCCAGCCCTTACGCTGGCTCCATTCAAACACCGACAGAAACACTGTGCGGTCAGTAAGCTCGCGTCGTGGCGTACCAGGTGTAAAGACACTCACATCAACCCCAAGTGGGATTGCGTGAAGGGGACGCTTGACACCACTGGCGGCAAAGACCGCACACCCCCATGCCGTTGGCGTCCAGACTTCATCCATCAGATTAGCCTGGGCAACCCAATGGGTGGGCAGGCGGTCGATTTCCAGCATGGTAAAGCCGATCCGATAGGAACCACTATTCTTGCAGAACAGCTCACCCCGACCGTAGACAACCTGGGGCACATCGAGGCGAATTGGCAACTGTTGCAGAGCGTGAATAGCAGGTGGCACAGTCCCATAGATGCGCTCGGCATCGTCGGCATCGAAGAGATAGAGCGGCCGGACGGCCAGACCAGTTGCGGCAAGACCGGCCACAATAGCCCGCGACGAGCTACTGTAACCGGTCGGTGAAGCAAACGTCGAATGCCAGACGAGCTGCGTCATAGTCGTTCGAGGGCAGCGAGGCGGTCGGCCAGCTTCTGACGGGCATCCCGTTCCGCATCGAGGTGAGCAATCAGGCTCTCGATGATACGGGTGAGCGTAGCGTGTGTAGTATTGATATGGGTGAATTCAGGGCCACACAACCGCCAGGCCAGCCAGCGCCGCAAACGTGCCAGCAGCGAAGTTGCAGGTGGTGGGTTGAGTGCCCACGTCGCCTGCAATATCCCGAGTTGTTCAGCCAAGTACGCATCGCGACTCAACAATTCATTGAGGAGTGTGATCTGATGCTGGTTGTGGGCAGACTGCTGCAATGCGCGGGCAATCGCCACATCAAACGGCTCATCGTCTTGTGGATGAACTATGACCGGCCCTGATATACTCATAACCACTCACGCTTCGCTTACATAGATCAGACATCGCTAACGGAACAGATCGAGATGATCGCGAATCCAGCCCACCATCCGTTCCACCCCTTCGTACACCGACACCTGTGGTTGCCAGGCCAGCTCGCGCTGCGCCAGCGAAATATCACTGATGTAGACCGGTTGATCGCCGGGCCGCCAGTCGCTGTAACGCACCGGAATCTCCCGTCCGATCAGACGGCTCAGAAGCGGGCCAAATTCAGCCCAGATGGAAAGTGCATTCTGCGGACCACCACCAATATTATATATCCGTCCGCTCACCTGATCGATCCGGGCCAATGCCGCCATATAGGCTGCGATCAGATCATCAACGTAGAGCATATCGCGCACCTGCTTCCCATCACCGTAGATGGTGATAGGACGGTTCAACAGTGCGGCAATCGCGAAGTGCGCAGCCCACCCCTGATCCTCAACCCCAAACTGGCGCGGGCCATAGATGCACGACTGGCGGAAGACCACCGTTTGCAAACCGTAGATACGGGCATAATCACGCACATATTGATCGGCAGCACCTTTGCTGCACCCATACGGTGAATGAAAATCGAGTAACTGATGTTCAGGTACCCCATACGGTAAATCCCGGTACCGATAGCGAGTCTCATCTTCGACCACGGCAACAGTCTCCATCCCACCGTAAACCTTGTTGGTAGAGGCAAAGAAGACAATCGGTGGCTCGCTTGCCAGACGGGCTGCTTCGAGAATATTCAGCGTACCGAGCGCATTAATCTCAAAATCACTGCGCGGATCCTGCACCGATGTCGTCACCGCCACCTGACCGGCGAGATGGTAGACGACCCGATGACCGGGGATGACAGCCTGCATCGCCGCAGCATCACGAATATCGGCCTGCACAAAGCGAAGCCAGCTGCCGTACCGTTCTTGCAACCACGCCAGATTAAGTGGAGTCCGCGGACGGCTCAGATTATCAACAATCGTGACATGTTCGCCACGAGCTAGCAAATAATCAGCCAGATTACAACCTATAAACCCGGCACCGCCGGTGATGAGATGGGACGATGTTTCCATAGTATTTATACGTCTCGTACAGCCTGCGTCTTTGTACTCTCAATCTAGGCTTCATCATTATAACGATACAACGAATCGGTCGGCAAATCAGCCGACCGATTCATCCTTAGAGGGCAGTTTTGCCAAGATTATTAACGCAGGACGAGAGGGGTATACGTTGTGTAGACGTTAGTTGCTACTCGTACCATAATTGGAATCTCGACGTTGGGTACATTATTGCCACTGAGCAGTATTTTTGCATTGTAGGTACCGGGAGCTTTACTACTAGTATTAATCGTAACATTGAATGAACTGCCGGTAGTCGAGTTAAGTGATACGCTGGTCGGGCTAAGCTGAATAACATCACTCGCGTCGGCCTCCCCAATGGTAACATTAATTGGTGAACCATCGTTTGAATAAAGGCTAATCGTGAATTGTTGCACCTGATCTGTCTCCATCAATACCGCCATACTGGTCACAGCAGGACGTATCCTGCGCACGAGGAACAGACCGTTATGGGCGGGATCACGCTGAAACTGCGGCCATGGTGCGCTGTAGGGTTGGTAGGGGCCACTCGCGCTGGTAATTGCCTCTTCGAGATCGCGCCAGACGTAAACGAATGCACTATTTTGAGCACCGGTATGTGAACCACCCACAACTATCTCCAGCTTCCCATCATTGTCAATATCGGCAATTGCCGGTGTATTGCGGATTGGCATCCACATAAACATCGACTTCCGATGCATACAAGCTTGAGCCTCAGGGCCGCCGGTCGGGCAACTTGGGGTAAGCTCATTTCCGGCACCGTCGTAGATCATTACCGAATTTTGGACAACAACAATGACCTCGTGTGAACCGTTGCCATCAATATCGGCGATCAGTGGGTTGTTGAAAGCCTCCGACATATCGGCCTGTTCCTGGGTGGAACCACGCACGACAATATTCCAGATCGGGTTTGGATTGTCAAATCTCCACGCTACCAGCCTGCCACCAGAAGAGGGCGTTGATACCTCTGGATTAATCGAACCACCAGAGGCAACAGCAGCTACAATCTCCGGTTTACCGTCACCGGTAATATCACCAATGGCCGGCGATGAAGCAACACATTCTGGCGCATTAAGTGTCATCTTTTCAGTGCCGTTCGCTGCATTGAAAATCTTGACCCATTGGCCTGGTTTTGGATTACCTCCGTAAAAACAGCTACTACCGACAATCACCTCAAGCTGACCATCATTGTCGAGATCGGCTACTGCCGGTGACGAGTAGATAGACTGGTCAAGGCGCACAGCCCACAGAAAACCTTTGCCAAAGCCGATCACGTTACCGCCGTCCCTTGCACAATAGATCGGATCGGCCACAAAGGTCGGATCGGCGGGAAAGGCGTAGAGGAAGCCTTTCGCACTTTCATAGTACGAATTCGTCTCTGGAAAAGGTGTGATATTGTTGGGGTTACATACCTTCCCCGGCGTAAAGTCAGTGCCAACGATAATATCTTTGCGCCCATCACCATTAACATCGGCAAATGCCGGTGATGACCAGATTGAGTCCATTGCATAGTATTTCCAGCGCAACGTACCATCCTTATTTAGCACGTGAAGGTAGAGATCGGCTGACCCGGCAACGATAATAATGTCGCCTGCACCATTCACATCTGTCACCGATGGTGTGCTGAAAACACCCGATTGATGGCTAATCTGACCAATCGGAATCGAGTAATTCCACAATAGCTGGCCTGCAGCTGAATAGGCACTGATACCCCCGGGACAATTCGAGTCGGCATGAATTTTGCCGTAGCCTACAATCACTTCCAGACCGGGCAGATCGGGTCTCAGATCGAAGAGTGAGGGTGCACCGTTGAGCAAACTATCATCACCGGTCACACTACAACTTGCCACCTGCTTTGTCCACATCACCTGGCCATTGTTTTTCAAAGCGAACAACTTCCCGTTACGATCCCCAATCACGATCTCCAAACCGTTACCGGGATTACCATCCAGATCACCCACTACCGGTGAACTACGAATAATTCGGGCACCATCCAGTTGCTTCCCGGCGAGAGTGTCGTCCGTTTGCAGCTTTTGGGTGCGTGAAAAACCGGGTTGGGACTTGACCGGGTTCTGATAGTAGGCCAACACGAGTGATGGGATGATGAGGAGGGCAATGATGAAACAGAAGAGACAAAGACGACGTATCATAACAATATACCCCTTCCTTAACAAAATTTAGATGTTCTAATCCATGGCCCTGCATATACATAATCATCACCCATATTCTGTTCCTATCTTACTACAAAAGAGACGATATTGCCACAGGACATAAGTCCCTCTTCACCATACTCAAGGGTATTATAGTGACTCAGCATTACCGTTATTTTACCAATACAGGAAAAGAGATGAACTTTTTAAGCGAATACTATGCGTGGAATACACGGTACAGCATATGAGACAACGAAGCATCCTTACTTACTACGATATATTGATACAATGCCAATAGGGAAATTACCTACACGTATGTCTATCATATCAGATCAGATATCATGCAACGTGCGCAATTTACCTACACGTTCCAAACGGATCTATCGTTAAAGTCTTATGAGGGGAATAAACGAACGCAGTCAAGCATTAGAACTGCGGAGAACAGCGGTAGACTACAAGACCATCCTAACGCTCACAAAATTATGGGATTATACGTCACCTAATTTATCCATATCTTGCTCGTCTTATGACCTGTGAGCGCAGGCGACACTTACCCTGCAATTACTGTCAATCGCTGCCGAATTCGTTCCGCTGCATGCTGCCATGTCCAGCGTTGGACAACTTCGGCTGCCGCTGCCTGACCGATAGCACGCGCCGCGGTCGGATGCTCATAGACATACCGCATCAGGTAGACGAGGTGGTCAAGATCAGGCTCGGCCCACGACCAGCCCAGATAATAAGGACACTTCGCCTCAGCCGGAACGAGAGAACGTACCCGTAGTGGATAGCCAACACCCTCGTGCAAAAACTCGGTTTGAGCGCTCCAATTAGTTGCAATGACCGGGACGCCGCAGGCCATTGCCTCAAGAATGGGCAGCCCCCATCCTTCGCCACGACTGGTCAGCACAAAGCAATCTGCACTACGGTAGAGCGAAGCCAGTTGGGCACGACTCAAATACTGGTTGTAGAGAATTGCTATCGGTGGCCCATCGGCTGGCAAGTTCAGGCTGGCAATTTGCTGAGAAACGCTGATAGACGCATCGAAATTGTTGACCCGTAAAATAAGAATGACATCATCGTGATTTTGAAACGCACTCACATATGCACGAAGTAAAATGTCGGGTGCTTTTCGTTCACCCCATTCGAAGATCGAGAGAAATGTGAATCGACCATCTAGACGGTGTACCGGTACCCTGGGATAAAACTGTGTTGGATCATAGCCAAGCGGCATTGCATACAGTGGCCGAATCACACCAGCCGCCGCGAAAGTCTCGACCCCCCACTGACTTGGGGTCCAGACTTCATCCATCTGATTGCAGGCTGCCACCCAATCGGCAGGCAATCCATTTACTTCGAGCATGGTATAACCGATACGGTAACCCTGGTGCTCGGTATAAAAGAGATCTGCCTGGTCATAGCTCACTTGCGGAATGCCTGCGGGCAACGAGCGTGCCGCAATCTCACGCAGGCGTGGATGCGAAAGATTAGTAGGCATATGCCAGGGCGTAGGCCGGTGGAATAACTCCACTCCTACCTGATCGAGATGGAGAACCAGCTCTTCCGAACTCACCGAATACCCTATCGGCAACCCCCACCGTGACTGCCAGATGACTTGTAACGCCGAATGCTCTTTCATAAGACTACTCTGATTTCGCCTGGTGCAGAGCATGATATTGCTTCAACTCCATAAGGTGTTGACGAGTTATTGCCAGTTCATTACGCAGCAGATGAATCTGCTGTTCTGCCGCATGCAGGCGGTAGTGATAATCGTTGATCTGTTGTTGAAACTGTTGCTGGCGGGCTAAGAGAACCTCAATAATCCGTACCACTGCGCCATGAAATTCGTTGGCTTGCAACCAGGGAGCAAAGAAATACCAGCGGGTTGCACGACGTATCAGATGTTGAACGTGCACACGCAGTCGGCTGATGAGGCGTTGGTCGGCAGGAGGCTCGGCACGCAACGGATCAATAGACCAAGATGTGTACAGTGTTTGCAGGTTAGATTGGAGATAGCCTTCACCAGATGTCGTTACTTCAGGTTCTGACATCGTTTTCTCACCGTACCCAGCATCGGGCGCAACACCATGCTCACCCTGGTACAATGCGTCGGCAACAGCCTTCATTGCTTCTGCCGCACTGTCACCCTGAAAGCGAATCCAGTAGATGCTCATTATTGCCTCACTTCACGAATGTGTAATGGCTTCTAAGCGCTCGACAATGCGATCAACAGCTTTTTCCCACGTCCAGCATTGCTGTACTTCAACAGCAGCCCGTGCTCCTTTTTCACGTGCTTCTGCCGGATGCTCGTAAACATACCGCATAAGATAACGTAAATGATCAACATCAGGATCAGCCCAGCGTGAACCGGCATAATATGGTGAACGAGCGACTGCCGGTATTAACTGACGCACCCGCAGCGGGTATCCTAACCGGTCGTTGAAAAAGTCACGCTGAGCACCCCAGTCGGTTGCAATGACCGGTAAGCCACAGGCCATTGCCTCAAGTATCGGCATACCCCATCCTTCGCCACGGGTAGGCAGGACAAAACAGTCGGCACTCCGGTAGAAACTTCCCATCTGATGCTCGGCAATTTCCTGGTTCAGGATAACCACGACTCTGGGTGCATCGGGACGGTTGACGATCTCGTGGATACGCTGCTGAACATTGAACCGTGGATCATGGTTGAAAATTTTCAGTACCAGTATCACGTCATCGCTACGCTTGAATTCACTGACATATGCGTGCAGTAAGATTTCGGGTGCCTTACGCTCAATCCATTCAAAGATAGAGAGAAACACCAACGAGTCCGTTGGTTTGTGACTCTGGATACCAGGGTGAAAATAGTTGGGATTAAATCCCAACGGAATAACATGAATTGGCCTTCGTATACCGGATTGCGCAAAGACATCACGGGTAAAGTGGCTCGGCACCCACACCTCGTCCATCTGATTTGCCTGATGCACCCAATCGGCAGGCAGGGCATCAGACTCCAGCATGGTAAACCCAATCCGGTACCGACCACTGTTTTTGACAAAGGCATCACCCTGACTGTAGACAACCTGGGGCAATGACGTATCTTTGGGACGCTGCCGCAGTTGATCAAGCCGCGGATCGCGGGTCGGCGGTTCCGTGTAATCGGTGCCGAAGATGCAGGCCAGCCGAATATCGACACCACGCCGATCCAGCTCACGGACAAATTCACGCGACGAGGTTGCATACCCAGTGGCATGGGCGATGAGCGAATGCCAGACCAGACCATAACGATACCGACGCCGGTAGTAATCACGCCATTTTGATAGGAAAACCCGTTGTCCATGACTGAACATACGCCACCAGTCGGCGTTGTTAAGTTTTGTACTCGAATTTTCGTGATGGACAACTCTGGCGCCACCGGTGCAAACAACTTTGAATCCGGCCTGCATTGCGCGCAAGCAATAGTCAGTGTCTTCGTAATACGAGAAGTAGGTTTCGTCCAGACCGCCAATGGTGGCAATTACATCACGCCGAATGTACATGCACGCACCGGTGACCCCTTCAACCTCGCGGATACCGGGATACTGTCCGATAAACGGTTCACCACCCCCAATCTGGTAGCCCCAGAAATTATGTTGAGGCATATACGTGCCGGCGTGTTGTAAGAGGCCATTTGGGAAGAGGAGCAAACAACCGACAATCCCATAGTCGGGGTGACTGTTTGCCACATCACGCAGGTGGGCCAGCCAAGACTCTTCAATAATTTCGGTGTCGTTGTTGAGGAGTAGCACATCGTGATCTGGAGAAGCTGCGGCAATACCTTGATTAACACCAGCCGCGAAACCTCGATTTTCGCTATTGGCGATTAGTGTGACATCAGGTTGAGTCTGAAGCCACTCCACGGTACCGTCGGTACTCCCGTTGTCAACAACAATGAAACGATACGCTACATCACGGGTGTGTGTACGCAGGCTGGTAAGACACCGTTGAGTGAGTGCCAACCCATTCCATGTGAGTATCACAATAGCAACCGGCGGACGTGTACCGGGCTGGAAGGGAGGTCGCCGCGGATTGGTGGATTGCTGGGAGGGATCGGTGACGGCAGATACCACTGTGTCATCTGTACCTTGTTTGTTGTCCGTTGCTATTGTCGCCGGATGCTCACCACGGGAAGGCGCTTCTGCACCATCCGGCAATGTAGCAGGTGATAATCCAACAATTTCTGCCATCACACGTTCATCGGTAACAGCAGGTACCGATGTATACGGCAACACATGCGAATGCAATGCCTGTTGTAAACCGATAATTCGGCTGGTACGTTCGCGAGCAATCGCTTCAGAACGCAATTCCACTAATCGACCACGGATTACACCGATCTCCTCGGTTGTCCAGCCACGCTGCCGACCAATCTCGGGCAAGGCGAAAATCGCTTGCAAATAGGCGGCGCGCAAACTGTCGCTGATCCCCGTGTCAGCACGCTCTTGTAATAAGGCATATTCGGCCGGAAAGACAATCTCGTGTAGTTCAACAAGGGAACGATGTTTCAAAAGCAGACGCCAGCGGTGTCGCTCGATCATATAGGTGTGTCTAGGTGATGCCTGCTGCAATGCGCCCTCGTGATGAATGAGTGTTGCTGCGGGTACCAGTTCGATACGCCAGCCATGCGCCAGAGCACGCAACGAGAGGTCAACATCTTCGTAATAAGCCGGAAAGAATCCTTCATCAAATAATCCAATCTGATCGAGCATTGTCACGCGCATACCCAGGGCCAGCGCAGCCAGGTAGTGTATCGGTGTAGGATCGTCGAGAGAGTGGCGATTCCGCCCATACCAGAGTGGCTCGATCAGGGTACCGCCGGCGTGCTGAATCTGACCATCAGGAAAACGGGCTAGACAACCTGCAAGACCAACCGCCGGGTCGGCAAATGCTGGCATCAGTGCAGCCAGCCAACCAGGATCAACCACTGCGTCCTGGTTTAGTGCAATCACTACATCGGGAGGTTCGGCTGTGGTTAAAGCTGCTCGTATACCTGCATTGACTGCACCGGCAAAACCGAGTGGTCGGGCAAAATCCAGGACCGTTACATCAGGAAACTCGCGACGAACAATGTCTGGCCCATCATCACTACTACCATTATTCACGACAATAATGGCCGGTTGTTCTGACTGTTGTTGCAATGATTGCAGGCAGTCGCGAATGTATAACCCACCCTGCAACAATGGAATAACAACGCTTGCTTTCATTTTGATAAAGAGAGAGATAGATCGCTTAATCGCTGTGCCACTTGTGAGAGCACTTCATCGAAATCAAGGATACGTGTTTCGAGATCAATAATGTGTTGATGGAGTGGTGGTAATGTGTCGCGAGCTTTTTGTAATTCAGTATTAAGTGTAATCTGCTCCTGTCTAACTACTTCCAGCAACGGCTTCATCTCGGCAAGTTGTTGGGTGAGCGAAGCCAGGTGATTTACTACATGCTGCTGATGGAGAGTTGTCTCATAGCGGAGCGTATGGAGTTGCTCTTCCGTTCGTCGCGCCTGTTCATCGAAAGCACTGGATAAACGGTATACCAGATTGATCAATGTTGCATTAAACACCCGTTGCTGATCCGCAACTCGACACAGGTCAGCGTGTAGTGAACCGGTTACTCGTCGTTGCAACCATTGCTTTACGCGGCCAGTAATTGAGCCTGGTTGCGGAGAGTCTGGAGCGACTTGCCAGTATTTTTCCAGTTCGCGGATCAATGCATTGCGCTCTTGCAGAATGGTTTGCAGATTATCCATGGTTGATTGCCGTTTCTCAGTTGTGCTGTGATCGGTCGTCCTTACAGGAGATGATACCATACGCCGTAATGGCGCTACCACCTGCGACCAACGCAAACGCCGGCCAAGGGCTGTAGCCTGAGCGCTCTGATGCGACCAGTGCTGCTGATCGGTTAGTAAATGAATAAGCGCGGCAGCTACCGCCTGACTGTTGCCAATCGGAACAACCTCTCCAGCCTGATGCTCCTGGATTAGTTCGGCAGCAGCATCGCCAACGCTGACAATACTGGGGCGTCCCACCCAGAAATGGTCGAGCACACGTGAACGCACCGCAGCATAGCGTGTTTCCAAATGTGCTCGATGCAATGACACCATAACCGTCGCTTCAAGCAGGAAATCAGCACGCTGGGCGTAGGGTATCCATTCGTCATAGAAATGAATTCCATTACCGAGTAATCCCAGTTCAGCAGCCAGGTTTCGGGTTTGCCGGTATGCTGCCATTTCGGGAACATAGCCTGGATGTCGTCCGGCCAGGAAGACCAGGCGAGCTTGTGGTACGGCAGTTAGCACGTCCGGCATTGCCCGTACCAATGTCAGCGGATCGAGCCAATCCCAGAGGCCACTGCTCCAGAGAATGATCTGGTGATCGGCGTTCAGGTCATCAAGGACACCACGTAGTGCCGGTTGGCCACTTGCCTGCGGCGGATCATCACTCACCCCAAATGGCACAACGTCGATCAGGTCACGTAGCAGCGGATCGCTATCAACCAGCGCAGGTGACAATCGCCCAAGCGCCAGTAATCCTCCGATGTACAGATCGCGCTGCCGTTCGGTAGCACAAAGAAAATGGTCGCCACGCAGGAGCAGCTCTCGCAATAACGTTATGTCACGCTGTGTCTGTGCTTTCCGTTCGGCGAGCGGTCGCTGGCGAAACAGTTCGAGGTTTTCAAAGACGGTTGGGTCGTAAAGATCCACAATTAATCGGCCACGAAACGTAAGTAGTTCGGGATGAACAGAGGCAACGAAACTATTTGCCAATACTGTAGTTGCTTCATCTAAATACGGTGCGAGTGTAGTTTTTTCGCCCCAGGTATATTGCCCATACGTGATCCCCGACGCTGATGGAAAGTCAATAGGACGAGGTGCAATTAGCGTCACCGGAATCTGTTTGGCCAGCGTTCGTGCCAGTTCCCACATCCGAATGCCGGGTCCGGCCATCCGTTGACCAACGACATCATGGCTGATGATCAGCAGATCACTCATCCGTGCCAGCTCCAGTTCCCTTCGCAGAACACCATGCCGTACCGTTGGCTCAGACCATCACTATGGATGACCAGAGGATACATGCGGTCGTGAACATCAAATTCGTACAACTGCGTGGAATCGGTGGCCGAGGCACTGACCAGGTAGCGTCCACTCAGGAAGGGTAGGCGCGGAATGTGATAATCGATGATACCAGCTCCTTCAATGAACGGGATATGGTATTTATCAAAACCGGTATTTGGCCCGGTCAACCACGGCCCACTTTCGTGGTTAATCCCCACACCGAAGACCGGGCGCTCGATCTGTTGATGGGCGAGATAGTGAATGCGAATGGTGAGCGGTTCGTGGGTACGGAAGGTAATGCGCTCACGCCCCTGCGCATCGAGGAGCTGCACGCACGTGATCTCAACTTCGCGGCTGCCACGGCGCATGCGCGATTTGCGTATCTGATCGTCATCTTTATTGTGCAAACGCTCCTCAAACTCAGCCCGTTCGCGCTCGTTCACATCAGCCAGGTAAGCGTCAACCACCTTACCGGCTTCACCATACGCCTTCATGTCACCATGGTCGAGCCAGACAGCGACATCACAAAGTGAGCGCACAACATCAAGTGCGTGTGAGACGAAGACAATAGTCTTCCCGGCCCGCCGGAAACCATAGATACGATCAATACATTTGCGCTGAAAGGTCTCGTCACCAACGGCCAGCACTTCATCAGTTATCAGAATGTCAGGATCAACGGCGGTTGCGACGGCAAATGCCAGTCGGGTATACATACCCGACGAATAGTGTTTGACCTCAGTATCGAGAAACGGCCCAATTTCGGAGAATTCGATAATTTCCGGCAGTTTGCGTTGCATCTCTTTGCGGCCAAAGCCCATCAGTGATCCGTAGAGAAAGACGTTCTCGCGACCACTGAGTTCGGGATGAAAGCCACTGCCCAGTTCGAGCAGGGCTGCGATGCGGCCCTTGGTCGTAACTCGACCACTGGTCGGTTCAAGCACACGGGTCATCAATTTGAGAATGGTACTCTTGCCGGCACCATTGTGCCCGACGAAACCAATGCTCTGGCCCTTTTCAACGGCGAAGCTAACATCACGCACGGCCCAGAAAGCTTCTGCCGGAGGTAGACCCCGGATCAGGCCCATAAAACGCTCTTGAATGGTCGAGGCGTTCTGGCGACGGACAAACTGCCGTGAGACCCTATCAAACTCAATCACGACACTCATAATTCTTCACCAAAATGGCGGCTGGTGCGTTGGAACACCCAGTAGCCAAACGCGAGGATGATCAGCCCGGTCAGACCGACCCGCAACATTGCACTGAGCGCGGGGACACCCGGTGTTGGGATCAGACCAACCGGCACCGGATTGCCATAGATAATCTCACGGTAGAACTCAATGATCGAGGCGAGTGGGTTAAACCAGCGGATCAGGCGGGCAGCCAACCCTTCACTGATCGTGCTTAGTGGATAAATGATGGGGGTAAGGAAGAACCAGATATTGATCACAATACCGATCAGATGGACAACATCGCGGAAGAAGACAGCACCCGCACCGAGAAGGAGGGCTAGGCCGGCCAGAAAGATGGTCTGAAGTGCCATAATAACCGGCAGGTAGACGATGCTCCAGCTCAGGTTGAGGCGGCCCAGGGTAGCGAGTTGTACAACAATGATCACCAGTGTCATCATCGGCAGCGAGAGGATGAAATTGAGCAGACTCGATCCAACCGCTACCAGGGGCAATACCTCTCGCGGGAAGTAGACCTTTTTCACCAGCGCAGCATTGTCGATGATACTGCGGGTACCGCTCAATACCGCTTCTGCCGTGTAGTTCCAGGGCAACAATCCGACAATGATGAAAACCGGAAACATTGCCAATCCGTTGGGGAGCAGAAAACTGAAGACGATGACGTAGACCAGCATCATCCCCAGCGGTGCGATCTGTGTCCAGAGGTAGCCGAGAGCACTGCCTTTATAGCGGGCACGTAGATCACGCAGGATCAAGTTACGGATCAGCTCGCGGTATTGCCACAATTCCTGCAATTTCGTGAGTACGCCGGCACTGCGGTCGAGCGCAATCCCCCCCAGACCAAGGGCCGTGCCAAACAGGATTGCCAGCGCAGTCAGCGGTATTTCATAACGTGGTTCTGGCGCAGCAGGCAGTACCGCCGGAATGCGGAATGCTGCGCTCTCCTGGTCGGCGTTGAAGCGGGCACCTGCTTCTCGAATCATGTAGGTAATCGCTGCTTCAATGCTACGCAACTGAGCGATAGTACGATCACGCGCCGCCAGCTCAGCGGCAGCGGCCGGATTCGTTACGGCACAGTCGCGCAAGGTTGCTTCACGAGTGGCAGTATCGGTTAGACCAGCGCTGCCACAGAGTGCATCGAGGGTCGCGTTGCGAGTGTTGATCGCAAATCGCCATAAGTCGTAACGTGACTCAAGCGCCCGCACAACATCACTGATCTCTTCACCGGAGAGATCACTCAGGGTTCGTGGTGTGCTAAACGGTTCAATTGGGCGTGAGAGAGGCAATGCCTCAAGACGCAGAATATCGCGCAGTAGCAGCGCAAAACGGTCATCAGCGGGCAGCGTCGTACCGTTGAGTGCCTGCCAGAGCTGCCAGCCGAGCATGTTGCGTAAAATTTCGCGCCCACCGGCCGCTCGGATCTGGCGTACCAGTTCAGCAGCACCGGCATCGGCCAGGAGCTTCGCCTCGGTGGCGTTATCGGCAACCCCGCGCACCAGAACTTCACCCGGTTGCTGTAAGAGATATTCAACGCGAAAATTGGGTAGGCCGAAGCGCACATCGGCCCGCGCTAATGTCGAGAGGCGTAACGCTTCCGTGGCATCGGCAATCGCAATATCCATCCCGGTCAGGTTTGGCCCAACCGGCTGATAGATCGGGCCATAGCGCGCCATGTCGAAGCGAACTACCGCATTGGCATAATAAATGATCGGTCGCGTCAGGATTGGCGGAAGGGCAATACTCAGTGCGCCAGCAACGCACAATACCAGCCACAACCACTGGTACAACCGTAGCGCTCCGCGTTGCCTCGTTAGCAGATCGCCGATGGCACGCCAGCCTGTCGCCCGGTTTAGCGGCTGCTTGATCGTGTTGGCCACAATGTCACCTCTACTGTCTGACCGGCAGCCAGATCGATCCGGATCCATCCACTATGTTGCCACTGTTCCCGTGGCACGATGTCATTGTTGATCGCGACATCAGCCGTATCAGGCGGCAGATCGATCATCATTCCCGCAAGATGATAGGGTGATGTATTCTGCACCTGATAGCGATGTGCCGTGCTTCGCCCCCGATCAGTACTCGCGGTTGGTTCGGTCAGCGTTGTTATATTGAGTGTCATGCGAGCAATTTGCCAGCCGGCAATCTCGCTAAACGGCGCGACCCAGACATCGCCACGCCCGACAGTATAAGATACCACATCTTCCCAGGCCGCCTGCTGTGCGGCACTCGTTACCTCTTCGGTATGTGACCAGATGTCGATCATGCCACCGGCGGCTACCGCCTGTTCAATCTGCGCGACAGCCAGCTTTGCCCGGGCTGGGGTCAGATAAAAATCCGGGCAGGAGATAATTCGTCCTTCACGACCGGGGAGCCAGCGACAGTGCGGGTCGCGCACCAGACCACGTTCATCAAGCGGAAACAGGTTGTAGGGGCCGTAATCACTCAGCCGTGTGACTGCACGAATGCCGCCCTGTTCGAGAACATCCCAGTTCGCGTCGCTCATACCGGCACTACTGCTCCACGGGAACGCCAGCGCACGGGCAGTACCAATTCCACGCTCGGCAGCAACGCTATTCCATGCTTCAATATCAGCTCGCCAGGTAGCCGCATCGGCATACCCGCCGTACAAATGGCTAAAGGTATGGCTCTGGATTTCGTGACCGGCGGCGCGCAACGGCTCAATCTGATCGCCAAAGTACCAGGCCGGATCGGTGGCAACTGTGCCATACGGGTCATCGGCAAACCAGGGTCGGTTCGTCCAACGATCACTCCGCCAGCCATTGGCTGCCGAAGCCCAGGTGAAGACCGGATCGTTCATGAAGCGTCGCTGCTCGCGATTCCCCATTAAGAAGTTATAACCGGTCGCGAAATAGGTCGCCCGCACATTGTAACGTGCAAAAATGCTCATGCTCGTCTCAACACCAGTCCGCATACGCATCCCGCGTTGAATGGGGTCTTCGTCAGCCAGCGGATCATCAACCGAGCGTGAGTGGATCAATCCTCCCATCGCGGTTTCCCAATCAAAGGTAAACGCGACTGCAGCGCGGTATCCTCCAGGCCATGGAGCAATGGTCAACGGTAAGGAGACATCTGCGTTCTGCGCCGGCGGCAGCGTATGCCCGCCGCGTTGCAGGCGCGGCATATCGAGATAGATACGGTCGTCGGAAGATGGTTCAATACGTACCCGCAGTATGCGTGCCGTCTGCGGAGCGCGAGCATAGCCAGCAATCGTTGTCCAGGCCGCTGGAGGTCGCTCCGGCGTCCATAAGACAACCGGTTGCCAGGGGGTGACGGAACGTTCACGCAGTACACCTTGATCGTCATACCATTCGAAAACGAGGCGAGCACGGGTTGGCGAACGCAGCAATGAGTCGGTCAGGGTTGCAACCGTGAAACAATAGGCCGTGCCAGGTTGCACCCCAATCGGGGGCGTTAGCGCATAATTGGCGATTCCGATCAATTGCAACGCCCACCCATCACCATCAAGATCGAAGCCCTGACCATCCACTGCCGGGCCACGCACTTCAACCCCACCGGCGCCGCGGCCCCACCCTTCAGGCAGGCCGGCAACATCACCGGGTGTGGCAAACCTGGCATTGGGCAACAGGTTGGGATCGACAAAGGGGGGTGCAGCGCAACGTTCAAGTCGCTGACTGATGAAGAGGAAGACCCCGACAGCGCCAATAATGAACGATACGATAATAGCGCTTAATGCAAACTGACGTGAAATCATGGGTTGCTTGTCATAGTACACCAAATGTCGTGCAGACCAGGCTGCGGCTGCATTGTACCATAACCTGAGTTGCCACCTTACGTCACTACAGCGGTGCGGGGCGTTGAGCGCGACGGGGGAGGGGTGGAACACGGATGGACGCGGTCGAGGCGGATGCACGCGGATAGCACCCAAGGTGTCACCTTCTATCACCACAGCGACACGGCGGATGGGTATACCAGATGGGCGTGACGTAGTGCGTTTACGGAACGGGCTGCTACCCAAAGGATTCATACCGGTCAGGTACGCTGCACGATGTGGTGCGCAGGGTCGTGCTGTTCATCATCGCCGGTAGTCTTTCGTGGCCTGCTCAC
>NZ_DAOUBI010000227.1:0-28598 GCF_034432675.1 Chloroflexus sp. | reverse complement strand
CCAAACTTCGCGACACGCGCACGACGAGCGGGTAAGGCAATCAATCCAACGCTGGCGATGGTCGTCAGCTATCCTCGCTGTCATACGGGCAGAGCGGAAGCAGGATATACTTGACGATTAGCAGGCATTCATGCGCCTGTGCAATGGCACGACCGTACAGCTTTTATGAAATAAGCTCCAGGAAAACCCAAGTGCCACACTTTACCGGAATCCGTTGAATCGAGCCAAATGGCACCGGCACCCATTGATACCAGGCTCCAGGCTACATCAGGGCGTAAGCATACGAGGTAGGATTACTGGCAATGGTGAAGGTGAAGCGTACCGCCTGCCTACCGCTTCGATATGTTTGCACAGCTGGACACAGACAGAACGCTCACGCATGGCGCACTGTAAAGCTGTGCGCAGCTTTGCAGTGCGAAAGCCAGATAGGGCAACTGGGAGAATCTTCCTGGCAAACGAACTTCTAGCAATCTCTAACGTCGAGTGCTAATATTGACTTGACAAACCGACCGTTTTTGTGTACTATTACCAACGGATTAGCACTCTTGACGTAACAGTGCTAATTCATGGAACCTTCGCACATTGGAAGAAACCTATACCAAACGGAGGATAGTAGCTATGGCGGATTTCCGCATCCGACCCCTTGGCGACCGTGTGGTGGTCAAACCGGTAGAGCGTGAAGAGAAGACCAAGACCGGTATTTACCTGCCTGATACGGCTAGCAAAGAGCGTCCGATGGAAGGCACAGTGCTGGCAGTTGGTGAGGGTCGCCGTGATGACAATGGCAAGTTGATCCCAATGAACGTTAAAGTTGGCGACCGCGTGATCTTCGCCAAGTACAGCGGCACCGAATTCAAGCTCGATGATGTCGAGTACCTGATTCTGTCGGAGAAGGACATTCTGGGTATCGTTCAGGAGTAACAACGTCGCGCAAGTAGCGCTATTCTCAAGGGAGGATTATAGATCCTATGCCAAAGCAGCTTTATTTCAACGAAGAGGCACGCCGTGCTCTGAAGCGTGGTGTTGATCTGGTAGCTGATGCAGTGAAGACCACACTCGGCCCGCGCGGTCGCAATGTGGCTATTGACAAGAAGTTTGGTTCGCCGACGGTAACCCACGACGGTGTGACGGTCGCGAAGGAGATCGAGCTGAAGGATCCCTTCGAGAACATGGGTGCGCAACTGCTCAAGGAGGCGGCGACAAAGACCAACGATGTGGCCGGTGACGGTACCACCACTGCGACAGTGCTGGCCCAGGCCATCGTCACCGAGGGTTTGAAAGTAGTAGCCGCCGGCGCCAACGCTATGTTGCTCAAGCGTGGTCTTGATCGTGGTGCTGAGGCACTGGTAGCTGCTATTAAGGCGAGCGCCGTACCGGTTCGCGACCGCGCCGACATTGCTCACGTTGCCACCAACTCGGCAGCTGACAGCGAAATAGGTGAGCTGATCGCCGAAGTGATGGAGAAGGTTGGTAAGGACGGTGTGATCACTGTAGAGGAGTCGAAGGGTGTCACCTTCGAGAAGGAATATACCGAAGGCATGCAGTTCGACCGGGGCTACATTTCGGGCTACATGGTCACCAACGTCGAGCGTCAGGAAGCTGAGCTTGATGAACCCTACATCTTGATTACCGACAAGAAGATCAGCAGTATTCAGGAAATCCTCCCGGTGCTCGAGAAGGTGTTGCAGGTGACGAAGAACTTCGTCATCATCGCTGAAGACGTTGATGGCGAAGCGCTGGCGACGCTGGTCGTCAACAAGCTGCGTGGCACGATTAATGCCCTGGCCGTCAAAGCGCCTGGCTTCGGTGATCGCCGCAAGGCTATGTTGCAGGACATTGCCATTCTCACCGGTGGCACCGTCATCAGCGAGGAGATTGGCCGTAAGCTCGATAGCGCCACTATCGAGGATCTGGGTCGTGCTCGCAAGGTAATTGCAACCAAGGACGACACGACGATTATCGAGGGCCGTGGCGATGAGGCGGCGATCCGCGCCCGCATTGAGCAGATCCGCGCCCAGATTGCCACCACAACCAGCGACTTTGATCGCGAGAAGCTACAAGAGCGGCTGGCCAAGCTAGCCGGTGGGGTGGCCGTGATCAAGGTCGGTGCTGCGACCGAGCCTGAGCTGAAGGAAAAGAAGCACCGCGTTGAGGACGCGCTGAGCGCAACCCGCGCTGCTGTTGAAGAGGGCATCGTGCCCGGTGGTGGTGTCGCGCTGATCAATGCTATTCCGGCACTCGACAACGTGCAGGTTGCTCACGAAGACGAGAAGGTCGGTCTCCAGATTCTGCGCCGTGCGCTCGAGGAGCCATTGCGCATTCTGGCCCGCAACGCTGGCGAGGACGGTTCGGTGATTATCGCCAATGTCCGCCGCCTGCAAGAGGAGAAGGGTGACAAGACCATCGGTTACAACGTGCTGACCGGTCAGTATGGCAGCATGATCGAGCAGGGCATTATCGACCCGGTGAAGGTCACCCGCAGCGCTGTGCAAAACGCGGTCTCGATTGCCGGTATGATCCTCACCACCGAGGCGCTTATTACCGACATTCCTGAGGAAAAACCGGCGGCAACTCCAGGCGCCGGTGGCGGGATGGACTTCTAAAGTTTCAGCGCTCCAATAATGTGACAGGGGTGCACGTCTGTGCACCCCTGTTTGTTTTTGGTTTGCGCATATATGTATATCATTTGGGCTGGCAGATCCGTACTGACGTACTGCTGACATGCTGCCAGTGAGCTGCTAGTGGTTCGTCAGCGGCACACAAAATGGTGGTACACGACACGCTCCCACTCTCACCCGTCCCCGCTGGGGGCGAGAACCGGCGGTGCCGGATGGATGCCGCTGACGCGTGCTGGTGCTGGTGGTGAGCACGCCGGAGGCGTGTGCGCTCCCAGCTACTGCTCCGACGCTTGCTCAGCGTGCCGGAGGTGCGCACTCCCAGGCGATGCCGGTGCTTGCTGAGCGCGCCGGAGACGCAAGCTCCCAGGCGATGCCGGTGCCTGCTGAGCGCACCGGAGGCACGCGCTCCCAGGCGATACCGATACTTGCTGACCGCACCAGAGGCGCACGCTCTCAGCTACTGCTCCGACCCCTCCTGAGCGCACCCTATGCATTACCCACATGTCACGCTGCGTTAGACCGAACTGCAAGCGCTCCCCGTGGCGCAGGCTTCCAGCCTGCGTGGAGAGGCATCCTCTCCACCGCCGGCAGGTGCTGGTCCCGCTGGCAGGCTTCCAGCCTGCTCCACGGTCTGATAAACCGTCTACCGCCGCTACCACTGCGACCATCCGCTGCCCATTCGTGACGTGAGACCCACGTGACAGCGATGCAACGCGATAGTGCCCAGGATCGCGCACAATGAGATAGGTGCTGCTCATGAGCGAAGAAGGTGACAACCTGGGTATGGGTAAGGCATAGCGCTGCGTGGGGGCGGGGAGCGTAGCGGCTGCGATCACCTCTGAACAACCATCCATTGCACGCCATGGCACGCGATGCAAGACATTCCCATCCACCGCATCCCTTGGATAGTGCAGATACCGTCCGTAGGGGCGGGTTGAGAACCCGCCCCTACGGAACCTGCCCCTACGCACCACCGGCACCAGCACACTGTGGGGCAGGCTGCCGGCCTGCGTTCAACCATCCCCATCATCAGGGTCGCGTAGGCGACAGGCGTACGGCATCACAGCGTGATGACATCAATTCAAGCACCCTGCCTCACAGTTCGGCACGACGTCTCCCGCTGCAATCATGCCGCCTTCCGTCCCTGATGCGCACCGCTCACGGTACGACTGTTCCCTGGCATGTTGCTCACGATAGCACATGGTTAACACCATGCGTATAGTTATGGGTAATGCATAGCCAGCGGGGGGATGTTGGGAGGTGGGCGAGCCGGAGGCGCACGCTCCCAGGGGGCGCAGTGCGGGCAGGCAGCAGTGCAGGGTACTGTTGCCTGATGGGGTAGCAGCTCTCGTCACTACCTGATACGGGTTGCGATGAGGGTATCATGCATCCTTCAGAGGCTTATCACGTGCCGGGCAGTATGCGGCAGACTACGGTCGGCAATAAATAGCGGTATAATGACCGTCGGCATTGGAGCGAGGGGCGAAGGAGCACGATGACCGTTAGTGATCGTTCGATCAGTAGTGAATTGTTTGCAGCCGACACCGTGCCATCGTTGCGGGCAACGGTACGAGTGCTGTTATTCATACTGGCCCTGGCATTGCTTGCCGGCGCGATGGCGTACCAGGCCCCACCGCAGGGTCGGGTTGCGATTGGCTGGCCGGGAGATCGCCTCTTTGTGGGGGTGAGTCCGGGTTTGGGACGGATACCGGTTGAGCGCGGGGATTTGTTTGCGGATGAATTGACTCCCGATTCGCCAACCGGACGTTCGCGCTGGACACGTGAGCGCGCTGTGATTGTGTTGCCCAACGTCGGTGCCGGGTCGCCGTTGCAATTGACGCTGGTGGCGCAAGGGTGGCCGGCCACGGTTGGGGCACAACCAACGGTGACGATGTTGATCGACGGGGCAGTCGTTGGCAGTTTTGTGCCAAAACCAACCTGGGAAGCCTTCTCTTTTGCGGTACCGGGAATTGCCCATCAACACGGCGATCTTACCCTCGTGCTGCAATCTTCGGCAACGCTGTTCGATGAACGCGATCCGCGACCAAAAGGGGTGCGTCTGGCCGAAGTCCGTATCTCACCCGCCGGTGAAGCAGCGCTGTGGTTACCGCCAGCCTGGCCGGCAGTGGCTCTGATGGGGTGGAATGCGCTGCTGCTGGCGCTCTTGCTGACACGATTGCGTTTGAGTCAGAGTCAGGTGTACGTCATCACGGCAATCGGCATTGGGGCGGCTGCGATTGGGCTGGCGGTCGCTCGCATCTGGATGGCGGCGATCCTGAACGTCGCGATGGTTGGTTTGCTGGTGCTGCTGGTGATTGCTTATCGGCAGCCGCTTCTGTTCTACCTGCGCTTCCTGGTGCAGCGCTACGGTCAGGGGCAGGCACTGAGTTATGGGCTGGTGGCAGTGGCCCTGGTCTGTTTTGGGTATGTACTGCTGCACGTGATCAATTGGATGACGGCAGCCGGGATACGCCTTTTCTGGCAGGTTTTTCCCGACTCGCTGCTGTTAACGCTGTTGGGAACGACCTTGCTGGCGTTACTTCTGACCTATGGGCGGGCCGGTTTACCGCGCTTGAGTGATAGATTGGTTGATGTGCTGGCAAGCCGACGCGGTGCGTGGCTGGTCCTGGGAGGATTCGCCGTCATCTGGTTGGGTTTTGAAGCGACTGTTATTGCTGCTCTGCCCTATGCGGGCCACGCTGATTACAGCGACAATGCTATTGTCGCCCGTAATCTGGTGCGTGGACGGGGCTGGGTTGTTGACTATATCAGCCAGTTTTATTATCCATACGACAGCCTAACGCGCCCCCAGGAGACCTGGCCGCTGTTGCAGCCGGTCTGGATCGCGCCCTTTTTTGCTCTGTTTGGGCCAACTGCGTGGGCTGCAAAGATACCCAATTTTGTCTTCGATGTTATCCTGATCGTGCTTATCTACGCAGTTGGCAGTCGCTGGTGGGATCGGCGGGTCGGTGTAACGGCGGCTGTGCTTGTGCTGACCAATTATCTTTTCTTCCGACTATCGATCTATGTGACGAACGATCTGGCGTTTGTGGTCTTTAGTATGGCAGCGATGGCAGCGTTGCTCCAGAGCAATACTGATCCGGCGAGACAGTGGCGCTGGCTGTTCATCTCGGCTGTCAGCACCGGTCTGATGATGTTGCAGAAGCCGAGTGGGGCCATGTTCGCGCTGGGCATGGGTCTCTGGCAACTTACGATCCTGGCGAACCACCTGCGTATGGCGGGAGACTGGCAACAGCGCTGGCAACGGCTGCGCATTGGTTTAACGCCGATTGTCGTCTGGTCGGCCATTGCCCTCCTGATCCTTTCGCCCTATCTGGTGCGTAATCTCATTCTGTTCGGGAAACCGGTTTACAGCACCGAAAGTTACGATGCCTGGGTGCTCGATTATCGCGGGGTGAGTGGTGATGCCTGGTCAGAAATCTATCGCGTCTTTGCGCTGGAATGGGGCGGGCCGGGATTGCCTGATCGGAGCTGGATTTTACGCTGGGGTTTTGATGCGACCTTTACCAAGTTCGAGACGCAGGTGCGCGAGCTGCGGGCGTACCTGATGCCGGCCTGGCCGGGTGCGCCACCTGTGCTCGCTGCTCTCTTCAGTCACGATGCGCAAAAGAATATTCTGACCCCGCTCGGCGCCTGGCTGGCGCTCACCGGTTTGCTGGCAGCTATTGCTTATCGGCGGAAATGGCCTGGTTTGCTGGCATTTACGTATACGCCATATATCATTTTTATGCTGACGTACTGGCGTACCAATGAGGAACGCTACTGGGTTGCGCTCATTCCCTGGCTGGCCCTGCTGGCGGCGTGGGTTATCTGGGCCGGTTATGACCGGCTGGCAGCGGTTGGGGATCGGCGCTGGGCACCGTTGGGGTTGATCCTGGCGCTGGCAGCGATTATCACGATTGTGGCCGGCTCGCAGGCCGATATAGAAGACAAGGTACGTAACGAACCACAAATCTGGCGCCAAGACCTGGCCGCTTACGAGTGGTTACAGGCGAACACGCCACCCGATGCCGTGATCATGACCCGCTTACCGTGGCAGGTCAACTGGCATACCGAACGACCGGCAGTGATGATCCCTAATACGGATGACCGTGAGCTGTTATTGCAGATTGCCCGTCACTACGGTGCGCAATATCTGGTGCTGGAAAACCAGATGCGGGTGAAGGGTGATGTCGGGCGTTTGCTGGCTCCGCTGATGGATCACGATAACCAGCCGGGGATGATCATCGACGGTTTTGAATTGCTGTACGCCAGCCCAACACCTGATTTTCGGGCATTTATCTACCGTATCCCCGACTCATAATGGAATATCGTACCGTATGCGCATCTTAATGCTGGCTTCATCACTACCAAAATATCCGCGAGAAACAACGGCACCGTTCATCGAAGAGATTGCCGCCGGGATCGCGGCTCGTGGTCACGAGGTGACACTGGTGGCACCGTGGCATCCCGATCTGCGGCGCGGTACCTACGAACGTGGGATTCATTTGCGTTTCTTCCGTTACGCACCGCATCCGGCACTCAATATCTGGGGCTATGCCCAATCACTGCAAAGCGATACTCAGGTGCGCGAACGGGCATGGTTAGCAGCACCGTTTGCGCTTACCGCTTCGTTCAGTGCTTTGCGGCGCGAATTACACCAGGCGCGGGCCAGGGGAAAACCGTTCGATCTGGTGCAGGCGCATTGGGTCTTACCCAACGGGCCGCCCGCTGCACTTGCAGCGCTCATAGCTCGCCTGCCGCTGGTGGTCAGTCTGCACGGCAGCGACATCTATCTGGCCGAGACACAACGCATTATGGGTACTCTGGCCGGGCTGGTCTTTCAACGCGCTGCCGCCGTCACTGCCTGTAGTGCCGATCTGAGCATGCGCGGAGTACGGTTGGGCGCTAACCCAGCCCGTACCTTCGTCATTCCCTACGGCGTGCATCCCGATCAGTTTCGGCCTGATCCGGCAGCGGCGCAGCAGTTTCGTACCGAATGGAATATTCCTGCCCACGCTCCGCTGGTGTTAGGGTTAGGGCGACTGGTGAGTAAAAAGGGGTTCAGTGTTCTGCTCGATGCGTGGCCGGCGGTGTTGCGCATGCACCCTACAGCGCGTCTGGTTATCGTCGGCTACGGCGATCTGCGTCCGGCCCTGGAAGCGCAGGCCGCCCGACTGGGTATTGCCACCACCGTGCTGTTTACCGGTCAGCTTGACCGGGCGCGTACTGCGATAGCGATGGCCGCTGCCGATGTTTTTGCGCTGCCGATTGTGCGGGAGGGTGTTGACGGCTTGCCCAACGTTTTGCTGGAAGCGATGGGGGCGGCGCGTCCGATTGTGGCGGCACGGGTAGCCGGGGTGCCCGATGTGATCGAGGATGGCGTGCATGGGCTGATTGTTCCCGAACGCGATGCAGCCGCCCTGGCAGCCGCTATTGGTCGCCTGACTGAAGATCGGGCACTGGCAGCCCGCCTGGGGGCGGCAGCGCGCGAACGCATTCTGAATGAGCTGACGTGGGAGAATACAGCGGCACGCTATGAAGCTGCCTTTGCGGCTGCACTGCGCGGTGAGGTCAGGCCATGACGTGGCGATGGCTGATAGCCTGGCTTTTGATCGGCATTGCTGCGATGGCCCTGCGCCTCTACCGGCTCGGCGATCAGAGTCTCTGGCTGGATGAAGGCAACAGTTGGGCAATGGCGATGCAGCCGTGGACGGTGCTGCTGATCGATTTGATCCGACCTAACGCAGCCTACCCGCTCTACCATGTGATCTTGAAGGGATGGATGAGTCTGGCCGGAGTGAGTGAGTGGGCGCTACGTTTCCCTTCGGCGATAGCGGGTGCGTTGAGCGTGCCGCTGCTGGCGCTGGCGGCGAGACGTGCGGTTGGTGACTCGCCGCAACGCGACGCGGTGACCATCGCGGCTGCGCTGATCGGCGTATGTTCGCCTTTTGCCATCTGGTATGCGCAGGAAGCGAAGGTCTACGCGCTGGTGCTGCTAGTCAGTACTGCGATCCTCTGGCTGACATTGCGCGCCGTACACGAGCAGCGTGCGCAGGTGTGGTACTGGTTGATCGGGTTAACGGTGCTGGCCTTGTTCATCCATCGGCTGACGGCACTGCTGGCATTGAGTGCCAGTCTGGTGTGGTTGTTCAGTCGTCCCCGCCGGTACACGATTCCTATCGCCGTTGGCCTGATTGTGATCGGTCTGGGTATGATCGGCGCTATGGCTGCCGGCATCGGTAGTGATCGGGCAGCGAGTGGAGCGTCAATCGCCGCCGATCCGCTGACCGCCCTCTGGTTGACTATCACTCGCTTTAGCCTGGATCGCTGGCCGGGTGATCTCGAATGGTTCTGGCTTTTGCCGTGGCTCCTGCTGTTTGGTCTGGGCCTGATCGGATTCGCAAGTCTGCCGCAATCGAGTCGGCTGGTTATCGGGATGATGGGGAGTGTGCCGCTGGTGCTGTTCGGGGTACAGCTTCTCTTCACCCGGCTCTACGAAGCACGTTATCTGATGATCGTCTTTCCAATCTGGTTGATCACTCTCGCAATTGGCGTTGGGCACACGAACTGGCGACGAGCGCTGGCATGGCTGATGTTAACCGGTGTCTTGACCACGTCGGCTTTGGCCCTGACCCAACCACGCTTCGGGCTGTTTTCTGGCGACCCGGTCAAGGAGCAATATCGTGAAGCAATCGGCGAATTGATGCGCCGGGTACATCCCGATGATGCGGTTGTGGTGCATCCAGGATACCTGCGCTCGCTCTACGACTACTATGCGAGCCGGTTGAGCAGCGATCCGGCACCGCAGCCGATCAGCTTTGCCAATTTCTGGACGGGCGAAACTAGCTATACTCAGCGTGAGTGGGATGTCGAACGGCGGGCGGCATTAACCGGTTATACGCGAAGCTGGCTGCTGATAGCTCCCGATCATGCGCGGACTGTCGATCCGCCGCGACCGGGTGATGAGTACGGTCTGGTCGGTAATTTTTGGGCTTTCAGCCGCGAGCAGCGGACGTGGCCGTGCGGTATCTGGCGCTTGCAGGGGGTTCATCTCTTCTGTCAGGAGGCACCGGAGGCGTACATTACCGGCAAGATCGTGCAGCCGGCTACGCCGGGTAACGCCGTGTTTGGCGAGCAGTTGACGTTTCTCGGTTATACGCTGAAGGCCACCACGCCGGCGGGGCCAGGCATCTATCGCGCCGGTGGCAACATTCCGCTCAGTCTGTTCTGGGATGTGACACAGCCACTCGGTGAGGATTACAGCCTCTTCATTCACCTCTGCCGCGATTGTGAGCAGCCACCGGTTGCCGGCGATGATGGGCAACCGCTGGCCGGTTATCTGCCAACCAGTACATGGCTGCCGGGGAAGCCGGCGCGCGATGATCGCACGGTGCATTTACCGCCCGACCTGGAACCTGGTCACTATCAGCTTTTGATCGGCTGGTACCGACCGACCGATCCGACACCCGATGGCCGTCTGCCGGTGCGTGGTGAGGGAGCACTGAGTGCAGGGCGGCTCTGGTTAACAACGATTGAGGTCATTGCCGGTGAGGAATAGTTGGTTGCGACAACACTGGCCGCTGCTGCTGGCATTGGGCGCCGGTATCGGCTTGCGATTGGCACTTTGGGGAAACCTGCCGCGCCTCGGTCTCATATCTGATGAAGCCGAATATCTGGCATCTGCCGATTGGCTAGCCAACGGGCGAGGGTTTGCCTGGCATACCACGTATCTGTGGACGCGAGCGCCACTCTACCCGCTGTTTCTGGCCGCCCATATCGCGCTCTTTGGGCGGAATGAAGCGTTTATCTTCGTGACGCAGAACCTGCTCAGTCTGGTCAATGTCGGCCTGGTGTATGTGCTCAGCCGACAGTTGGGGGCGACACCACGCATGGCCGGAGGTGCCGCTCTGCTGAGCGCACTGTCGCTACCGCTGGCGATGTATCCGCAACTGCTGCTGAGCGAAACGCTGTTTATCAGCCTGTTGCTGGCCGCGTTCTGCCTGCTGGCCAATCCCCGGCAGCGGCACAATCTGCTGATCGGTGGTGTGCTGCTCGGTCTAGCGACACTCACCCGTGGCTTACTACTCGGCTTTCTGCCGTTGATTGCCGGCTGGATCGGTTGGCGCACACCGGGTCACTGGCGTGAACGATTGATCAGCGGCTTGTTGCCATTACTGGCTGCCGGCTGTCTGATCGGGCCGTGGGCATGGTACGCTTCGCGAACGTATGGCGGTCTGATAATCATTGACACAACCAGCGCCTACAACCTGGCCCTGGGTGCCCGTACCGCCTACGACGGTGGCCGGAGCGATGCACCGACGCGCAATCTGGTGCTGGCGCTGCTCGACCCAACCCTTGATGATGATGCCCGTGCGCAGCTCACTGCCGGTTCGTGTCTGGCGGAGCGGAACGATCCACGGCTGGCCGCTGCGCTGGCTAAGCCGGTTACCGCGATAACGCAGGCTGAACGACAACAAGTGCTCAGTGCCGAAGGCTGGTGTCTGATCCAGGCGAAACCATGGGCGTTTGGCGAGAAGACGTTCGCAGAGTTGATCGATCTGTTTCAAATCAACTACAGCGGCGATGAGCGACTGGCCGAAGGCTTTGCCCTGGGGCGGTTGCCGGCGTGGTACACGCTGGCCCTGCTTGTGCTGGACGATACGCTTTATGTGATTGTGTTACCGCTGGCCATGTTGGGGTGGGCTGTCCTGCGCCGACCGCAATCACTGCTCGCCGGGCTGATTGGCTGGTGGCTGTTGTACAATCTGGCGGCAGCGCCGTTACTCTTCGCGATTAACCGCTTCCGCATTCCGCTGCTACCGTTTCTGTTTATTCTGGCGATGTTTACGCTGGCGGCTATCCTCCACCGGCGCACGTGGCCGGTGAACCGGCGGGGGGCAGGCTACGCAGCGCTGGCCGTGCTGGTGTGGCTGATCGCCGCCACCCCCTACGCTTATCTCGAACCACGACCCGCCGGTGCGCCGTCACAGTGGGCATCCTACTTCGGCCCCTACCCGTCGGCGATAGCCGCAGCACAGATCGCCTGGCAGAGTCGGGCGCAGTACGCTGCCTTGGAACGGTTAGCCGCCGCCGTGGCCGCCGACGATCTGACAGCGTGGTTGCAGGCGCTCGCCGATCCAGATTTGCCGGCTTACGCACGTGCTGTCGGCGAACCGTTACTGGTTGCCCGCCGGGGGCAGCCGGCTGTTGGCCTGGAACTGCTGGGCCGTCAGCAACCGCTCTACCCGTGGCAGACCGCCGTGATCCGCGGCGAATTGCTGCGGCAGATAGGTGATCTGAACGGGGCGCGCCAGTCGCTTGGGCAAACCCTGGTTGACGACTGGAACCCGACGGGCTGGGCATGGCAGTGGCTCAAACCGCCCCGCCTCCCCGGTGACCGGATCGATCTGGCCGACGATAACGATCTCGGTTATATCGATGGATTTTACCTCGGCGAGTTTGATCCAGTTCTCGGCGCGACTGTGCGCTGGGCGGGGGAGAGGGCCGCTTTGCGCTTTCCGGCAGCCGCAACGGGCAACAATCGGCAGCTCTGTCTTCGCGCAGCGGCTAACTGGCCAACAGATCTGACACCACCAGCGATCACGGTCTGGCTCGATGGTACTGAGGTGGGGAAGTTTCAACCTGAACGTCAGTTACAGGAGTTCTGTCTTGCATTGCCGGCCCGTTCGCCGGGAAGCGATTACATCATCACCCTGCACGGCCCTGGCTTCATTCCTGACGCGCTCGACCTGGTGCGCCGGCAAGGGCCACAGGTCGGTCAGGTGCGAATTCTGGCGTTTCAGCTCGATTGGGCAGAGGTGAGATGATACTGTGCAGAAACCCGGTTGTTATCAGCCGGTCGGTACCATGACTATGAATACCGATCAACGAACCGCGCAACGTAACTGGTGGATCGCCGTCGCTGTGCTGACAATCCTGGCGCTAATCTTGCGGCTTCAGGTCTGGCGCTGGCGCGAGTTCTATCCACTGGGAGGCGACGAAACTGAATATCTGACCCAGGCAATTACCCTCTTGCAGGAACGACGTTACGTTGAGCTGCGGCTGATGCGGCCACCGCTCTACCCGATCTTTCTGGCGACGGCGATTGTCCTGGTGGACTCGCTGGTGCAGAATCTGCGACTGGTGCAGGCGATTATCAGTACGTTGACGGTACCATTGATAGCCCTGCTCACCCGAACGCTGGCCAGCCGCAGTGCGCCACAGGCCGCACCTGCCTTTGTCAGCCGCGCCGGATTACTGGCCGGGCTGCTGACGGCGTGTAACTATACGCTGGCCGCTAACGCGACCGAATTACTGACCGAGACCCTCTTTCTGGCCGGGCTAAGCCTATTGTTCTGGTTGATTCTGATACCGCAGCTATCGCGGCGGCTCACTCTGGTTGCCGGGATGATCTGCGGAGCACTGTGTCTGATCCGCTCGGTGGCGTTGCCACTACTCCCGCTGACGATAGGCTGGTGGCTCATTCATGGCTGGGCACACGGGCAGCGTCGGCAACGGTTGCAGCAGGCTGTCATCTTTGGGTTGGGATGTGCGCTTGTGGTCGGGCCATGGACAATCCGTAACACCCTGACCTACGGCGGGGTGATTCTGATCGACACTACCGGCGCCGAGAATCTATGGCTCGACAATGACCCCGCCGGTCGCGAAGCGGTGAAAGCTCAGCTTTACGCTCTGGGTGAAGACCGGTTATTACGGCAGCGATTGGCTACCGAACGCGGTATTGCGGTGATCCTGGCCGACCCGGCCCGGTTTCTGGCAAAGATGGCTCGTGAGCTGCGCCTCTTCTTTGCCCTCGAACACGCCGATGATATGCGGGCCAGACCGGCGATCTGGGTCTCACCGACCGAAGTCGCGGCCCGGCTGATCCTGGGAGATGGGGTGTGGCTGCTCATCCTCATCGGCGGTAGCTTTGGTCTGTTCCAGCGCTGGCACACGGCAGCACAGATAGCATCGCAGCGTCCGGCGACCTTCTTGCACGCCCTGACGAGTCCAGCCTGGTTGTTGGGCGCGTGGGCCGCGTATGTGCTCTTCACCACGCTCATCTTTCATGTCGAACTGCGGTATCGTCTCCCCCTTTACCCGGTCTTGCTCGCCTACACCGGCATGGCTGGTGCGGCGTGGTTGACGGGGCTGTACAAAACTATTCCCCGCCAACCACAAACCCTGCTGATCCCGCTCCTGGCCCTGCTGATCACGCTCTGGCACGCCCCGTACCCAGTGCTGGCCTGGCAACTGGCCGGCAAACATCTGGCACTGTGGCGTGCCGAACAGGCATTAGCCACCGGCGATCCGGCAACGGCAACCACGGCTGCTTACAAGGCGCTGGCGCGTGACGAACAATCGGTGCTGGCGCGAGTCGCGCTGGCCAGAGCCGCTTTGCTGACCGATGATGAAGCGGCGGCATTGCGTTGGCTGGAGGAAGCAATCGCGATCTTGCCCGCCCACCCTTACCCACATATACTGCGTGGCGACATACTGCGTCGGCGGGGAGAATTAGAGGGTGCACGTCGTGAATTGAGCAATTTTGCTACCGGGTCGCGTGAAGACCTCTCTACCTGGCTCTGGAAGCGCTCGGTTACACCACCACCAACGACACTCGTCGTCGGCGATAGTCTGGCGCTCGGGTTCATTCGCGGCATGCACCAGACCGATCCCGGCGAACAGGAATGGCGCTGGACGACCGGATGGGCACAGCTACGTCTGAGCATACCGGCCAACGCTCAGCAGATCAGGCTGACAGTACGTAGTGGCCGGCCTGATCGAAGCGCCGTCACCATCTGGGTAACGATTGCCGACGGCCAGCCGCAGCCTTTCACGATTGGTGCCGACCGGCAAACCATCACCATCCCATTACCGGCAATGCTCCGCGCAGAAGAGCTGGTCATCTCGATCACGACACCTACCTTTTGGCCGCGGCAATACGATCCGGCCAGCGCCGATAGTCGCCGGCTAGGGATGCAAATAGGCTTTGTGGAGGTACGATGAAGCGCGAGTCGTGGTGGCTGATCGCAATCCTGACCATAGCGGTCCTGATCCGATTGGCACTCTGGCTGCAACCGCTGCATCTGCCGGCGAACGACGAGGTCGAGTATCTCACGGTGGCGCGTGACCTGTTGGCCGAGCGGGGATGGAGCTTCTACGAGCGCTACCACTGGCTGCGGGCACCGCTCTACCCGCTCTGGCTGGCCGGATCACTCTGGCTCAGTGGTGGTGATGTCTGGCTGGCAGCGCTGCCCAACATTGCCCTCAGCGTGCTCAACGTTTATCTGATCTACCTGCTTTCGCAGGCGATAGCCGATGGCGCCGGGCCGTGGGTGCATCGCCTGGCCGCCGGCGGAGCGGCCATTCTGCTCACCAACGCCACCTTTGCCTCGCTCTACATGAGCGAAACCCTCTTTACCACGCTGTTCTGCGCAGCGTGGTGGCTCCTGCTGGTATGGCGTCGACGCGGCGCCCAATGGCGCGACTGGCGTCTGTTTCTTGCCGGCGGCCTGTGGGGGCTGGCGCTCTTGACCCGCTCGATGCCGCTGTACTTCACCCTGCTGGTGAGCGGCTGGATTGCGGTCGTTGCTACCGGCAACTGGTCACAATTGCTACGGCGACCAACGCCGGTGCTTGCCGGGCTGATCTTCGCTACCAGTGCGGTGATTGTTGTGGCACCGTGGACAATCCGCAACTGTCTGAGCTATCGCAGTTGTATTGTGATCGAAACCGGTCTGTCGTACAATCTCTGGGCATTCAACGAACCACGCGAAGATATGGCAACCATCTTTCGCGTGCTGGAAAATATCCCTGATCCGGCTGAGCGAGCGGCTTACGCGACGGCGCGGGGGCTGGAACGGCTGCGCGAAGACCCGGCAATTATGTTGCGCAAACTCTGGCCGAACTGGCTGGCAATCTGGCGGGTGAAGGCGATCCAGGATCGCTTTCTGCTGGAAGATTATCGGGCCGATCCACCGCCGCTGCTCTTTCTAGCTGCACTCATCTTCGACGATCTGCTGTACGGCCTGATTGCTGTGGGCGGGATAGCCGGTCTGGTGTACGGGGCACTACATCGGCGAGCACCGGCAGTGCTGATCGGCTTATGGTTAATCTACTTCATCGCCGTATCACTGGTGACCCACGGCGAAGGGCGTTATCGCCACTTCATCTTCTTCGCTCTCATCCCCTATGCGGCACGGGCGTGGCTGACACTCCCGCACTGGTATCGGCTCAACCGGCCAGCACTGCGCACAGCGCTGCTGGTCAGCGGGGGTGTCGGTCTCTCAATCCTGATCGCCTACCACTGGGAATATGCCATCCAGGGCGGAATCCGCAGCTTCTGGCGGCTCAGCGGCGACCTTGCCCGCGCTACCGGCAACCTGCCGCAAGCCACTGCTGCGTATCAGCAGGCTTTGGCTGCACAACCCACACCTGACGGGTATCTCGTGCTGGGGGATGTGCTGCGTGTGCAGGGCGACAACGAGAGGGCGTTGAATGCTTACCGCGCCGCTCAACGCCTTAACATCCTCTACCCACCGACGTACATCCGGCTTGGCGATCTGTTGCGGGCGACCGGTAATCTCGACGAAGCCCGTCAGGCGTATCGCCCGCAATACGTGAGTGAACAGGCGTTGATCGATCTGGCCTGGCGCGACACGCAACCATTACCGACATCGGCGATTGAGGTGGGTGATGGATTAGACTTTGGTTATCTTACTGGCTTCTACCCCGCCGAGACCCTGGCCGGTGCCCAGAGTCGCTGGACAGGGTCGGTGGCGAGGATTCGCATCTCGGCCACCGGTCAGGTGGTGCAGTTGCGCGTGGCGGCATTACGCCCCGACGCGCCGGTTACCGTGCAGTTCTGTAGCGACAAGCGCTGCCATCCATTCCGGCTTGACACCAACTGGCGCTGGTTGACGGTGCGCTTACCGGCACCGGTAGATCCCACTGCCCTGCGCGATATTGAGTTACGGGTAGAACCGTGGTCTGCGCCGGATGGGCGTGAGCTGGGAATTGTGGTGGATCGGGTTGAGGTGCGGGGTGAGTGAAGGGGAGAGGACGTGCTACCGACTGTGTCCTGGCTCATCCCAGTTGAGGGGTGGACAGAACATAGGATCGCCAAGGAGCTTTATGGTGTTGGGATGCACCGGTTGGCCCGTATCCCCACTCCCGATCGCGGGGCGGGGATACTCGAGTCGTGCGCTGAGGTGTCCCAATGCGGGAGAAAACACCCCTATCTCTTTCCAACGGCGCAAGGAGCTTCTCCTTTAGCGGGAGCAAGGCCACGAAAAGCGTGTGAGTAGCGTATTGCGCTACTTGCTTATAGTTTGACCTTACACTTTTCTTCTTTGCTTGCCTAAGTGTTTGCAACAGTACTACCGCCGAAAAACATCGCGAACTTCGCTGAGGAACCGTTCCACAATGACGCGCATCTCGTCGATGGCCGTGTGCAGATTGTTCGCCGTCGGGTCAGCGTCTTCATTCGGCATCAGCAACCACAACAGGATATAGAACAGCACACCCATGCCGTTCACTAGGCCCAATATCACAAAAACCAGCCTGACGATAACCGGATCAACCCTGATATATTGGGCCAGCCCACTGGCAACACCGGCAAGCATGCGATCATTGCGCAACCGTTGCAACCGTTGTGTTTGTGGCGTATTCATTGCTATACTCCTCCCACTAATTGTACTGTCTGTTTGACGCTGTCGCCGTGTCGTTGGTTGCACTTAGGAATGGGAATGCGGCAACCGGTGTTGGTTGCCGCACGTGGGTGAGGTTCTGGTTGCTTTCATCAGGGTAACGAGCCGGATAAGCCTGCTACCCTTCCTGTCCTAATTCCCACACCGATCGACATCCCGCCAGTTGAGCACAGTGTCGTTGACCGTCTGCACACCACTCGAACCGTAAGTCAGCGTCAACTGCCGGTTGACCAGCTCTTCACAAGTCGCACCCTTTTCAACAAAATTTCACGATCCGAGAGTGTACTTGTATTCGAGTTGCATGCCCTCGCGTCCGATGAAGGTGATAGTCTATTGAGTTGCCGAGACCTGCGTCATCACCACACCACCCGGATTCCAATGCGGTAAACCACCGTCGAGTCGATCGAGGGAGCCGGTAATGTAGACACTACGCCCAATTGCATCTTCAACGGGCGCCGGTACTGTCACATTCATGACCAGCGTAACTGTGCGGAGTGCGGCGGTAGCCGTTACTGGTGAGCTAAAGGCTGAACGATTGAACGATGTATCTAGCGCACGCACGGCATAGGTGTAGGTGGTATCCTGGATAACGCTAGTATCGGTGAAGGTGGTTGCAGTTGTGCGGGCAAAGATGAGTTCGTTGCCGCTACCATCGATACGGCGTACTTCGTAGGCATAGGCATCATCGACGGCATTCCAGCTCAAGACGATCCCTACCGGGGATGCGCTGATCACCTGCAGGCTGGTTGGGGTTGCCGGGGTGTTGTGTCACCACTGGAAAGAACGGTGAGCACACCAGGTTGCGGCGGTAAGCTACTGAACGGCCCACTGCCGTCAGCGTAAAGCCAGTCGCGTCCGTTGGTGGTGCTGTAGCGGAAGACGTGATCGAAGGTGCCAACTGTTTCAAGTTGGAGTTGCGCCTTAAATTCGTCGTTATTGCTGGCGTCAACGTTGAAGGTAGCCTCAACCCACACCCGGTTACTCCCACGGGGATCACTACCCTAAGGGCCGTATCCCACCTGGGCACGCAGGCCAGGTGTCGCACCGGGCTGACCGGTTACACCGTCGATCCAGACCTGCCCGTAAATCTCCGGTGTGGTATTAATGGCCGACACGGTGTACGAGATCGTCGGTGACCATTGCAGATTGGCCCACCCAATCCGATAGTTCGGCAGAGCGCTTACTTCCGCCGAAGCCGGCCCTTCGTTCCCCACAGCATCAAGCGCACGGACAACGAAGTAATAGGTGCACCCGTTCTCTACTGTGGTGTCGGTAAAGCTCAGACTGCTTACCGGCGCAGTATTGATCTTGACCCAACCACCGCCACTGACCGGGCTACGGTAGATGTTGTACGCTTGTGCTCCACCACTGGGCCGCCGCCAACTCAAGCTCACCGACCGGTCACCCTCTTCGATAACCTAAAGGTTGGTGGGCGCCGCCAGTGGCCTGAGATCGGCTCCCGGTTCGTTGATCAGCACAGTACCGCTCAGTGGGTTCAGCGTGATCTGAATGCTCCCGTTAACGACCTGTACTGTCTCGTCGAGCTGATTACCAACGGTAAACATTGCGCAGAGTTCTACCCCATTGGGCAGAAAGCCCTGTACAGGTACCGTGATCGTCAGTGTTGCCGAGCTGCGATTGATCAGCACCAACGCGGCTTCTGTACTCTGGCTCATTGAGACGATGACCAATCAATCAGTACATAGATCTCGTCATTGATGATCTCAACCGGGTAGGTAGCGATACGTAACCCCACCGGTGGAACGATGCTCTTGCCGGTACGTACATCGTATGTCCAGCCGTGCAAGGGACACGTGACGGTGTGATCGATCAATACCCCTGTCGAGAGTGGGCCACCTTCGTGTCGGCAGCTATCGCTGAAGGCGTAGATGTTACCACCAACATTTGCTATCCCGATTGGCAGTCCATCAATCTCAACGTACCGCATCTGGCCGGGTCGTAGTTCGTGACGATGACAAATTTTAAACCGTTCCACAGGCGCTACTCCATTGACAGACGGGGTATCTATGATTACAGTACCATTACAATACACGCACTCATACGTTATAATACGCATTATACCTATTACCGGATCGGGATCTCTTGCCACAATTCGAGGTGCCATATGCCGCCGCTTGCGATAAATCAGCGCCAACTGGAAACACTCAGTCAACTGCTTATTGCCGGCGGCCACCACGAAGTGGCCGATCTCTTGCAGGCATCGCTTGATCGCCTGATCGCTTTCTGGCCGGCTCAGGCCGGTGCATTGCTCTACGTTTCGCCATACGGTGAAACGACGAAGGTGATGCACGGTAAACTCGATGCTGAAACGCTGCTGCTGATCGAGCAGGCACGCGATGGCTTCACCCGTCGTGACGATAATGGCGAACCAATTGTCGGCTCGTATTCGATTGATGAGGGGCGTGACCTTATCGAGTTGCCATTACAGAGTGGCGGGCAGGGTGTGGGATTGCTGCACCTGGTGGTGAGCCGGAACAATCAGCAGTCGGGGGGGCATCCACCCCTGGATGAGGAGTTGCTTGTTCTGCTGGTGCGGGCAATTGGTGGTGAAGCCGATAAGCTAGCCATGTTGCGCCGGGCCGAGCGAGATTTACGCGAATTGCATCTGCTCTACGAGATCGGCCAGTCACTGGCAGTGAATCTCGATCTCGCCAGCCTGCTAAACGATATTAAGTTACGTGCCCCCAAAGTTGTTGGAGCCGAGCGTTGCTCAATCTTTATTCTCGATGAAGAGACAAATGAGTTAGTCCTCGAAGTTCCCGGCGAGCAGCGTCAGTATCGGATGCCGGCCGATCGCGGGATTGCCGGTTGGGTGGTGACGCACGGCGTTGGTCAAATTGTGAATGATGTCGAGCACGATCCGCGCTGGTACGATGCGATTAGCCGTGAAGCTGATTTTGTCACCCGCTCGATAGTGTGTGTGCCGATGCGGGTGAAGGATCGGGTGATCGGTGCCATGCAGTTGTTGAACAAGGTGAACGACCAGCCGTTCACCGATCAGGATATGCAATTGCTAACAACGCTGGCGGCTCAGGCGGCCATCGCTATCGAGAATGCCCGGCTCTATCAACGGCTGAAGGAAGAGCGTGACAGGCTGTTGCAGAAAGAGGCTGAGGTACGCCACGCTATTGCGCGCGATTTGCACGATGGCCCCACGCAGAGTATCGCGGCAATCGCGATGAATATTGAGTTCATTAAGCGTCTGTTCAAGGCCATGCCCGAACGAGTTCCGGCTGAACTTGATACGCTGGCTGAACTGGTGCAAAAAACGACTCACGACATTCGCACCTTACTGTTCGAGTTGCGTCCTCTCGGCCTCGAAACACAGGGTCTGCTGGCAACGTTGCAACAGTATGTTGAGCGTTGGCGCGATCCATCTGGTAGTGATACGAAGCTGCGCCTGGAAGCGCCGGCTCAGGTGCCACGCCTGTCACCCGAAGTTGAAGCAGCCGTCTTCATTATTTTGCAGGAGGCGGTGAATAATGCCCGCAAGCACGCGCACAGTGATACGATCACTATCTATTTGTATGTTGAAGAGGATCACTTTGTAGCCAGTGTGCGTGATCGCGGACGGGGCTTCAATGTCGCTGCGGTGGAAAGCGGCTATGTGAATCGCGGTAGTCTCGGCCTGTTGAACATGAAAGAACGGGCACGTCTGATCGGTGCCGATCTACGTATTCGGAGTGAGATCGGTCAGGGGACAACGGTTGAATTGCGTATTCCACTGAGTCAAGTGCGTTGATGCAGGGTTAGGCCGGGACAGACGACGCTCGCCTTGCCTGCATCCCGGTCATCCGCCAAGACCTGCACGGGTTGGGTTCGGTTGCCGTCTACCCGACACAGCTCAACCATGACCTGAGTCGGACATCCCTCCTATCAAATCTGGTGTCGCAGGGTTCATACCCCGTGATCCGACTCTCACCCTGCTGGTCACGATCATCTGACCGATCAAAGATGAAGAGGGTGGATTTCTAACCCACCCTCTCCCCGTATATCGTGCTACTATCACCCAGGCTATCCGGCACGGGCGCTAAGTGCCTCTTTGACCAGGCCGGCAATATCGGTTGGCATCCGGGCAACGCGCACGCCAACACTCTCCAACGCGGCGATCTTCTCCTGGGCGGTTCCTTCGCCACCGCTGATGATTGCACCGGCATGCCCCATGCGTTTACCGGGCGGTGCTGTCTGACCCGCAATGAAGCCTACCACCGGCTTCGTCACGTGAGCCTTAATGTAAGCGGCGGCCTCTTGTTCGGCGGTACCACCAATTTCGCCAATCAGAACAATTGCCTCGGTTTGTGGATCAGCCTCAAACATGCTTAATACATCAATGAAATTTGTGCCGATAATCGGATCGCCGCCAATGCCGACAATGGTGCTCTGACCAATGCCCAGCCGGGTGAGTGCATCAACTGCTTCATAGGTCAGTGTACCCGATTTACTCACGATCCCAACCGGGCCAGGTATCGCGATGTTACCGGGAATAATGCCCACTTTAGCTGCTCCTGGTGTGAGCAAGCCGGGACAGTTCGGACCGATCAGGCGTACTCCACACTCTCGCACAAAGGCGTAGGTGCTGACCATATCCAGTGCCGGGATGCCCTCGGTAATACACACGATGAGCGGAATACGGGCGGCTGCCGACTCGCGGATGGCATCGGGCGCAAAGGGTGCCGGCACATAGATAACCGCAGTGTTGGCGCCGGTTGCCGCGACTGCTTCCGCTACCGTATTGAAGACAGGCACGCGGCCATCAATCGCCTTTTGGCCACCACGTCCGGGGACGACGCCGGCAACGACATTTGTCCCATACTCGATCATCTGGCGGGTGTGAAATTCACCCTCTTTACCGGTAATTCCCTGTACCAACAGCCGGGTGTTGGTATCGATCAGAATGCTCACTCGTTCCTCCTTAATAAAGTACAGATATACGATGCGATAGGCTTTATCTTAATACGTGTCGCTATTTCGCGGTTCAAGGTTTGTGCCTTCAGCCTCCTGCACAATGGCAACACCTGCCGACGTGCCGATTCGGGTTGCCCCGGCTGCGATCAGTTCCTGGGCCATTGCTAGTGAACGCACGCCACCTGATGCTTTGACGCCAATGGCCGGCCCTACTGCTGCCCGCATAAGGCGAATGTCGGCAACGGTTGCCCCACCCGGCCCGAAACCGGTGCTGGTTTTCACAAAGTCGGCACCCGCCCGTACCGCTAGCATACAGGCCATCACCTTCTCAAAATCGGTCAACAGGCCAGTTTCCAGAATAACTTTTACTAATACGCCACTGGCATGGGCAGCATCGGTAACAGCCCGAATATCATCAACCACCGCGTGATATTCACGTCCGCGAAGTGTCCCAATCGCCAGCACCATGTCTACTTCACGTGCCCCATGCCCGATAGCCTGTACTGTCTCGAAGACCTTCACTTTTGTTGTGGTGGCTCCGAGCGGGAAGCCTATCACCGTGCAGACCCGCACTGCCGAACCGCTGAGCGCATGCGCACAACGTTCAACATAACGCGGATTGACACAAACACTGGCGAACCGGTAACGCTCGGCCTCGCTGCACAGTCGGTCAATCTGATCAACTGTCGCTTCAGGCTTGAGCAGTGTATGGTCGATAAAACTGGCAATAGGGGTATCTGAAGCAGGTGGGACTGGTGGATGCGCCAGCGGTGTACCAACCGGTAATCCAACCAGGGCATCTATGTGTGACCGCACCTGTGCGATGAGATCTTCCACGACGAGGCTCCTCTTGACGACTGGCGCCAGGTTCTGACATCATTCACGATGCTATTGTAGCATAGCCGCGCAAGCTGTTTGCTGAATAGCAATGATAGGCATGTGGTCGAAGAGGAGAGCGTATGACGCGATTTGATGCTATCGGTGTGGGAATTGCCAGTTGGGATCTTGTCGGTGTGACGGCAACATCACCGGTCTTAGGCCAGAAGCAACCGCTTGCCGGATATACGGAGATGGGTGGTGGGCCGGTCGCGACTGCGCTGGCGACCATGGCCCGTTTCGGTTCTCAGGTAGCGCTGGTCAGTGCTGTTGGCGATGATCGCTACGGTGTGGCGATTCAGGCCGAGTTGACCAGATTCGGGGTTGACACCTCGTTCGTTGTGACCGGTCGTGGCTCTTCGCATATTGCGTTCGTGTTGGCCGAACCCGGGAGTGATCGGCGAACGGTATGGTGGTACAACGAGCCGACGGTGTTTGCCGATCTCTCATTTCCTGCCGAACTGGCAGGACAAACCCGTGCATTGTTGATTGACTCTCACCTACCGGCGGCTCTCTCTGCGGCTCGTCAGGTACGGGCTGCTGGAGGGCGAATAATGATTGATGCCGAACGGGTCAATCCAACAGTGCTGGAATTACTACCACTCTGTGATGATATTGTGGTCTCTGCCAATTTTGCCCGTGCAGTCACCGGCCTTTCCGACATAGCAATGGCAACTCAGGCATTGGCCGAACGGTATCGTACACTGGTTGTCGTTACCGCCGGTGAAGCCGGTAGCTGGGCCTGTCACAATGGTGAACTCATTCACACGCCGGCCTTTCCCACTACGCCGGTGGACACAACCGGTTGTGGTGATGTCTTTCACGGTGCCTTACTATTCGCGTTGTTGCGTAATGATCCCTTGCCGGCAGCCTTACGCTTCGCCAGCGCAGCGGCTGCGCTCAAGACGCGCGGACTCGGTGGTCGTAGCGCGTTACCATCGCTCGCCGAGGTTGAGGCTTTGGTTCGCACTACTACTGCGCAGTAGCAAGATACGGTTAATGTGTATAGTGAGATCAGACAATCGGTAAAACTGCATCAGAAGGCAATATGTCGGTGGCGAAGACTGATGCTTTGTAACAGGCCAATGGCGATCAGGGTGGTCACCATAAAGCTGCCTCCCGCCGAGACGAACGGCAATGGCAGACCGGTTACCGGCAGGAGACTCATGTTCATGCCAATGTTGATGACGGTGTGACTGAAGAGCATCCCGAAAATACCGAGCGCTACCAATCGGCCAAACTGATCACGCGCTTTGCCGGCAATAGAGAGGGTCTGCCAGAGTACAACCGCCTGAAAGATGATCAGCACCACACCACCGATAAACCCTAATTCTTCGCCGATAACCGCGAAGATGAAGTCGGTGTGCTGCACCGGCACGTAATTGCCCTGACTGAACAGGCCACGGGTGAGGCCGGTGCCGGTCAGACCGCCGGAACTGATTGCATTGAGTGACTGAATAACGTTATAACCGGCATTAAAATCAACAGCTGCCGGATTAGTAAGCAAGTAGTAGAATGTACTGAGCCGAACTTGTTGATAGGTATCGAGCACGTAGTGCCACGCGATCCACGCGAGTGGGATGGCGGCAATAAACAGGGTGATCAACTGGGCCAACCGCATGCCACCACCCCACGCCATCGTCAGCCAGATGCCGGCCAGAACCAGCGTTGTGCCCAGGTCGGGCTGGATAAAGATCAACGCCATTGGTACACCAGCGATCAATAATCCACCTATCTGCACCAGCCAGCTTCCACCACGATCAGCGTAGTGCTGCCAGTACGTGGCCAGCGCAATGATGAGCACGAGTTTGCCCAGTTCAGCAGGTTGAAACGTTCGTTCACCGATGGCAATCCAGCTCTGCGCACCTTCACTTACGCGGCCGATTACCAATACCGCACCCAGTAGTAGTATTGTGCTGACGTAGAGTGGGCGCGCTAGGCTGGAAAGCAAGCGGTAATCAAACGACATCATGGCGACCATGGCGATCAGGCCGACAACGATATATACGATTTGACGTCCGAAGACCGGACGTAATGGTAAGCCATTACCGGCCACTGCATTCAGGGTTGCACTGTGGAGTGCCAGGCTGCCAATAATCAGCAGGACAGCTACACTGACCAAAATGCCCCAATCCAGATCCCGCCAGCGCCGCGTTTCCACTGGGTACCTCGTTATGTCGTTGTTGTCCAGGTCGTGTACAACTCTGCTGGTATTGAATCTCTGCCGTGCTCAGTATCCATGTGTCAGATGTCTGGCGTTGGGAAGCCATGCTTCCGCGCCTGTCGTACTCTATATTTGGACGCGCATGGCACCTGCCGGACCTTGCCCGGATGGTTAGACTACTGTTGATTGCTATGTGTATCCATTGTGCATGGGCAGAAGCCTATACCAGCGCTATGAGATAACTGCTACTTTGTCTGAGCCACGTCACAGCGCACTATGGGTCGCTCGATGGCTGCTGCGACCCGATGCAATTGCTTCATCAGATCGGCAAAACTCTCAGGTACCAGTGACTGTGTCCCGTCGCAAACGGCAAAAGCTGGATTGTCATGCACCTCAATGATCAAACCATCAGCGCCGGCAGCAATGGCAGCCCGTGCCATCGGTATCACCATGTCGGTCCGACCACTGGCGTGCGACGGATCAACAATGACCGGTAGGTGCGAAAGCTGCTTGATCAAGGGTACCGCTCCCAGATCAAGGGTAAAGCGTAGACTGTCATCGAACGTGCGAATACCTCGTTCACACAAAACAACGTTTGGGTTGCCTTCGGCCAGAATATACTCTGCCGCCAGCAACAAATCCTTCACGGTAGCCGCAAAGCCGCGTTTGAGCAGTACCGGGTGGCGGGTACGCCCAACTGCCCGCAGCAGCGAGTAGTTTTGCATATTGCGCGCACCGATTTGTAGCATGTCGGCATACTGCACGACGAGCGGTAGTGTCTCAGTGTCCATCACTTCCGTGACCACCGGCATCCCGGTTAACGCCCGTGCTTCAGCCAGAATTTGTAAGCCGGCCTCCCCCAATCCCTGAAAGGAGTAGGGTGAGGTGCGCGGTTTATAGGCCCCACCACGGAGGATGACTGCACCGGCGGCCTGTACCGCTCTTGCTACATTGAAGGTCTGTTCGCGGCTTTCGACCGTACATGGCCCGGCAATGATGGCAATGCCCGATCCCCCGATGGGAATGCCACCAACTTCGACAACGGTGTCCAGCTCCTTGAATTCCCGGCTCACCCGTTTGTAGGGTGCTGTGACCCGGATCAATTGACTCACGCCGGGCAGCCGTTGTAATCGTCCGGCCTGTTCAATTGGGCCTTGATTTCCTGTAATTCCGATGGCTGTGCGTGTTGGCCCAGGCATCGGATGTGGCGTGAATCCCATCGCCCGGATTTCAGCGCAGACTGCTTCGATCTGCTCCGCCGTGGCATGTGCTTCCATGACTACCAGCATAGACAAGGCGGCGGTTGGCCAAGCATCAGGTTGCGCCAACCGCATTGACGGACGTAGCGTCCGTTATTCGGAACAACGACTATTCGTAGATCCAGTTGTCGAGCGCACGATTCCACTCGCCGATTAGCTCGTGCGGTTGGAAGAAGATCGCTGTCTCGCGCTCACCACTTTCCGGCGAGTCCGAAGCGTGAATCAGATTGCGACCAATGTCTACCCCAAAGTCGCCCCGGATCGTCCCCGGTGCTGCTTTGGCCGGATTTGTGGCGCCTACCATTGCCCGCACCAGCTCCACGGTACCCGGCTTCCCGGCTACGACCGCTACAACGACCGGCGCAGAGGTGATGTAGCTGACCAGACCGTTGAAGAAGCTCTTGCCTTCGTGCTCAGCGTAGTGGCGGCGCGCCAGAGCCTCGTCGACCTGCATCAGCTTGAGTCCCTGAAATTTCAAGCCCCGCTGTTCAAAGCGGCTGATGATAGCGCCGATCAATCCTCGTTGTACGGCGTCAGGTTTCAAGATTAACAGTGCACGTTCCATGGATACCTCATAACATTAAGAAACAGGTCTGTTTCCCGCGGTCAGTATACCACATACAAAATGCTGATAAACAAAAATCGACAGGTTGCTACCTGTCGATCTGTGCTCTGAGCCACCATTGCAGGTGCGTTAGATCGGAACGGCCTCACTGATCCGTTTGGCCGCACGGCGCATTTCCATCTTGACCAGGCCGAGATTGACCGTGCGCTGTGTGATCACCACCAGGATTAGCTCTTTGGCTTCCAGCAGTAAGATCGAGCCATCTTTGGCATCAATAATGGAGTCAACTAAATGTCCGACTCCGAGTCGGCGGGTCGCTTTATCAATTTCACCGAAGACTGCCGCGGACATTGCTCCCAGTATTTCGGCATCTTCTTCATCGAGCAATGTGCTGGCTACGACCAGGCCATCTTTGCCGACCAGCAAACTGCCAATTACACCGTCGACCCGAATGAGATCTTCTACGATGCGGCGCATGCTAAACCTTTCTTGTGGTGCCATCGCGGAGTCTGCTTTCTCTACATAAGAAAGACGGATACCTCACTTATTCGGCAAATGTGACGCTGTAAGTGGCAATCGCCTCTTCCAGTCGTCCCTGACGCGAGTACACATCACCAAGGATGCGATATAAATGACGAAGAACTGGCGTGTCCTCGATGGTGTTGATAAGGTCTTCCAGCTCCTCGGCCATTCGATCAAGCAGTGTCGTGTGCTTGAGTAAACGACGATAGATGACAGCCATCAATTCGGCCTGCCCGGTTTGCGCACAGAGGCGGGCAATGGTGAAAGCCAGAGAGTGATTGGCCGGATTGGTGCTCAATTGTCGTAAGTAATCGTCGATTGTTGCATTACCGGTAGGAATAAAGTCTTCTGGTGCCCGTGGCCGAATTGGTGCCCTTGCCGAACGACCACGCCCACTGGTCAGAGCTTCACGGCGGGCAAAACGAAGATCGTCGCGAGTCGGTGCTACGCTTCGTCGCTCTTCTCTTGTCGGCGTTCGCAACATCGGTTGCGCTTTAAGTCGTTCACTGAGTGGTGGCAACACAACCCGTGCCGGTTCACTCGTCATCGGCTCAGGCGGTGCATTCCAGATGTCATCAAGCGCATCCAGTGGTTCCGGCACAAAGCCAGTATCTTCTGGTGCTGGCGGCGGCGGTGGTTCCTCTACCCGTGGAGCGGTGCGTACAGCTTTTGCTACCGGTGCGTTTTCGGCAATGCTGAAATCAAACAGGTCATCTTTAGCCGACTCTGCCTCTGATGGTGAAGCTGCTTGCTGAGCGGCCTCAAGCTGGGCAATCTCTTCTGGCGAGAGGCCGAGTTCTTCGAGTGAGAAGGGTGTCAGCTCCGGTTCGACAGGTGCGGCGGGCTGGTCCTGCTGTTGAGCGGCTTCAAGCTGGGCAATCTCTTCCGGCGAGAGGCCGAGTTCTTCGAGTGAGAAGGGTGTCAGCTCCGGTTCGACAGGTGCGGCGGGCTGGTCCT
>NZ_DAOUBI010000226.1:0-20985 GCF_034432675.1 Chloroflexus sp. | reverse complement strand
GATCGCAAGCACCGTCTACGCCCGCCTGGGCGATGGCGCAGAGCAGTGGCAGGCGCTCACCCAGGCCACACCGGGAACGCCAAACGAGATCACAGAGCCAGAAGACCCGAACATTCCCGATACCGCAACCACGACCGCTACCGGTTACCCCACTGCCACGCGTACCCCGACACCAACGCGCACCCCAACGCCAACCCGCACGCCAACTGCAACCCGCACCCCGACACCAACCCGCACGCCAACTGCCACGCGCACGCCAACTGCCATGCGCACGCCAACTGCCACGCGCACGCCAACTGCCATGCGCACACCGACTGCAACCCGCACCCCGACACCAACCCGCACCCCAACAGTGACGCGCACCCCAACCGCAACCCCGACAGCCACGCCGACCCCATGGCCGGTTGGATCGGTCATGATTCGTGCGCTGCTACCTGCTCCCGCCGTCGGGCAGAACGAATGGATTGAGCTAAGTACACAACACACCCTACCGGTCAACCTGGAAGGATGGTTCTTCAGCGATAGCAATGGTCAGCGTCGACTGCTATCAGGATTACACCTGGAAGCAGGGGCAACACTCCGCATACCCATCACTCGTGCATTTCTTAACAATAGTGGCGACACGGTCACATTGCACGATTCGGCGGGAACACCAATTGACACCTTTACTTACAGCGCAGCAGCGGTTGATCAGGTTATCGAGCGAGAACCGCTGATGGTACCAACAGCAATGGAGTGGGAAAATGCCGGCGCACCTGCTGTTGTTACGCTTGACGCAACCGACAGCGCACAGCCGGTGATCACAACGCCAGGATTACGACCAACCGAACGACGACCGGCTTCGTTAGCGCTCCGTTCACCGCAACCCGGCTACCTGAGCGTAACTGCGGCTCCCTCGCCAACCGCAACACTATCAACTGTGCAAGCGAATGTCTGTCAAGACTGTACGCAACCGGGTTGGTCGTGGTCACGGATCGCAGCGGCGATATTGGGAGTTATCTCCTTCCTGCTCTTTGTTGCTGAACCAACACCACAACGGACTGCGCACCGAGAACATGATGTGCTATAATCTCACAACACCGGTGCCGACCATTCGCTGAAATGCAGAGAGGAACAGCCCTATGAAAGATCTGCCTGCCCTTATTCGAGAACGGTTGACGCAGAACCTCTGGGGCGTCCTTGGGAATCAAGGCTACATCCTTGGGATCGACCTGGGCAGTTACGGATTACGAGCTGCATTGGTCGACTTGCAGCACCACACCTACCAGAATGCCGCTCTCGAGTCGATTGATCATATTGATCATGAAGACCCAGAGACAACGGTACGCCGGGTTATCGATCTGGCGCGAGATTTAATGGCGCAGGAAGGTGTTACCGTCGAGCGCCTGGTACGGGTTGGCGTAGGCTTTAGCGGCCCGGTCGACCTCCGCCATGGCACGGTACGGCTGGCCCCACGGCGACCAGGATGGGAAAACTACCCCTTGCAAGAGCGTTTCGAGCAGGCATTTGATGCCGTGACGCTCATTGACAACGATGCGAATCTGATCGCCCTGGGAGAGGCAACCTTTGGTGTCGGCAAAGGATGCCAGCATCTATTTTACTTTCACCTGAGCAGTGGCGTTGGCGGGGGCGCAGTGCTGAACGGTCGCCTATACCATGGCGCCCACTCAATGGCCGGCGAAATCGGGCATGCGGTGGTTGCCCACGGCTGGGATGGCGATGGTCGCCCGGAGACCCTGGAAGAGCTGGTTTCGATAGGAGGATTAATCCGCCGGGCAGCCGCCGCAGGGCTTGCCGCGGATCGGCTGGAAGATATTTTTAGCGATCATCCGATTGCCCGCAAGGTAGTACAGCATACCGTTGATCTCATGGCCACCCGGATTGCACAAGTGATTGCACTGCTCGATCCAGAGATGGTTGTCCTGGGAGGAATCGTTGTGCGGATCGGTGGTGATCGCTTCGTGGAAGCGATTGCTTCCAGAGTGAGCGACTTCATCGCCCCTCAGTTCGCCCGTCCCGTACCGGTGATAGCGTCAATCCTTGGCCCCGATAGCGTTGCAATTGGCGCTGTCGCTATGGCACTCGATAGCCTGTCGGATTGAGCTTCCCATTTGCATATCGCGCTGAGCAATGCTACAATAGGATAAGCTATATCGTACACTCTACGGATAGCAGGGAGGCAAGTTGCGCCTCTCTGTTTCCTGTTGTCTATGATGTATTACGGGGGAATGATGGACGCGAAGACGATTGTGTTTGGCGAGACGGCCATTGATCGCTTACTCCAATGGTTACGGGCGAGTGGTGAACCCAAAGATGTACACGAGCTGCTGCTGCAATATCTCGAAATTCTTTGCAAGCTGGTGACGGAGGAGAGTGAATGACTGCCACGACAGGAACGCTGGCCGATGAAGTATGGCGGCTTATGACCGCGCAGGGTGTCCTCTTCGCCGTTGATGCTCCTATTCGCCAGACCCTGAGTAATCTGGTTGAATTTTTTGTGACGCGCCTGCAGCGCGATCCTGCTCAGGTGCAGGCCGAGCTGGAAACAGCACTGGCGGCTGATGAACGCTTCACTCGCGAAGAGGTGCAGGGTCAGGTGATCTATGTCACCTCGCGACAGGGGCGTTATATTCCCCGTGATACAACCGATCCGCATACATTTAAGCAACGGCTCTATGAGCCTGAGCATCCATTGCCGGTTGATGATTTGAGCGTCGTGGTTTCGACATCGCCACCCGCAATTACGACGAATGAACCGGTCTATATTTCCGATTACTGGATCGAGCAGGCACGGCTGCTGGCCGCTGCGCAGATGCCCTCGCCACCAGCCGAAAAACCGGCGGTGGAAGCGATCGAGACGGTGGTGATGCCTGAGCAACCGGCTGCTGAAACTACAATGGCACAGCCGCTGAGCGAAGTACCAGCAACGGTGGAGGTGCCGCCGACAACACCTGCCGAACCAGTCGAGGCGGCAGCAGTCATGGCAGAACCGGCAGTCGTAGCTTCTGAGCCGACTCCCGGTGAGCGTTCGACCATTATGACGGTTGATGGGTTGACCATCGACCTCAGTCGTTCACCCGCCGAGATCGTTGCCGAGCATGGCCCGGCGCTCGAACGGATTCTGACCGAACGCCTGGCACAGGACCCGCTGCGTCGGATTGTGAGCTTTGGGCGACTACACTACCCTGAGTCGGGTTTGATCGGCTTCGGGAAGAACGATCTGCGTAAGATTCGCGACTATATTCTGGAACGGAACGAGCCGCTCCTCGACACCGAAATTATTGCCGACCTCTACTATCACAATCCGCGCCAGTCGGATTACGAGACGTTTCGCTTCTCGCTGAATTATCGTCTGTCACGCGAGAAGGATTTTGAGTTTGTCGGTGTTGAGGGTGCAAATATCTGGTCAACGAGGGGCTTGCCGGCTATCGGCTCGAAGCGAGTTAAAGCGGCTGAGATGGGCCAGTTGACCTCGTATCTCATCGAGGGCTTCGATGATAGTCTGGCCGATCAAAGCGCTGAGTCGATCATCGCCAGCGGCAGTGTCACTCGTCTGCTGACCTTCTTTGAATGGGAGTATGGGTTGCTCCCGCTCGATGCGGCATTGGCAACACTCTTACCTGCTCCCCTCTTACCTGACCAGCGTACTGCGGTCTTTCGGTTTGAGTCACCGCAACATTACAGTAACTACCTGGTTGAAGTGCGCTATCCTACCGGTAATCGTGGTGGCTGGTTGCAAGGGCTTGAGGACTTCTTCCGTGAGTATCTCGTACCCGGTGCCCTGATCACGATTAGCCGCACCGATGCGGTCAATGTCTTTAACATCACCTACGAAGAGGTCGGTGAGACAACCGAGCGCCTGCTGACCTTCGACGAGAAGAAGAACCGGTTTGCTTTTGCAAACCTGACCTTCTATTGCGCAGTGGATGAGGATCTCTTACCAACGCAGAACCGCTATGGGAAGCTGCGTAATCTGAAGGCCTTCCCGATGAGTGAACGACGGAAGGCCGAGATGATCCTTGAGCACGTCTGCGAAACAATGGGTGAGCGGGGCGGAACCCGCGAGCAACCGGTGTATCGGGTTTCATTCGCCGATATTTATGTCGCGTACAATGTGCTACGACCAGCTTCGCACTCATTCCTGCAGGCCCTGCTCGATAGTCATGCGTCAATCGCGGCAGATCCCACTGCCTCTGGTGATTATCTCTTCACCATGCCTCAGGTTGATCGGGATGATACGGAGAAAGAGGAGACGACGGACGATATCGATCTGCCTCAACCGACGTTGCGCCGCCGAAGTGGACGCTATATTGAAGAAGATGAGTAGATGTGACAGGCGGCGATCACCAACCCTGATCGCCGCCTGATTGTCATCGTATACAGGTTTACCATGACGCTGAGTTTTGCCGAGCGTGTCGCTCAACTTGATACTGCTGAGACTGCCCCAACCCGCGTCGATCTGAAATTGCTGGCCAACCTGGGACCAGAGAGTGTGTACATCTTCTGGGAGCAGTGGCAGCGGTTTAGTCTGGATCGCCGACGCCATATTATGCACTTGCTGGCCGAGCTGGCTGAAGAGCAGATTCAGTTTGATTACCGACCGGTATTTCGTGCCTGCCTGGCCGATCACGATGCTGAGATTCGGGTGCTGGCGATTGAAGGGCTGTGGGAAGATGATCACGAGCAGATGATGGATCGTCTGATCCAGATGATCCACGATCCGGCTGGCGAAGTGCGGGCAGCCGCAGTGATCAGTCTGGCCCGCTTTGCCTATCGGGCTGAAATCGGTGAATTACCGCTCAGTGCTGCCCAACGCCTGCTTAACGCATTGCTCCAGACCGCTTCTGACCCTGAACAACCATCAGAAGTACGCCGGCGTGCAGTTGAAGCGTTGGGGTATTTTGCCGATTCACAAGAAGCGCAGGCATTGGTTGCCCGTGCCTACAGTATGGACGACATCTATATGCGCGAGAGCGCCGTCCTGGCAATGGGCCGCTCGATGCGACCGCAGTGGTTTCCGTATATTTTGCGTGAGTTGAAGAGTCCATCGCCATCACTGCGCTACGAAGCAGCACGCGCTGTGGGTGAGATCGGTGAAGATGGACGTGAGTTGCTCCCTGCATTGTTACCGCTGGTCGATGATGAAGATACCGAGATTGCACTGGCTGCAATCTGGGCGCTTGGGCAGGTTGGTGGCCCCGATGCCCGCCGCATTCTGAAGCGGATCGCCCGTTCACGCGACGAGGTGCGTGCCCAGGTTGCCCAGGATGCGCTCGCTGAACTCGACCTTGATACCCTCTGAGGATGTATGCCCCTGGTTACCGATCAGGCCATGGCCTTGCCTGATGGCTATCGCCATATTGTGTTGTCGCCGCATCTTGATGATGCGGCGCTTTCCTGTGGCGGCTTAATTGCCCGCCTGACTGCAACCGGCGAACGGGTGCTGGTTGTTAATATCTGTAGCGGCTCTCCGCCGAGTCATACGGAATTCAGCCCGTTTGCACAAACCCTCCATCAGCGCTGGGGCTTACCACCATCGGCAGTGGTGGCTCATCGTCGCATCGAAGACGCTGCCGCGCTGGGAGTGCTTGGCGCTGATGCACTATTACTGCCGGCACTGGACGCCATCTACCGCCGACCTGATGCGTATGCCGACGAGCAGAGTATCTTTGCAACACCGGTCGCCGATGATCCCCTTACCGATGTAGTGGCAACCCTGATCGCGACTCTGATCAAACGCTATCCGCGAGCCACGTTCTATGTGCCGCTGGCGGTGGGTATGCACGTCGATCATCAACTGGTCTTCAGCGCAGCAACGACCAGCTTGCGCACAGCCGCTATCCATTTCGCCTGCTACGAAGACTTTCCGTATGCCCGTCAGCCGTCAGCGGTTGAACAACGCCTGGCAATGATCGGTCGTGAGTTGTATGCTCCACGCTACATTCCACTTGATGAGACACTGCTCCAGGCAAAGATCAGGGCAATTTCCGCCTATTCCAGCCAGTTGGGCGTCCTCTTCGGCGATGCAGCAGCGATGCCGGCTGCGGTAACCGAATATGCGGCGCGTGTCGCTTCACCGACAATGCGCTATGCCGAACGGCAATGGGTGAGCTTATGAAGGGTCGGTGGCGGGTTGATGTCCCATCTGCCGCGCAGTGGGATGCCTTTGTTGCTTCTCATCCCCAGGGAAATGTGTTGCAGGCCAGTCTGTGGGGTGCTCTGAAAGCCCGCTTTGGCTGGCATTGCCGACGCATCGCAGTTTACGACGACGATAGCACTATCCGCGCCGGTGCCCAGGTGCTCTTCCGCCGCTACGCTGGCCTGGCCTTTGGCTACGCACCGCGTGGTCCCCTCCTGTCCGGCGATCCGGCGCTCGATGATCACCTGATCGATGGCGTGCGTCGGCTTGGACGCCAGATGCTGGCGGTCGCGATCCGGCTTGAGCCAAACGTGAGTGAAGATGACGCTCAGGCTCCCCATCTCCAGACCTGGTTTACCCGGCATCGGCTGGTAGTCGCTGAACCGATCCAACCACGCAGTACGATCCTCGTTGACCTGCAACCACCTGTAGAAACCATATTTACCGCGTACTCGAAAGGTCATCGGGCCGATATTCGGCGGGCCGAGCGCATTGGGGTGACGGTACGGACCGGCGGCGAGGCCGATCTGGCAACGTTCTATGATATTATGCGCACAACCGGTGAGCGGGCCGCCTTTGCGATTCATAGCGCTGCTTACTATAAGACCGCCTGGCAGTTGCATCAGCCACATAGTTGCCTCTTGGTTGCTGAATTGAATGGCATGCCGGTTGCGTCCCATCTGGTCTTCGCCGATGTGCGCTACGGTCGCTACTTGTACGGTGGTTCAACAGCAGAGGGTTTACGCAGTGGTGCCAATCATCTGCTGGCATGGCACGCCATGCGTTGGGCACGTGAGCAAGGGTGTGTCGGTTACGACCTGTGGGGCATTCCCGATGCGCTTGGGCAAGCGGCAACGGTCACTGATGAAGCTGTGCGCACAGCCCTCGAGCAGGCTGCGCAACAAGACCCGCTGATTGGTGTCTACCGCTTCAAAAAAGGTTTTGGTGGTCGAATCGTTCGTTTTATGCCGGCTTTCGATCTGGTCCTGTTGCCATTACTCTATCCATTGGCGCAGCGAAAGATTGGAGGATAACGTCAATGACGGCAAAAACACTTGCCAGTCTCCTGAACGATGTAGTTGTCCAACGGCTGATTGGCGAACCACTCGTGCCTGTGCAATCGCTCACCTACGACTCGCGGCGTGTCGAGCCGGGGAGTCTGTTTGTTGCCATCCATGGGCAGCACAGTGATGGTCACCAGTTTATTGACCAGGCTATTGCACGGGGAGCTGTGGCCGTGGTGGTTGATCAACGATATTGGGATGAACGACCGGTTGCCGTGCCGGTAGTGGTGGTCACCGATAGCCGGGTGGCTCTGGCACCCCTGGCGGCTGCGTTCTACGACTATCCCGGACGTGAATTAACCACGGTTGGGATCACCGGTACCAAGGGGAAAAGCACAACAACCGATCTGACGGCCCAGCTCCTCGCTGCTACCGGACGAATGGTGGGCATGATCAGCACCGTCGATTTTCAGATTGGGAATCGCCGCTGGCCTAACGATACCCGTCAGAGCACACCGGAAGCACCAGAGGTGCAGGCATTGCTGCGCGAGATGGTCACTGCCGGTTGCGATACAGCCGTTATTGAAGCGACATCCCACGCTCTCTCGCCACGCTGGGGGCGGCTGGTTGGCTGTGCGTTCGCTATGGCTGTAATGCTCAATATCGGCCACGAACATCTCGATTACCACGGCACATTCGAGCAATATCGGGCCGACAAAGCCCAGCTCTTTGCGCTACTTGGCGAACGCAGTGGTTCGCGCTGGGCAATTGTCAATGCTGACGATCCAAATCATGCGTATTTCCTTGATGCTGCACCTGCCGATGCGGTGCGGCTACGGTATGGTTTACACGAGCCGGCAGATGTCCAGGGACAGATACTCCACAGTGGGCCGATGAGCAGTGTGGTGCGGGTAACGTCAGCCTGGGGCACCACCGAGCTGACCGTTCCGCTACCGGGGCGATTCAACGCCAGTAATGCGCTGGCCGCGCTGACAGTCGCTCTCAGTCAGGGCGTTGCGCTCGAGGCAGCCGCTGCCGCCCTGGCCGGCGTGCGGGCACCACGTGGCCGGATGGTGCCGATTGATGCCGGGCAACCATTCGCAGTGATTGTAGACTATGCTCACAATCCCGATTCGTTCGAGCAGATCTTTGCCATGCTGCGGCCCCAGGTGCAGGGGCGAATGATTGCAGTGTTCGGTAGTGCCGGCGAGCGTGATGTTGCCAAACGGGCTATTCAGGGAGAAATTGCCGGTCGGATGTGTGACTTGCTGGTGCTGACCGATGAAGATCCACGTGGCGAGGATCGCGAGGCGATCATTGCCCAGATCGCTGCCGGCGCCGAACGGGCCGGCAAGCGACCTGGTAGTGGGTACCTCTGCATTCCTGATCGGGCACAGGCTATTCGGACTGCTATGGCCGCAGCACAACCCGGTGACCTAGTGTTGTTGCTGGGCAAAGGCCACGAGGGTAGTATTATCTACGCCGACTTTTCACTGCCGTGGAACGAAGAGCGCGAAGCCCGGCAGGCACTGGCCGAGTTAGGATACCATCGGTCGCATGATTGAACTGGCACCACACAATCCGTATGGCCTGACAATTGCTTCACCGGTCATTGCGGCTGCCGGCAGCCTGGGTGACGTAGTCGGTGTAGTGCGCTGGTTAGGGTTGCAGCGGGCAGACGCAGATCACGGTCTGGGCGCAATCATCAGTTCGACAGTGACGATGAGCGGACGACGTGGCCAGCCACAGTTGCTGGCTACACCTGCGGGTACGCTCTACCATCACGGCGGTTTTAGCCTCGGCGTCAGGCAGGTACGCGAACGGCTGGCGCCACGTTGGGCAACGTACCACATTCCGATTCTGGTGAGTCTGGCCGGCCCGGATGCAGCAGCCGTTGCAAGTGAGCTGAACGACACACCGGGTATCACCGGTTTTGAACTGGCCCTACCTGCGCTCACTGCGATTGAAGCGGCCCAGCGTGTCAGCGCGGTACGGCAGGCAACAGTGCTACCGTTACTGGTACGACTCCCTGGGGAACTGCCCGATCCAGTTGCCGTAGCCAAGGCCTGCGCTGCGGCTGGTGCCGACGCGCTTGCCCTGATCAATGGAATGCCGGGATGTATGCCCCAACCATCCGGCGAACTGGTGTACGGGAGGTTGGGCGGACCGGCCATCTTTCCAATCGCCTTGCGGATTGTCGCCGGTGTTGCCACGACGGTACAGGTACCGGTGATCGGTATGGGTGGGGTGACAACGCCGGCCCATGCTCAGGCCATGCTACGCGCCGGAGCACGGGCCGTGGCTCTGGCCAGTGCGCTGGTTACCGATCTGCGACGTGGGCAGGCGATTGCAAGTAGATTGGGCAAAGAATCAGATCAGTTCGACTCGGACACTTTCTCTGCCTAATGAACAGGCACCATTTCTGTAGAGAAACTAGCAAACGCCTGACCAAACTGTCGACAATCGTCAATCAATTTGCGATAATCGGCAACAAATTGATAGTTAAGATCGCGGCGTTGAGTCTGTTTGTCCAGATAATCGCCGACCTGTTCGATGTCGGTTAATTCATCACCCAACGATTGGCGGTAAGCAACTTCATCGCGACTCGCCATTGTCAGCGTAACCTCGAGTCGCAGCACAAACTCGATGAGGAACGGATAGATCAGAGTCTGATCAAATGTTTCACGCTATTGCTGTTGATACAACTCACGTTCGTTTTGCAGCGCCCGTTGCTGTATTTGATTGAGACAGATTAATATGTTTCTGTTCACCACGCCTCTGAAACACACTGCCGATGATGTTGATCGTATCATTCCAGTTTCGTCCCAGCAGATTGCGTGGTGTTCCCTGCTGTTGCGCAATCGGTTCCGGTTCACGTTGCCATTCTCTGCGCAGCACATCAGTAGCTCACGGAGTTCTTTCCCTACACCTGCTTCCGAAAGGCCATTGGAATTGGTACGATTGGAAATAGGAGGGTGCGAGTGGATCTGACATGCTCGATCTCCAAAGATTGTGCTGGTGCATACATACGTTGTTTCGCGATCTGGCTGCGAGATAGTACAGGAATTCAGAATTACCAGACAATTACCAGGCGCTATCAGAGCTGCCGTTCAGCTGCACCGCACCTAACCTCATTTCAACATCACTTCCCGGACATGGACATGTGCCGGTTCACCAACCCCTACCTGTAATATCTCCAGGCGTACCTGCTGGGCGATAAGCAGATCTGGCAGATCAAGGTATACCGTTGGATCAGGTGGCAGCCCACGGTATGATTGATTGAAAGTTCTGGTCTCACCATTAGGTGTAGTTACTGTTACTCGCAGGTCAAGATCCATACTGCCGAGGGTCAATCCCACCTGGCGCAGTGGACGCGGGCTGTTAAACCGCAGCTCAATGACAAGCGGGTTGGCTTCAAAACCACGGGCCAGCGTCAACGGCTCACCATCAAAGAGGTCAGGAACGCTGCCAATGTCGAATGGGGAATGGGCAACAACCACTGACTGACCTTCCAGCGTGTACGGAATTTCAATCAACCGCTGCCGCTCAGCACGTTCAGCGGCCAGAATCTCGTCGATATTGGCAACGTACTCTAGCCGTACCACGTAGAACCCCGGCTGACCATCGGGGTAAGGAATAATCTGTTCCGGCGGCGACAGGATAAACTTCCCACTCTGTTGGGCCAGCCAGTATTCACCGGCAGTCATAATGAACACGTCGCGTTGCCGATCAAGATCGCGGCGCTGGTAGCGGTAGGTATCAATATTGATAAATTCGACCCGGTGCTGCTGGGCAGGGGTGAGGAAGAAGCTGGCAAAACTGTTTGGATTGTTCACCCACGTTGGCGAAACGCGAAGGATAATGTGCGGATCACGGTCAAGCAGGGCAGGTATCGTCTCGCCAAAAAGCTGCTGCGCCCCGTACTGCATACCATAGAGACCGTAATCGCGAAACCAGAGTGGACCACCAAGGATGGCGTAGCGGGTCATTGTCAGACTACTGATGGCAAAGATGACGCTGAGGATGACGGTGATGAAGCGTTGTCGCGAATGGCTCAGGAAGGCAAGAAGTATATCCAGCCCGATGATCGCCAATAATGTTACCGGAATAACCATTGCCAGCATACGGGTGATGGCTGGCCCAACCAGCGCACTACTAAACGGTGCTGCAAGCAGGGCAATAAGAGGTATTCTGTACCGCGCATCCCGCCAGCGCCACAGACACACGATCAGGCCAATGGCGATGAAAGGAAGCAGGAAGAGCGGGAGATGACCGGTATCAGGAAACCGATGCCGATCAAGGTCTACCGTGTTAGGCCAGAACCAGTAACGCGGATCAAGGCCCTGCAGGTATAGGCTACCAAAGCGTTGCAGCTTCTCGGTGAGCGGGATGGATTGTATCCAATAGGAGTTGAGGGAACGGAAATGCTCGAACAGCGCTTCAGGATGCAGCCAGCGAAAACGCAACCATGGGATGATAGCAAGCAGGATCGCAATGGAAGCAATGCTAATCCGTTGCGGTGAGCGGCTGAGATGATAGCGGAGATCGCTGATCAGCAAGAGCACGCCACTCACCAGCATCACCCCCTGCCCATTGGCATAACTGTAGAAGGTAGCGGCACCGAACAGGATCACCACAACCAGCCAGCGATCATCGTAGAAACGGTAGAGCGTATACGTCGCCAGAAACGCCGCATAACAGGCGACCATCAGTACCGTTTCAAAGGCGGTGCGGGAATGGAGAAACCAGGCCGGAAACGTACACAACACCAGGATTCCTAACCACCAGCGCTGACTATGGTAGCCGAGACGCAACAGCAACGCAATGCATACCGGTGCCAGAATACTTGCGATAACGGAAGTGGCACGGGTCATCCAGACCGACGGCTCAAATCCGAACAGGATGATACTGAGAGCATGGAGATAGACGCTGAGACTCAGACTCCACTTTTCGGCATTACGAAAGTAAGGAGGAAGCCAGGTGCCCTCACCATCGCGAAAGCCGTTGGCAATGAGATCACGTGCCAGCACACTGTGAATGGCTTCGTCGCAGAAGAAATAGATCGGGAAGCTGGTCAGATCGGTAAGGCGAGTGTAGAGATAGAGGATCAGGCCGGCAGCCAACAGCAACAGTTCACCAATCGTGAGGTATGAAAGCCAACCGGTACCGGATAGCGGTCTGTTCCACCAGATCTGCTCGGCAGATGCCTCTGTCTCAGTCGCATGCAGGGGAAGACTGGCCATAGCTGAACTAGAAGCTATCTCATTCATTACCGACCGATTCCTTGATCGTGACGAGCACACCCGGCACCTGCGTGACCAGCCGGGTCAACGACGTAACACATACCAGATCGTGAGCACGGCTGGCGCGGCAGCATGGCTGCCGCACTCCAAACCACGCCACACGCGGATGATGAGCGATCAAGGCAACCTATGCAGCGCGTGATGGCAACGAAGATGGTTATGAGAACGCGACAGTACAGCTTTTTATAAAATATGTTCTATTGTGATGTTGCCTGTGTGCTATCAGTTTGTGTGCCATATTATAACGCCAGTTTGGTACAAAGCATGACGTGTGCGTTAACACCGTAAAACGTATATACTGGAGTATGCACCGGCGGTCATTACTGGCTCGACAACCAGTGAATTATATAAAGCTATTAGATTGATAATAGTCTCTGCCCAGGCTGTTCTAATGATCACGCCCCTCTTCAGACATCTGTGCATTATCGAGCAGATTGCACTCTACACACATGGAAGAGATGGCTTCTGTATCTTCGGAATCACAATATGCACCTGTACCACACAGCAACGATCCACACGTACCGCCAGTTTGAGCAATTGATTTGGTTGAGCGTAAAGGCAGCATCGCTGGCTCGCCATGCTCAGCCCGGACAGATTGCCCTGGTGCGCCACTCCCAACCAGGGCTTGACCCGCTGCTGTGGACAACGCTCTTTCTGGCCGGTGCTGATCCGGACACCGGCACGGTCGAATTTCTCATCGATCCTCGCGATCCGACGGTGATCTGGTTGTCTGAGCTATCGCCAGGAACTGCACTCGATCTTTGCGTGCCGGGTGGTAAACACTTCTCCCTCAAGCCAACAACCCAGACCCTCTTGCTGGCAGGCACCGGCTTAGCCCTGCCGGCGTTACTCTTCCTAGCCCGCCAGCAGGCCGACAGGCAGAATGTTGCCCTGTTTATGGCAGGAGATGCCGGTTTTCTACCCCCTCCTTTTCTCTTGCCACCGACGGTAGAAATTCAGATCAGCCTGGCCGGCGAGGCAACATTATTCGATCTGCTTACTTCATCACCACAGAGTCCGCTACGGTGGGCCGATCAGATAGGCCTTGCATTACCACCCACGATGCTGGCACCGGCGGCAAACATCATTCGTTCAACACGCCTGCGCTGGCAACCAGGACTGGCCCAGGTTGTGGTAGCCGGATCACTACCGTGTGGTATAGGGATCTGTCGAGCATGCCAGATCGAAACCCGTCATGGCTGGCAGCGACGTTGTGTCGAGGGACCGGTGTTTGACCTATACGATCTTCGCCTGTCGCCGTGAGACAGGCAATACACCACCTGACTAGAGCGGAAGTGTAGACATGTAGACCGGCAAACAGCCTCTCTACGGCAAATCACCTTCGATACGGCGGAAACTATTCACAAACCAACGTTGCACATCGCGGAAGCGATCCTCGATCCCAAAGAGTGTATGGGGGCCGAGATCGGGATTAGCGAAGGTGCGCCCTTGCAGGTTTGCCGTCGTTACTATCACGTACATTGGCTGGTAGAGGGTAATCGCCGGTGACAGTTCCAGCCAGCGCTGTTGAAAAGCGTGATAAAACTCAGCCCTGGCTATCAGTTCAGGCTCAGCCCGTGCCTGTTCGAGTAAAGTATCAATGCGACTATCCTCTAATCCGGCATAATTGAGGCCGCCATCAGCCTGACTGGAGTGCCAGAGGCTATAGAGGTCGGGGTCAGGCCCGATCCGCGTCCAGGTATGGACGGCAGCCATAAAATCGCCCTGGCGCAGGCGCTCGGTCAAAGTTGTGACGTCAACCGACTCAATAAACACTTCCACACCGATAGATCGCCACTGGTTAGCGATAGCCTCAGCCACTGCCACACGCTGCTCATCGCGGTCAACCAGCAATGTAAAGCTCAGGCGCTGTCGGCCACGCTGGCGAATACCATCACTGCCCGGCTCGAAATCAATTTCAGCCAGACGTTCAGCGGCTGCAGATGGGTCAGCCGGCATACGACGCAGGGCAGGATCATCGGCCCAGGTACCCGGCAGGAGCGGGGTGTCTATCGGCTGTTCCATCCCATTAACAACCGTCTCGATCAAGGCATCACGATCAAGGCCGAGTGCCAGTGCCCGGCGCAGGGGAATATCCTGGAACAACGGCAAACGCAGATTAAATGTGAGCAGGGTATATTCATCCATCGGTAAGGCAATTTGCTGCTCTTCCCCAGGAAGATCGATAGTTGCAAGATTGGTTCCCCAGCGTTCTGCAAAGCTGGTCACTTCACCACGTGACAGAGCGGCAATCGCGGCTTCGGCGGTACTTATAAACCGCAACTCTATTTGATCGAGAAAGGGCCGACCATTGTAGTATGTCGGGTTGGCGGTCAAGATAGCCGCATCGGAGCGTAATTCAGCCAGCCGAAACGGCCCACTACCCACCAGACGACGGGCAAACTCACTGACCGGCCATTCAGCAGGCGAAAGACCACCTAGCAGATGAGCGGGGAGGATCGGCACACGGGCAAGGCTTGGAAAGGGAGCAAATGGACCCGATAACGTCACCCGTACTGTGCGAGTATCGACACGCTCGATTAAAGCAGTGCGCCAGAAGCCGGCAAGCGCCGGTTCACCGGCTGTCTCTAATGTCTGTAACGTCCGAAAGGTAAAAACAACATCTTCAGCGGTGATGGGGGTACCATCGTGCCAGCGCAGCCCTGATCGCAGAGTGAACGTATAGATTTCGCCAGTGGCATCGACAGTATAGCCTTCAGCCAGGGCCGGTTCAATCAAGCCGTCAATCCCAATACGGGTTAACCCTTCAAAGAGGAGACTGATCAACGTGCGCCCAACCGGATCGGCGACCGGATCATTGAGCAGAGGGATGGGCATGATCGGCGAGCCGACTACCGCCTCAACATATACACCGCCAGTTGCCGGATTATTGGTCGATGCACTGAGTGCGGCGAGTCGACCAAACAAAGCGACTATCAGCGCAATGCCGCAGAGAGCAATCGCGATTTGCCAGCGAATACGACGCGCCATACCCTAATTGAAAATCGGCAAGCTCGTGATCAATGCCAATAGCAGAAAGGTAACCCCAAGGGCAATCGTGGCCTGATACAGTGTCTTCTCAATGCCTCGGCGGGTACGATAGATTGAACTGGTATCACGATTGATCCCACCACCACGCGACTGCAAAATGACCAGCACACTCATCACCGCACTGATTACGAGGATCGCAACATACAGGGCTGTTTCCATTCAACGTCTCCTCAAGTAGAGTCTTTACGCGACGCCACCGGATCGGCAGGCGCTATAGTATACCATATTCATTTGTGGCACGTTTACGCATCGCTACGGTGCCAGAATAGCGACCAGCCGAAACAGATGCGAGAGACCTAATCATCAATTCAATAGTTATTAGTTTCTTGCGAAATAGTTAGCGGCTCTGCACTCATCATTGTTTCTTGCTATGTTATGATTATCATTGTTCAATGTGTCACAGTCATCGCCCGCCAATGGTGTCGTGAGCGAAAGGAAGGTTTCATATGCAATTTCCGGCATACATTAAACACCACCGGTTACGCAAGTGGATTTCAGACATTGTCGCACTCTGCGAGCCGGCACAGGTTCATTTTTGCGACGGAACACTAGCAGAGTACGACATGCTCTGCAACCAGATGGTAGAAAACGGAACGTTTATTCGGCTCAACCCCAAACTACGTCCCAACAGCTTCCTCGCCCGCTCAGATCCCTCAGATGTGGCTCGCGTTGAAGATCGCACCTTCATCTGTAGCATCTCGAAAGATGATGCCGGTCCCACCAATAACTGGATGCCACCGAAAGAGATGAAGGAAATTCTGCTCAAATTGTTTAAAGGGAGCATGCGGGGCCGTGTCCTGTACGTCATTCCCTTTAGTATGGGGCCAATCGGATCACCGATTGCGCACATTGGTATTCAATTAACCGACTCACCATACGTCGTGGTCAACATGCACATTATGACCCGCGTCTCAACTAAAATCTACGACGTTTTGGGAGAGGACGGCGAATACATCCCGTGTCTCCACAGTGTTGGTATGCCTCTGGAACCGGGGCAGCCCGATGTACCCTGGCCCTGCAATCCGACGAAATACATCGTTCACTTTCCCGAAGAGCGTTTGATCTGGAGTTTTGGATCGGGGTACGGCGGTAACGCTTTGCTTGGTAAAAAGTGCTTCGCATTGCGGATTGCGTCGGTGATGGCCCGGCAAGAGGGCTGGCTCGCCGAACACATGCTGATCCTGGGAGTAAAAGAACCATCTGGGCGCAAGACCTATGTAGCAGCAGCGTTCCCCTCGGCATGTGGGAAAACCAATTTTGCCATGCTCATCCCGCCTGACACCTTCAAGCGAGAGGGATGGGAAGTTACAACCGTCGGCGACGACATCGCCTGGATCAAACCCGGTGCGGATGGCAAACTCTACGCGATCAATCCTGAAGCGGGGTATTTTGGCGTTGCGCCAGGCACATCGTATAAAACCAATCCCAATGCGATGGAAAGCTGCCGCGCCAATACCATCTTCACCAATGTTGCGCTCACCGATGACGGTGATGTCTGGTGGGAAGGTATGACCGATGAACCGCCGGCACACCTGATCGACTGGCAGGGACGCGATTGGACACCGGGATGTGGCCGCCTGGCAGCCCATCCAAATGCGCGTTTCACGGCACCGGCCCGGCAGAATCCGGTAATTGATCCAGATTGGGAAAACCCCAACGGTGTCCCGATTGAAGCCTTCATTTTCGGTGGCCGACGTAGTCGGGTGGTGCCACTGGTCTACCAGGCCTTCAATTGGACCTACGGCGTGTATCTGGCTGCCACAATGGGATCAGAAACAACCGCAGCGGCGATGGGACAACAGGGCGTCGTTCGCCGTGATCCCTTTGCGATGCTACCATTCACCGGCTACCATATGGGCGACTACTTTAACCACTGGCTAAGTTTTGGCCGTCGGTTGAAGAATCCACCGCGCATATTTAGCGTCAACTGGTTCCGCAAAGATGAAAACGGCAAGTTTATCTGGCCAGGTTTTGGTGAGAATATGCGAGTGTTAAAGTGGATTATCGAGCGTGCCCACGGCCAAGCCGTCAGTGTTGAGACACCGATTGGCTGGGTACCACGGTACGAAGACATCGACTGGCGTGGTCTCAGCTTTAGCGCCGAGCAGTTTGAACAGGTGATGGAGTGTAACGTCGGTGAGTGGCAGCAAGAGATTTTGCTGCACGAAGAACTGTTCATCAAACTATACGACCGTCTCCCGAAAGAACTGCCATCGGTACGCGACCTAATCCTTTCGAGCCTCTGGCGTATGCCGGAGAAATGGGGAGCGACCCACGAATAACATTCGTACAATCCGAATGTAACATATATACGGTGGAGGGCGACGTACGCTACGTGTACGTCCCCCCTGAATGTACTGTTTTATATCAAATCTTGATAGATACTGAGCATCATCGTTGAGGGCACTATGCGGTCATATGCTCCACAGCGTCCTGCTGCGTTAGTAACGCGACACCGATGCCGAGTCTCGTGGAACCAGCTACCAACCTACACTCAAACATACCCGTCACCAGGATCACATACCGGCACGGGTACGCACTACGATCTGCGCCTGCCAGTGTGCACGGTGGCGACGGAAGCGAGGTTTCCACACTCCAAACGATTCACTACAAGCAACCTAGTCGGGAACCATATCCACCGCAGTGTGTGATACCGTGTGCAGCATAAAAACCGTTCTCCGTATCCTTACTCAGATCGCTACCGGCGTGATAGTACGATCACTAGGAAGACTTCTAATAAACCGGATTTGATGTTACACGCATCTGCGAGCTAGCGGGCGGCAGGAAATGCAGCACAAATCGGGGATGCGTCGCTGCAGAAAGCTATCTTGACAAAAATACTTATTACGTGTACTATTAAGCTATACGTTTGCGAGTTCCCATAGTATAATATTACACATCCTGCGTGGAAGCGAATTGCAAAAATTATGTTGCCAACTGATCATGACTCATTCTTGCGTCGTAAATAACGCTTTGATCAGGAAAGGAAGGGTTAGTGTGCCAGTATTGTTGCGCATGTCACGAATTATTGATACCTTTACTGAATGGGTCGGACGTATAGCTTATGTTCTAGTCCCTGTCGTTGTTGCGGTTGGGGTATGGAACGTTGCGAATCGGTACGTCGGACGGGCCATTGGGCGCACCCTTGGTTCTAATTTCTATATTGAAGCCCAGTGGTACATCTTCTCTTTAATCTTTTTGCTCGGTGCTGCATATGCATTAAAGCATAACGAGCACGTGCGGATTGACGTGTTTTACGGTAACTACTCACCACAACGCAAAGCCCTGGTCAATTTTTTAGGAACTCTCTTCTTCCTCATACCTTTCTGTGGATTTCTTATCTACTTCAGCTGGCCGTATGTCGATCAATCATGGCGTATTCACGAAAATTCACCTGACCCCGGTGGTCTACCACGCTACATCATCAAGACATTCCTGATTGTCAGTCCAGTTCTCTTGATTATTCAGGGCATATCTGAAGCGATAAAGTATTTTGCTGCTTGGCGAGGGCTCCTTGATCCATCACAGGTTGAGGAAGAACACGAGACACGCTTGTAATTTGTGGAGGATGCATGTACGACTGGCTCGGACCCACGATGTTCCTTGGAGTGCTGGTCATTCTTGGGATCGGCTATCCGGTTGCATTTTCGCTGGGGGCAACAGCGATTGTCTTCGGTATTATCGGTGTTTCACTTGGCATCTTTGATCCTATCATTATTCGGGCAATGCCATCACGTATCTTCAACGTGATGTCAAATTACACCCTGCTGGCAATCCCTTACTTTATCTTCCTCGGCTCAATGCTGGAAAAATCTGGTCTGGCAGAGGACTTACTCGATACGATGGGAATTCTATTCGGACCGGTGCGGGGTGGTTTGGCAATTGCGGTTGTGGTTGTAGGTGCTTTACTGGCAGCAACTACCGGCGTTGTTGCAGCAACAGTAGTAGCGATGGGATTGATTTCACTGCCCATCATGTTGCGCTACAACTATAATAAAGAGCTGGCTTGTGGAGTGATTTGTGCTGCCGGTACACTGGGTCAGATTATTCCGCCTTCGGTCGTTTTGGTGGTTCTCGGCGACCAGATTGGTGTTTCAGTTGGCAAACTCTTTCTTGGCTCATTGATACCAGGTCTTTTACTGGCAGCGGCATTGGCCTTTTATTGTTGGATTGTCGCCTTACTGAAGCCAGAAATGGCTCCGGCGCTTCCGCTATCGGCTCGTTCGATCAGTGGTGAAGCTCTGGCGAAACGAGTGGTGCAGGTGATGATTCCCCCGCTCCTACTCATTGTCGCCGTCCTCGGTTCTATCTTCTTCGGTATTTCGACGGCAACAGAGGCGGGTGCCGTTGGCGCACTTGGCGCAACGTTGCTGGCGGCTGCTAATCGGCGGTTGACCTGGAAGAACTTCATTGCGGTGTGCGATGCCACAATGCGCGCCACAACGATGATTATCTTCATTTTAATTGGCTCAACCGCATTTACCCTGGTGTTTCGAGCCTTGAGTGGTGATAAGTTTGTGTTCGATCTCATGGCTAACCTGCCCGGTGGTGCCTGGGGCTTTCTGATCGTTAGCATGCTAATCGTTTTCTTACTAGGCTTTTTCATCGATTTCTTCGAGATCTGTTTTATTGTCATTCCCCTGTTCGTACCGGTAGCGAGGGAGCTGGGGTTTGACCTGATCTGGTTTGGGGTGTTGCTCGGCGCTAATTTGCAGACCTCGTTCCTGACGCCGCCATTCGGTTTTGCCCTCTTCTACCTGCGCGGTGTTGCACCTCCAGGCATTACAACTATCGATATTTACCGGGGTGTCATACCGTTTATTGCAATTCAACTTACCATCGTTATTATTTTAATCTTCTTCCCGGAGTTGACCCTCTATCTGCCGGCGATCTCCTTCGGCCAGTAGGGAACTCACCATTCGCTGATACTGTGCCACATGAAACCAGCAGAGTGCATAACCAATGCGCTCTGCTTTTTATGTAAAGTCACTCGTGTAACATCTTGACAGACTCTGGGTGTTATTCAGGTTGTCGTAGCCGTACACCGCCAGGCTTACCACCAATGAGCTGCCGGTAGTTCATCAGAGATGAACTAACTGGCGTCGTGCGCAGGAGCTGCGCCAGCGTGATGAGAGGCAAGCGGGGATGATAGTGCTGCGTCCCAATGGTACGGTGGCACGCCCCCACCCTCACCCACCCCCACTGGGGGCGGGAACCAGCGGAGGCGGAATGGCTATCGTTGTCACGAGCTGGTGGCAGGTGGCGAGTGAGCCGGAGGCGTGCGCTCCCAGTGCCGCCAGACACGCCCCCACCCTCACCCGCTGGAGCTATGCATTACCCACATGGCACGCTGCGTTAGCCGGACTGCAAGCACTCCCCGTGGCGCTGGCTTCCAGCCCACGTGCCGGCATCATCGCCACCGCCGGCAGGGGCTGGCCGTGGCCGCTGATGCGCAGGCACAAACTTATTGCAACAACACGTCTACGCG